>CATJNB010000220.1 GCA_949741605.1 uncultured Eubacteriales bacterium | reverse complement strand
CTGGAAGACATGAAAAGTGGCAATCCAAGTTTACGTCGGGCTGCGCGTAACCGTTTGATTGAACACAATCTGCGTTTAGTGGCGCATATTATTAAAAACAGATCAAGCAAAAGGAGAAAATTTTTGGTATGCAGGCGGACAAGCTGTATTGGAAAATACAGGCAGGTAACTCTGTTTTTACGTTATAAAAAAACAAAAGACAAGCAGTACCCAGAAGAAATATTGTGGGTGACTGCTTGTCTTTTTTGATAGATTTTCTCCAAACGGATCAAAACGGGGTTCGGTAATGGGTTGCCATGGAGGACCGGATGTTTCCTATTGTAACCCGTTGGCATGGGGGTGAGATGTGCTTTGGAAATGTTCCATAAAATCCTGGCGATGAACATCCCATCTTTGACGGCAAAATCCACTTCCCCGTGGTAGTATGAGGCAATTTTCATAATGCTCGAAACCCCAATCCCAGAACCGCTATCGGAGGTCGGGATGCCATTGTGGAAACGGACCTGTTTGGAGCAGGTGTTGCGGCACTGGAACACGACCTTTTTTTCCCTGCGGTGAATGGTTAGGTGAATCTGCGGGGCTGTCTGTTTCGATTTCACACACCCATGAATCGCGTTTTCAAACACATTGGCAATCAGCGCAACTAAATCAATATCCCGCATGGCTAAGTCTTCGATGCTGTCTACCTGAATACTCACTTCAATATTTTTCTTCTGTGCGCGACGTGCATAAATGGATAACACCCCATTCACGGTTTCGTTGCCGCCAATCCATCCTACCGCACTTTTTCCAATGTCTTCCTGGTATTCCTGCACATACTTCCAGAGCTTGTCCGTTTTGCCTTGCTGGATGTACTCCGCGATCATCAGGCAATGGTGGCGTGCGTCATGCCGGATGCGTGCCGCCTCCTGCTGCGATTCCTGCATCAGCTCCAGCTGGTTACGCAAAAGCTGTTCGTTGATTTCGAGCAGCTCTTTTTCTATCCGGTAACGCTTTTCTTTGCCCCAGTGCAGGTAAATGTGGAATACCATCATCTGGATGATCCCTGCCAAAAACAGCAGTACGACAATACGTGCAATCCTCTGGGCAGACAGCTCCTTGGCAGAATCCGGCCAGAAGGTCAGGAAGGAGGTGATCAAAAGCGAGAGTACCACCGTAATCGAACTGCCAAGGTCCATTTCCCGCAGATACTCTCCGTTCTCCATGAAAACCGGACGCAGCCGCATCCAGACGATCAAAATAATCCCCGCCGCGAGCGGGTAACGCAGGATAATATCCGCCCATGGGTTTGAGGAAAAGAAAATACGCGACCCGTCTACGCCAAACACGACCGTGATGGTCATGAAATAAAAGCCAAGGGAGAGTTTGTAACAGGATAAGTAAATCGAATCCCGGCTCATCAAGACACAGAATGCGCCCGCCACGAAGATCACCACGAGGCCCGCCAAGCGCACAAACCACCCAGGGCTGTATAAATACCACAGGCTGAAAAGCATCACGGAAAAGACAAAAAAGAAAATGTAACAAATCCTTGTCTGTTTTGCTGGCAGGCGCGGGTGATCCAGTATCAAAAAGACAATCAAAATCATCCCGTACCCTACGCTGTTGCGTAGCAGTGCTTCCAAAAGGCTTCCTCCGAGCATTGCCCTGTCCTCCTTTGTCTTGTTTTCTTTCTATTATACGCCGTATG
>CATJNB010000219.1 GCA_949741605.1 uncultured Eubacteriales bacterium | reverse complement strand
GGGTCCCCTTCGCGGATACGAAGTGTGCGACGGATTTCTTTTGGGATCACCACACGGCCTAAGTCATCAATACGTCTTACGATACCAGTGGCCTTCAAATTTATTTCCTCCTTTTTCATCGTAATAAGACTACGACTCTTATTATCTGCCAGAATGGAAAGTCTATGCAATTTTTTTCTTTCTTCCCATACAAATCACCTGTGGAAAATTTTGGCGCACAGAAAACCTGCGAATCCATGGATCAAAAAACAAGCCTCAAGCAGGATGCTGCCTGAGACTTGTTTTTCTTATGTCAGGTTAACCCTGCCATTCCGTTTTGTCGAAATTTGTATCAGAAAAAATTTTTACTTTTCATAATTTCCGTTTTCCGGCGGCAAGTCACCGATTTGCTGCTGTGACATAAGATGGAACACGTGTAAATGCGAGCAAAAGGAGGGGGAGCATGTGCGGGAGGGTAACGGGAAAAAAGGCGGGCTGTTTTTGTTATGGAGCGTACTGGGGCCCGGCCTGCTCGGCGCTTTGGCCGATAATGACGCAGGCGGGATTATCTCTTATGCTGTCACAGGCGCGAAATTTGGATATGGCATTTTCCTGCCTGTCACCCTTTGCCTGGTCATCGTCACCTATACCGTACAGGAAATGGCAATGCGTTTGGGTGTCGTCGCGGGCAAGGGCTATAACGAACTGGTGCGCCAGCGGTATGGCAAGTTTTGGATGATGTACCAGGTCATCTCGCTGTTCATCGAAAACCTCATTACCTTGGTTACGGAATTTATCGGCATGTCCGCCGGGCTGGTGATGATCGGCATTCCCATGTGGGGTGCGGTGCTGATTGGTCTGGGGCTGGTCCTGTCGATTGCCCTGTACCGCGGGTACGCCAAAAAGGAACGGATTGCCATTATTATTGGCCTGCTCAATGTTGTCTTTATTGTGGTAGCCTTTCTCGTCAGGCCCAGTATGCAGGACATTGGCAATGCCTTTTTATTCTGGGGCGTCCCACAAGGGCAGGGGCGGAATGTGCTGTGGTATCTCATTGCTCTGGTCGGCAACGCCATCGCCCCGTGGATGATCTTCTATCAAAACAGCGCGTATCTGGAAAAAGGGACTGCTGCAAAGGAACTGCGCCATGGGCGTTTGGATACGGTGATCGGCTGTGTCTGCCAAGTGCTGATTGCGGTGTGTATTATTGTGATCGGCGCCTCGCTCTCCAGCCAAGGCACGGATATTGAACAGGCAGGCCCCGCCCAGATCGTACAGGCGCTGGGCGAACAATTCGGCTTCCCTGCCGCCCTATTGTTCGGGCTGGGGCTGTTTAACGCGGGGATTCTTGCCGCGATTACCGTATCGTTATCGTCCTCGTGGTCGGTCGCGCAGGCGTTCGGGTGGTCGAAAAGCCTCAATGAAAGCATCCGGCAAGCGCCTAAATTTTATGGGATCTATTTTGCAAGCGTCCTGATCGCAGCAGGCGTTGTCCTGATCCCCGGGCTTCCCCTCAATCATCTTGCTGTCCTCGCACAGGTACTCGGGGGCATCCTGATGACCCCCATCCTCATCTTCCTGACCCTGCTGACTTCCAACAAGGAAATCATGGGCGAATACCGCAACCGTGGGTTTGGGAAAGTGAGGGCTTGGGTGGTCGTGGGCTTGCTCGCTGTAATTTCCACATCTGCGGCCTTGCTCTCCCTGCTTCCCATTTGATTCCGGCTTTGCTTTCCTTTATAATAGAAAAAAAGAGGAGGGCAAACCAACATGGAAAAAGACAAAAAAACTAACGCCATGCGGATGCTGGAACGTGCCAAAATCGCATACCAAACACACCATTACGAGTGTGGGGACGGAAACATCGACGGGGTATCAGTCGCACAAAAGCTGGGGCAGGCGGTGGAAACCGTTTTTAAAACGCTGGTCACAAAAGGGGCAGGCGGCGATTATTATGTTTTTGTGATCCCGGTCCACAAGGAGCTGGACCGCAAGGCAGCCGCAAAATCGGTGGGCGAGAAAACCATCGAACTCATCCGCGTGGATGAGATCAATAAGGTCACAGGATATATCCGGGGAGGGTGTTCGCCTGTGGGCATGAAAAAACAGTACCGTACGGTGATGGATGTGTCCTGTCAGGGGCTTTCCCAGATGGTGGTCAGTGGCGGCAAAATCGGCATCCAAGTCGAGCTAACGCCCGCTGACCTCATCGCTGTCACCCATGCAACAACGGCCGCCATTACCGCAGAATAAAAAAGAAAAAGTCCGGCAAACACGGCAGGTTCCTGCACGTTGCCCGGACTTTTTTTATTCTTCGATTTTCCACTTGATCCCCTGCGGGGTATCTTCCAGTACAATGTTGCGTGCCCGCAGCTCATCCCGGATGCGGTCGGCTGTGGCCCAGTCCTTGTTTTTGCGCGCCTCGGTACGCTGGCGGATCAGTTCCTCGATTTCTGCGTCTAAGGAATCTTCCTTTTTCTGGTACAAAAGCCCCAGCACATCGGCAAGGGAAGTAAACAAATCCAGCGCAAATTGGCAGATGTCTTTGGACGGCTGGTTTGCCGCGCAAAGATGCGTATTCATATCCTTGGCAAGATCAAACAGCGCAGACAGGGCATCCGCTGTGTTGAGGTCGTCCTCCATGGCGTCGAGGAAATGCGCCTTGTGCGACAGGAATGCTTCTTTCCATGCCCCCTCGTCCGGATGCCCGGCCCCTGCGTTTTCCAGCTGGAACTGTGCATTGTCGCGGCAATTGTAAAGCCGGGCTAAAGCAGCCTTGCATTGTTCCATAATCTCGATGCTGTAATTGATGGGGCTGCGGTAATGCGACGCCACCATCAGATACCGGATCGGCTCATACCCAAACTGCTCCGCCACTTCCCGGACAGTAAAGAAATTATTGAGCGATTTGCTCATTTTATGGTTATCCACATTGATATAGCCATTGTGCATCCAGTAATTGGCAAACGGCGCACAGTTGGCACACTCCGACTGCGCGATCTCATTTTCGTGATGCGGGAAAATCAAATCCTGCCCGCCGCAATGGATATCAATGGTTTTCCCAAGGTAACGCCGCGCCATGGCGGAACACTCAATGTGCCACCCCGGACGCCCGTTGCCCCACGGCGATTCCCAAAACGGTTCCCCGGGCTTTGCCGCCTTCCAAACCGCAAAATCCATGGGGTCCTCCTTGTCCTCGCCAACCCCGATGCGTGCCCCTGCCTGTAAATCATCCAGCGGCTGGTGGGATAATTTCCCATATTCCTGAAAGCGTTTGGTACGGAAATAAACGTCGCCGTTTTCCGCCGGGTACGCATAGCCGTTTTCGACCAGGTTCCCAATGAGGTCAAGGATTTCTGCCATGTTTTCCGTAGCAAGCGGATGGACGCTGGCCGGCCGGATATTGAGCCCTTTGGCGTCGGTTTGGTACTCTGCAATGTATTTCTGGGAAACCGTCTGGAAATCGGACTGTTCCTCGGCTGCCCGGCGGATAATCTTATCATCAATATCCGTAAAATTCTGCACAAACGTCACCTGATACCCGCGGTATTCGAGATACCGGCGCAGGGTTTCAAACACGCAGATGGGGCGCGCGTTGCCAATATGGATGAAGTTATACACCGTAGGCCCGCAGGCGTAAATGTTCGCCTCCCCGGGCGTGATGGGTACAAATTCTTCTTTCTGGCGGGTCAGGGTATTAAAGATTTTCATGGTCGCCGGCCTCCTCGGGGATAGATTTTGGCGGACTGCATGGCTCAGGCTGAGAGGGCAGCTGAGCCCGCAGTTCCTCGATTTCTTTTTGGAGCTTTTCATACTCGTACCGCAGCCGGCACAACTCCTGCGCCACAGGGTCCGCTACGTGTACCTGATCGAGCGTATTGGTTTTCACGCCGTTGACCCGCACCACCCGCGCCGGTACCCCTACCGCTGTCGCGTGATCCGGCACCGCATCGAGTACCACCGCACCCGCTGCGACCCGTGCGCCGTCCCCCACGCGAAACGGCCCTAAGACCTTTGCGCCGGAACCAATCATGACATTATCGCCCAAAGTGGGATGGCGTTTGCCATGATGCTTGCCTGTGCCGCCCAGGGTGACATTCTGATAAATGGTGCAGTGGTCGCCGATTTCCGTGGTTTCGCCGATCACAACCCCCATCCCATGGTCAATAAACAGGCCCTTGCCGATTTTGGCGCCGGGATGGATTTCGACCCCGGTTTTGTGGCGGGCATATTGGGAGATCCAGCGGGCGGTGAGTTTCATATCGTGCCGGTAAAACCAGTTGGCAACCCGGTAAAACTGCACCGCGCGGAACCCCGAATACAGCAGGAACACTTCTAGGCGGGAACGGGCAGCTGGGTCACGCTCGATAATGGAATCAATTTCCTCGATCATTTGCCTGAACATAGTATGGAAAACTCCTTTCAAGATAGGGGGCGCAGACATTTCATATAAAACTATTATATTACAAACTGCGGGGAATTGCACGAATTATTTTGCGTTGCGGATGAAATGAAAATTCTGCTTGAGGTACACCGCACCGGACAGCACCGTAAAAAACGTGCAAATCAAAATGAAAAGATGCCCAATGAGCGTAAAGAAATAGCCGGAGGAGAGCGTGCCGACAAAAAACGCTGGGATCAACTGTAAATGCACCAGTTCCTGCACATACTGGAGCGCAAGGATCACGCCAATCGCGGCTATCTGGCTGATGGTTTTAAATTTGCCCCAGAAGTTCGCCGCCACGACCTTCCCGGAACCAGCCGCCACCAGACGGATCGAAGTGACCATAAATTCCCGCGCAAGGATCACCAGCACTGCCCAGACCTCCGCATAGCCCATGGCGACAAAGCAAACCAGCGCCGACAGGACTAAAATTTTATCTGCCAGTGGGTCCATAAATTTACCGAAATCGGTAATCATATGGTACTTGCGGGCAATGCGCCCATCCAAATGGTCGGTGACGGACGCTATGGCAAACAGGACCCCAGCCACCAGCCAGTGGTGCGGGAACGGCGCAAACAGGGCCGCGACAAAAAAGGGGACTAACGCCATACGCAGGCAGGTTAATTTGTTGGGTAAGTTCATAGGTGTCCCTCCGCTTGCAGCAGGGAGCCAATCAGGTCACAGGAAACACACTGGTCAATTTGCACCTTGCAAAAGGAACCAACCGGTGGGGCGTCCCCGGACACGGTAAACAGCACCGAGCCGTCAATATCCGGCGAATCGGCATAGCTGCGCCCGTACCAGAAGCCGGTTTCGCTGTCGTACCCTTCCACGAGCACTTCCAGCGTTTCCCCGCAAAGACCATCCCCAAGCTGCTGCATAATGGTCATCTGCATTTCCATGATGAGGTCTGCGCGTCGCTGTTTTTCCTCCTCTGGAATCTGGTTCTCAAATTCCGCGGCAGGGGTATCCTCCTCCTGCGAATAGGGGAAACAGCCAAGGCGTTCAAACCGGGTTTCCTGAACAAATTCGGCTAATTCTTCAAAATCGTCTAATGTTTCACCGGGGAAACCCGTAATGAACGTGGTACGCAGCACAAGCCCCGGGATTTTTTCACGCATTTTACGGATCAGCGCACGTAGCGACTCCCGGTCGCCAAAACGGTTCATATCCCGCAGTACGCGCCCCGAACAATGCTGTAAGGGCAAGTCGATGTACTTGAGGATTTTCGGCTCCGAGGCAATCAGGTCGAGCAGTTCATCGGAAATGCGGTTGGGATAGCAGTACAGCAAGCGGACCCAATGCAGGCCCTCAAGGCGGCACAGCTCGCGCAGCAGATCCGTCAAAACCGGCTTGCCATAGAGATCCTCGCCAAACCGGGTCGTATCCTGTGCAATCACAATCAGTTCGCGTACCCCGTTTGCGACCAGCCGCCCGGCTTCCTCCACCACATCCTCAATCGTACGGCTGCGGAAACGTCCTCGGATCAGCGGGATGGCACAGTACGAACAGCAGTTATCACAGCCCTCGGAAATTTTCAGGTACGCCGAATAAGGCGGCGTGGAAAGGATGCGTTCCCCCTGCAAAGGCAACTCGAGCTTTGGCGGGAAGACTTCCATGGATTTGCCCTCGAGGATCTGCGTCAGGAACCCGGCAATTTGATGGTTTGCACCGATCCCAAATACCGCGTCGGCTTCCGGAAGCTCTTTGCGGATTTCGGTCTGGTAGCGTTCGGCAAGGCAGCCTGTGACGATCACTGCCTTGAGTTTGCCTTCCTGTTTGAGCTGGGCCATATTGAGGATTTCGTCGATGGATTCCTTTTTCGCGCTCTCAATAAAGCCGCACGTATTGACGATCACGGCATCGGCCGCGTTGAGATCGGCAGAGATCGCAAACCCGGCATTTTTTAAAGACGCCAGCAAGACCTCGCCGTCAACCTGGTTTTTGGAACAGCCAAGGCTGACCATCCCAACCGTATAAGATAGCATATCAAAACCTCAATTCAAAGTTATCAATCATCCGGGGCTAATCTTCCAGCCCATGCTCGAGAAAATCATCCAGCACAGGGCGGATCTGCTCATACCGGTAGCCGAGCCGCTGCAAAGCGTTGACCGTGCGCCGGATGCCCTTTTCATCGTCCAGATGCCGCAAATATTTGCGCTCAATGATGGCGCGGATTTTTTCTTCTGGATCATCGGCGAGTTCCTCGGCCAGCTCCTGCGCCAGGTCGCGGTCAATGCCCTTGTGCGTCAGTTCGTAGACCGTGCGGGAAACCGAAAAACCTTTGCGGTTCAAAAGCTCTGCGGCATACCGGCGCGCAAAATCCTCATCATCCACCAGCCCCAGCTCCTCCATGCGGTCGGCGGCAGCTTCGGCAGCTTCTAAGGTGGTGGTACGGCGGATTTTATCAATGAGTTCCTTTTTGGAATGGCTGCGGTACTCCAGAAGGTAAAGCGCCTTTTCGTTGGCACGCCGCGCATCAGAAGCCTGTTTGAGTTCCTCAAATTCCTCCTCGGAAATCGACTGCCCCAGTTTCAGGCCCGATTTCAGGAGGGTTTCCGTATCAATGTTGGCGGCAAATTCGCCGTCCAGAAACAGGGCGGAAAAAAATTTCCGGCGTTTTTCAATGGCAGTAATTTGCATCAGTCGTCGTCCACCGTGATATCAATATTGACCTTCGGGCTCAGGCGGGGCTTTTTCGGTTCTGGCGCTGGTTCCTCTGCCACCGCATCCTCTGGCACTGTGACTTCCTCCTCTATCTCCGGGGAAACATCAATCGTTTCCTCCTGTGGCATGGGGTCTTCCTGTGGCTCTGCTTCCGGCTCCGGTTCCGCTGCGACCTGTTTCCCTTTGCCCTTTGCGGCTTTGGAAGGTTTCGCGGGCTTTTCAAAGAGGGCTTTTTCGTTTTGCTTGATCTTTTCTTCGATTTCATGCAGGGTCGCGGCGTTTTCTTCGCGCCCTAAGAATTCCTTGGCATTATCGCGCCCCTGTCCCAGACGCGTATCGCCGTATGAGAACCACGACCCTCCCTTCTTGATAATATCCAATTGCACAGCAAGGTCTAAAATTTCACCCGTCCATGAAATGCCTTTGCCATACATAATATCAAATTCCACCAGACGGAACGGGGGGGCAATTTTATTTTTTACTACTTTTGCCTTGGTACGCGAACCGACAATTTCCGTACCCACTTTGAGCGCTTCGCCCTTGCGGATATCAATGCGGACCGATGCATAGAATTTCAGAGCGCGCCCGCCCGGCGTGACTTCGGGGCTGCCATAGCTTACGCCCACTTTTTCGCGTAGCTGGTTGATGAAAATAGCAACGCAGTTGGATTTGGAAATCGCACCCGCGAGCTTACGCAGAGCCTGCGACATCAGGCGCGCCTGTAAGCCAACATGGCTGTCGCCCATCTCGCCCTCGATTTCCGCCCGGGGCACCAGTGCGGCAACCGAGTCGATGACAATGACATCAATGGCCCCGGAACGTACCAGCGCCTCCGTAATTTCCAGCGCCTGTTCGCCAGTGTCCGGCTGGGACACCAGCAGGGAATCCACGTCTACGCCAAGGGCACGTGCATACACTGGGTCAAGGGCATGTTCCACGTCAATAAACGCGACATTCCCGCCCTTTTTCTGTCCTTGTGCAATGCAATGCAGGGCAAGGGTGGTTTTACCGGAAGATTCGGGCCCAAAAATTTCCACAATCCGTCCGCGCGGCAAACCGCCGATTCCAAGGGCAAGGTCCAGAGAGAACGAACCTGTGGAAATCGCTTCCACGTGCATGGCTTCGTTCTGGCCAAGACGCATCACGGCCCCTTTTCCAAACTGTTTTTCAATTTGGGCAAGAGCGGTTTCAAGGGCTTTATTTTTATCCATAGCCATGAGAGTTTACTCCTTTTCATGTGAAGGTTGGGGCAAAGGGGATAAGTATTTCCATTTTAACGTAAACGGCCGATAAAATCAAGGGGGAAGCGGTTCGGGGAGCTGCGTTGCCCATGTGATAAAATCTTGACATTTCATGGGAAAATGCAGTATAATAAAATGAATTATATATATTGAGGGGGACTCTATGATGAAATGGAAAAAATCAATCGGTGCCTTATTGATCGCCGCTGCGTTGGCAACTTCCCTTGCGGCCTGCGGCGAAGGCACGACCAACAGCACGACCAGCAGCAGTAAGCCGGAAACCATCAGCCAAGTCGGGCAGTCTGCTGCCAACATGACTCCGGGTGAGATTTTCTCGGCCGCCAAAACTGCTTCGACCAACAGTTCCGAACAGGATCTTCAGGCAAAAATGACGGCGGTTATAAAAATGAGTGCGACAGCACAAGGGGAATCCGCGAGCATTGATATGAACCTTGGCGCTGACCTCACAGCAAAGGCAGACCCGTTCAAAATGGCCATGAATATGGATCTGCAAATGCAGGCTATGGGTGAGAAGCAAAACCAGAAAATGGATATGTATATGATTGAGGAAGACGGCAAATGCGCGGTGTATATGGGTGCGGACGGCCAGTGGCAAAAACAGATCATTGATCTGGAAGGGACGGAGTTTGAGCAGCTGCGTGAGCAATCCACCCGGTCCTTTAATACCAATGACTTTACCGAAGCTTTTCAGGCAGACGCAGAAGTCTTTGAAAATAAGGGCATCCGCAAGATCAACGGGAAAGACGCCGTTGTCCTTGAGGGCGAAATCAGCGCAGACGAAATGATGGAGGCGCTCAAATCCGCAGGCATTGAGGAACAGCTCAGCCAGCTTGGCCTGAAGCTATCCGATATCCAAACCAAATCGGGCATCAAGTCGGTTGTCTACTATGATCCGCAGACCTACATGCCCCTGCAAATGGATATCGATATGACCGATTACTTTAACGAGCTGATACAGGCGATGATGAAATCGGAGCTGAATTCGAACGGCGCTTCCATGGATATCGAGAAGTACACCATGTCCATCCAGATTGTTGCCTATGGCAAGGATGTCCCGGATGTCGTGCTGCCGGCTGCGGCTGCCAATGCCAAAACGGTTACCGGGCTGGTCTAATACATTCCGTATTTTTATTACATAAAATTACCCCTTGTTATCCGAGCG
>CATJNB010000218.1 GCA_949741605.1 uncultured Eubacteriales bacterium | reverse complement strand
TGGCTGTTCAGGCAGTAAAAGAAAGGAGCAGGGAATATGGAACGTCCTTATGTAGTATGTCATATGTTGGCGTCGCTGGACGGGAAAATTGATGGGGATTTTATGACGGTACCAGAGAGTGCGCCGGTTTTACAGGAGTTTTCAAAGCTGAGGGATTTTTATGCGTGTTCGGCGACGCTGTATGGGACGGTCACGATGCAGGGCGGCTATTCCGAAGGCCTGGTTGGGACCCTTCCCCATAGGGGAACCGTTTACCCAAAAGAAGATTTTGTGGCCGTTCCCGACGCAAGCAATTATGTCGTTTCGGTTGACCCGCAGGGGATTTTAGGGTGGAAGTCCAACTGGATCGAAAAGAAGAACCGTCCGAAAGCGCACGTGATCGAGGCGCTGACCGGACAGGTTTCCGATGATTACGTAGCGTATCTGCGCGAGCGGAATATTTCGTATCTTTTTGCGGGAGAGGAACTGTTGGATTGTACGCTGCTGTTGAACAAGCTCAAGAAATTATTCGGCATCGACCGCTTAATGGTATCGGGCGGTGGACGGATGAACTGGTCCCTTTTACAGGAGGGTTTGATGGATGAATTGAGTCTGTTGATTGCCCCGGTAGCAGACGGGAGCCGTACCAGTGTATCCATTTTTGAAAAGGAGGACTTTCTCCCGCCGAAAAGCCCGGTAAGCTTCCGGATCAAGAGCGTGGAACAAATCGAAAACAGTGACGGGCTTTGGCTGCGTTACGAGGTGAAACGGTAGGAGGGGTACGATGCAGATCCGGACACTTGGAAAAGAATTGCAGGTATCGGCGATCGGGCTTGGCTGTATGGGGATGAGCCATGCGTACGGCGCGCCGTCCGGCCATAAAGAAATGGAGGATTTATTGGCACAGGCGGTGGAAATAGGGTACACCCTTTTTGACACTGCGGAGGTTTACGGTACCCGGGAGGATCCCCATGACAACGAAGGGTTGGTAGGGGCTGCGTTGAAACCGTATCGGAACCGGGTCGTGCTGGCCACAAAATTTGGGATCCGGTTTGCCGGGGACAGCGCTCAGGTGAACCGGCCGTTACAGTTGGATTCCCGGCCAGAAACGATCCGCAGGTCGGTGGAGGGGTCTTTGAAACGTCCGGGTACGGATCACATTGATTTATATTGTCAGCACCGGGTTGACCCGGCGGTTCCGATGGAGGAAGTCGCCGGGGTGATGTCGGAGCTGATACAGGAAGGGAAGATCCGGTATTGGGGGATTTCGGAAGCGACCGAACAGGACATCCGGCGTGCCCATGCGGTATGCCCTGTGACAGCCGTCCAGAACCGCTACTCGATGATGGCGCGATGGCACGAAAACCTGTTTCCGGTTCTGGAGGAGTTGGGGATTGGGATGGTCGCCTTTTCGCCGTTGGCAAATGGTTTTTTGTCTGGGAAATACGGCAAAGACAGCCAATTTGACCCGGTCTATGATTACCGCAGTAAAATGCCGCAGTTTAGCCCGCAGGCCGTCGACGAGAACCAGGAGCTTCTCTCACTGCTTGCGCGTTTGGCACAGGAAAAACAGGCCGCGCCTGCCCAGATTTCGCTTGCATGGATGCTGCATAAAAAGCCCTATCTTGTGCCGATTCCCGGAACCAGAAAAATACGGCGGCTGGAAGAAAACGCGGGAGCAGCCAGCATACCCCTCACGCAACAAGAGATTGACCAGATCGACCAGGCTTTGGACGCGATGAGTATGTCGGAAGTGTTTGGGGGTTCGGATGTGGTCAAACGGCCGTCGTGAAACGTGCAGGTGTATACTGAT
>CATJNB010000217.1 GCA_949741605.1 uncultured Eubacteriales bacterium | reverse complement strand
ACTAGGGTTCCCCACGCCGAAACATTCCCCCGGAATCTTTCGGCTCCCTTCCTGAGTTTTGGGAAGTCTTGGGGAATTTCGACCGTTGCGACGGTCGAGCCAGGGCGTTGCCCCGACACCCCACAACCTTTCCCCAAAGGTTGACGAAAACTTTACTTGCCTACGGCGTTCTTTTATGGGAGTTTTGGGGTGGTGGTTAACTACAAAAACGGTGGGCGCCGATAGTTGTGATGACGGGGCGGGAAAAGATCCATTGATTCGTAGATTTTACGGGATTATAATAATAGATCGCGCCGCCGGAGGGGTCTTGTCCATTGATAGCATCGCGGGCAGCGCGGTAAGCGGAATCGGCCACTGCCGCATTGACCCCGCCGTCATTGAGGCACGAGAATGCACCGGGCTGATAAATCACACCAGCCAACGTATTCGGAAATGAGGGATGTTCAATACGGTTCAAAATCACCGCGCCAACAGCAACTTGTCCGGCATAGGGTTCCCCGCGGGCCTCAGCGGAAATAATCCTTGCCAGCAAATTAATGTCCGAGGAAGAAAACCCACCCAGCGGGGAATTATTACCATTTGTATTATTAGAAGAACTATTACCAGAAGTAATTTTAAGCGCAGCGAGCGTATTCTTGCCTGCAATCCCGTCGGGGGTCAGGCCGCGGTCTTTCTGGAACGCAATTACTGCGGCGCGGGTTTTGCTCCCAAAAATACCGTCAATTTTATCCTTGAAAAAACCGAGTTCCTTAAGCCGGGTCTGTACCGCCCGCACTTCGCTGCCTTGCGAGCCTACTTTTACTAAGGTTTCCACAGCATCGGGAGTATGGTTGAAATACAGGGTCACACCAGCGATCACCATAACATTGGCCATAATAACCGCAGCGATCCCTAATACATATTTCCAGTGTTTGGCACACAATTTTTTGATATCCATAATGATTCCAAGCCTTTCAAAAGAATTTTTGCAAACGGGACCTTGGCGATTATTATGCACACCAAATAACAGAAATTCCATCCCACAGAGGTTTCAAATTTTGACAAGACAATTTCTGGACTTTTTGGATAACATATGATATAATGATAAATTAAACAATCCGTCGAAAGAAAGGGGATCTAAAACAATGAAACGCCAATGGTTGTATGGTTGTTTGGTGACGGCGGCGGTTCTGCTGATGGCGGGCTGCGGGGCAGAGCAGGCTGCGGTGATGCCAAACCCGGCTCCGGCTCTGCAACAGGAGTCAAGTGTGGTCTCCAATGTTCAGAAGGAGCCGGTGCAGGCGCAGGCACAGGCACAGCCGCAAGAGCAGCCTGTGGTACCGGTTGCAACGCAGGCTCCTGTCCAGTCCCAAGCACAGCCGCAGGTGCAATCTCAAGTGCAAGCTCCGGCACAAACCCAATCACAGGTTCCAGTGAAACCCCAAACACAGGCTCCGGTGCAGTCACAAGTACAGGTACAGGTTCCGGCACAACCGCAAACTCCGGTTTATGGCGGTTACCACCATGGCCGCAACGGGGGGCATCATGGCCGCGGCCATCACGCGTATCAGGCTTCCGCCAACTGTAACCAATGCTATGGCAGCGGGCAATGTCCGACCTGTTCTGGCAGTGGTTATTACCACAATCAGGTATGCCCGACCTGCACAAGCCGACATGGCAGTTGTGGATTCTGCAACGGAACGGGCCGTATTTTATAATCTATAATGAAAAAGTCGCAGAAGGAAAAACCACGTATCTGTGGCTTTTTTCGTGCCTGAAAGACGGGATTTGACAAAAAATAAAAAAAATTTCAAAAAAGTGTTGACAAAAGAGGGAATGTTTGATATGATATATGAGCGCTCGAAACACAGCACTTCACAAAAAGGCTGCGCAGGGCGCACAGGACCTTGAAAATTAAACAACGAGAGAAAGACAAAAAGGAACTCGTAAATGAATTTGAGAAGACGTT
>CATJNB010000216.1 GCA_949741605.1 uncultured Eubacteriales bacterium | reverse complement strand
GTTTCCGAGTGGGAGACGAAAGCAAAAGATCTGGCTACACGGTTCATCAACAACTTTGTCAAATACGAAGGCAACGCTACTGGTAAGGCTTTGGTTTCTTCTGGTCCCCAGCTGTAAAAACAGCAATCATGGCAGAAATCTGACCCAGCCAATCTTTTAAAAGAGCATCCCTCAAGTGATTGACCACTTGAGGGATGCTCTTTATTTTTAAACGGGAATTATCCCTCTGTACCAGACTCCAGACTGGCAAAATAGGCGCGGTTATGAGCCACGGCCGGAGAATCCGGCTGAAATTCAGCGGCACGTTCGTTGTAAAGCTGCGCTTCTTTTTGTCGTCCCAGTCTGCTATAGCAGACGCACAGCTGAATGCAGGGGAGAAATCCGTAGGCGTCTGGCAGCACAAACCCTCCTCGATCGTCATGACGCTCACATTCTAAGGCCCGTGCATACCAATACGCAGCCCGCTCCCAAACTTCCCGATCAAAAAAATGCTTTCCAATATCGCAGCAGGTTTCCGCGCGGGGAAGATCGTAGCAAAAGCTGGAGAACAGTGCCTTCAGGGCTTGGTTCTCTCGCCCCAGGGCATACCAGCAGTAGGCACACTGACGGCAGGCATCAATATTATTTTCCAGCCAGCCATGCCCATCTTCCAAAAAGCTGTTCAGCACTTCCAGTGCCTCTTCATAGCGTTTGTGGTAGTATAGCTCCCTGCCGTAATAAAATTGTTCCCTTGGATTGAATTGTGTTTCCTGTTCCAGCATTTTTTCAAAAATACGTAAATTCCGATCTGGGTCAGAGGGGTGCAATTTCCAGTGTGTGATTCCGCAGTCAGAATAGAGTATCTTCCCTTTGGTTTCAATCGCTTCATGTACCGCCCCCTTCCAGACCATCCCAGAGTGGTTTCGTATCATGCGTTCCCGGTAATAAGAGAATGTGACACGACCCTGACTGTCGAATCCTGTGTTATAGCGCAGCATAACCACATCAATGTCATCGTTCAGGCTTTCTTTTAAAGCAAGAAATTTTTCCTGATCCGCAGGGGTTATCACATCGTCGGCATCCAGCCACATACAATAATCGCACGAGGCATGAGAAAAAGAAAAGTTTCTCGCCGCTGAAAAATCGTCTATCCATGGAAAATCATAAACAGCATCCGTAAATTTTTCAGCGATCTCGCGGGTCCGGTCTTGCGAGCCTGTATCTACAATAATGATTTCATCTACCAGATCCTGCACAGACTCCAAACAGCGTCCCAATACATCCTCTTCATCCCGAACAATCATACAAAGACTGATCGTACCCATAAAGTCCCTCTCCTATCATCACAAATAAAGGGAGGAAAGCCTCCATAAAGGATCAGAGGCTTTCCTGTTCAAAGATAGAAAAATCGTTGTTTATGCCAGCCGGACTACGGTTAGCGATGCGCCGGAACCGCCTTGTAAAACCACAGCCGCTATAATTCCAGATAACTGAAGTGTCAGGGTGTCGCCCACTGTCAAAGGGGTAATCACTGTGGCACTATATTCAGTGGTAGCTACTGGAGAGAATACCGAACCGGGAATTGCTGTACCGTTCCGGAGTACCTGTGAGGACATTGCTACTGCTACCGTAGGATTCACCCGATAGGTGACCAGATAAGTTCCGGTTTCTGGCACAGTGAATGCTGTATTTGTGCCATTGGCCGTAAAGCTATCTAAATTTTGGGCACTAGGCAGCGGTACATCGGTGCCGCCTAGTATTACGCCGATGGTTTGCCCTGTGGTATTAGATGCACTCATCGACGAAGCTGTAACGGAAGTACCCGTGGGGCCAGTAGGACCTGTTGGACCAGTAACACCGTCGGCACCCGTTGCACCGGTTACCCCAGTGGGGCCTGTTGGACCAGTAACACCATCGGCACCTGTGGCGCCAGTGGGACCGGTAGGCCCGGTGATACCGTCAGCGCCCGTTGCACCGGTTACCCCGGTGGGGCCTGTTGGACCAGTAACACCATCGGCACCTGTGGCACCAGTGGGCCCGGTGATACCATCAGCGCCCGTTGCACCGGTTACCCCAGTGGGGCCTGTTGGACCAGTAACACCATCGG
>CATJNB010000215.1 GCA_949741605.1 uncultured Eubacteriales bacterium | reverse complement strand
TGACCGGGGGGTCGTCAAAATGCTCCAAGGCCCGGTTATAGGCCGGGCGGTAGCCTTTCAGGGTGTTGGGGGCCAGAGAGGGGAAATGGATGCTTTCCCATTCCTCCGCGACTTCCCGGAAAGTGCGGCCGCGCTCGGCGGTCTCCCGGTAGGCCAGCATTTTTTGCTCCACTTCCCGGGGGGAATGGCCACGAAAAGCCTTGCGCTTGCCGTCGATGATGCGGATCGCCTCGTACAGGCCGTCCGGCCGCTGGTAGTATTTGGCTTTGGGCATGGGAGGCTCCTTTCCTGGTGTGCGAGACCGGGGCGGTTTTTTATTTTACCAGCGCGTGGGTGTAGGCGACGGCGAGGCCGATGACGCGGATTTGGGACATTTCTTCACCGAAAAATGACAGGGTGGGAAAGGTCGGATTTTCAGCTACCAGGCGGACGGAATCTTCCGTATGGTAAAAGCGCTTTAACGTGGCTTCCTCGTCGCCTACCATGACGGCGGCGATCTGCCCGTTGTCCACGGTGGGCTGTTCCCGGATATAAACCACGTCGCCATCTTGGATGCCGGCATTGACCATGCTGTCTCCCCTGCAAGTAAGGGCAAAGTCCGCATGAATCTGGCGGGGGAGGTCAATATAGGCCTCGATGTTTTGAACGGCCAGAATCGGTTCCCCGCAGGCAATTCGGCCAATAAGCGGGATTTTCTGCATCGGCTCCAGCCGCCGGAGGTTGGAGGGGAGTTGAGTATTGATGGTATCTTCAATCCCCATTAGTTCTGCTGGCGAAACATGAAGCGCATCCGCAAAAGAGGCAATTTTTGATTTTGTTAAATCTACAAGGCCTGCTTCTATCTTTGCAATAGATGACCTGTCTTTGTAGCCGACAATGGAAGCTAATTCAGCTTGTGAAAGTCCGTTCTTTTCCCTAAGCTTTTTTATGATTTCATACATTTCCATTATAATGACCTCGTTTCAATGTAGTTAAGATAGTAACATATATGTGAATTGATGTCAACAAAATTGATGACAGAAAAATAATTGTTGACAAATATTCACGATTGGGTTATACTCAACACGTGAATTAAAATCACATATTAGGGGGTGAAGAATTGAACTATAAGGAACTGAGAATAGCAGAAATACGTGCTGGCTACAACAACAATGACGTTGCACACTGCGTAGGTATATCAAAACAAGCATTTTACAATAAGATAGCTGGGCGTACAGATTTTAAGAGTAGCGAGATCAAGAAAATTTCTGCATTTCTTAAATTATCACCTGAAGATGTAAATCGTATTTTTTTTGACGGGATGGTGAATTAAATTCACTAATTAAGCATTCTTATCGCAACACAGCGAGCGTGTTGCGATAAGAATAAGTGTTACACATTAACCTGTATTAGAAATGCGCCTTCTGTATCTATATAAGAACTTTGAGAGGTTCCGATACAGAAAATATTTGCGCCAATAGGAATGCTATGACCTGCAATATCAATTCCATTTAATATCACGCGGTTATTAGCCCAATTGTAACGCACTTCTTCAACGTTGTGGACAGAAACAGATTTACCATCTCTATATTCCACGTTAATTGATACCATAGGAACACCTCCTTTCATAAGTGATACAGAAATTATAGCGTAAATGAAAATTGACTTCGGCTCCCCTTTTTAACAAAAAATGTGAATTTTTTGTTAATTATTGAGGGCGGATTCGCGAAAAACAGGAGTGAAAGGGGCTAATCAGAATCAGTACGGTCAAAAGGAGACGAGAGTATTTGGCGGCATGGCTAATCGACAAAACCGAATACTCAGAAGAAGTCCATCAAGAAGCCCGGCGATTAAACCCGGCGAAACTGGTATTTGTGTTCCTGCTGGGAGCATATGAGTTCTATGGATTGGCCCATGTTATTTTCAGGCTGTACCAAATGAGCGGATTGCCGTACATTTTCGACTTTTTGAGATCTTTGTGTTTTAGCGGGTAAAGGGAAACCGAAAAATATTTCATGACTTGGTAAAAGGTTGTTCCGATAGGGGAGACCCTGTCGTTCAACGGTAAAATGGGGGACGCCGGGCGATAGAAACTCCCGGTGACTGGAGCCACCCAGCCACCGGGATCGCGCGCTTTGCCTATTTACATCATGCAGTTCGTCAAGTCATACAACCAAACGGTGCGTATGTTTCTTGCTTTCACATGGGTATCCCATGTGCCGACTGCGACGGTTTGACGAACAGGGGATGGCAAAACCCCAGTCTGTGTGATGCAACTGATGTACTACGAGCACGGTACGTTTGCCTTTCGGCGATGCCGAACATCAGAAGCTAAAGCCCATAGGCACGGCGGAGTTTCATGCTTTGGAAAATCGTCTTAACCAGACTTTCTGCCATTGCATTCACCTCACTTCGCAACCCGGGTATGGAATTCCCAAGGGTGTCCTCATTTTACCACATCAGAATTACAAAAACAAGTAAAGGAGTTGAGACGATGGCGCAGCTGACAGCGTTTGGAAAGGAAATCAGCAAGCGGCTGATCGACCTGGGGCAGCCACAGAAGTGGCTGATCGAGCAGGTGCGGGAAAAAACGGGGCTGTATTTTGACGATTCCTACCTGGGCAAGATCAAGACCGGGAAGATCGCCACACCGGGGATCGTGAAAGCTATTCGGGAAATTTTAAATTTGCCGGAGAGCGCGTAAGAGGGGGTGAGCCTATGATTTATGAAAACGTATCTATGCTGTGCAAGGAGCGGGGCATCAGCATTGCGCGGCTGGAGCGGGAGACCGGCATCGGGAACGCGACTATCCGGCGGTGGGGAACATCGGAGCCGACGGC
>CATJNB010000214.1 GCA_949741605.1 uncultured Eubacteriales bacterium | reverse complement strand
TTTTTATGTCGTAAAATAATCAATTTGGCGCACTTTGTAGAATTACACTAATAAAAAACATAATTTATCTAATTTTTACCTAATATTCAATGAAAAGCCCTTGCTATTTTTGGAATTTGTGTTATTATTATATCAAAGATACATTTTAACATGGAAAAGGTATCAGGAATCAAACGGAGAAGGGAATTGTTTGCTATGCCAAGAAGTGCGAAAAAGAAAGAAAACAACTTACCTTTGTATCTATTCCACCAAGGCACAAACATGAAGGCTTATGACTTCATGGGGGTACATAAAGCAGTAATAGATGGCAAAGAGGGCACAGTTTGCCGGGTATGGGCTCCCAACGCGCAGGGGGTTTCCATTGCCGGGGATTTTAATAACTGGGACACCGAAGAATACCCATTGCACCGCATCAGTGATGGCGGCGTATGGGAAATATTCTTGCCGTTTGTCATGGAGATTTATACCTCGTATAAATTCTGTGTGCAGACCCAACAGGGATATGAAGTCATGAAGAGCGACCCTTATGCTTACCACTACGAAACCCGCCCGGGAAACGCTTCCAAATATTACGATATTGAAGGCTTCCCCTGGACGGATGCCGCATGGTTTAAAAAGAAACAGAAAACCCCGCATTATTCCAGCCCTGTAAATATTTATGAGGTACATATTGGTTCTTGGCGCAGGTTTGAGGATGGGTGTACCTATTCCTATGACAAGCTCGCTGATGAACTCATCCCGTACGTCAAAGAAATGGGCTACACACATATTGAACTCATGCCGGTTACAGAATATCCGTTTGATGGGTCGTGGGGATATCAGGTAACCGGATATTTCGCGCCCACCTCCCGTTATGGCACCCCAAAAGATTTTATGTCGTTTATCGACCGTTGCCATGATGCGGAAATCGGGGTCATCCTCGACTGGGTTCCTGCCCATTTCCCGCGTGACGAATTTGGCCTTGCCAAGTTTGACGGAACCGCCTGCTATGAATACGCCGACCCCCGCAAAGGCGAACACAAGGACTGGGGTACGCTGGTGTTTGACTATGGGCGCAATGAAGTCATCAGCTTTTTGATTTCAAGCGCCGCATTCTGGATTGAAAAGTACCATATCGACGGCCTTCGTGTGGATGCCGTCGCCTCCATGCTCTATCTGGATTACAGCCGTAATGCGGGCGAATGGATTCCCAACAAAAACGGCGGTAATGAAAATCTGGAAGCCATTGCGTTCCTGCAAAAGCTCAATGAAACTGTTTTTGCGGTTGCACCGGAAGTCATGATGATCGCGGAAGAATCCACCGCATGGCCCATGGTTTCCAAACCAACGTATTGCGGCGGCCTTGGCTTTAACTACAAGTGGAACATGGGCTGGATGAACGATATGCTCCGCTACATGTCGCTCGACCCGATCTACCGCAAGCATAACCACGATAACCTGACCTTCTCTTTCTTCTATGCGTTTTCTGAAAACTTTATCCTGCCCATTTCCCACGATGAAGTGGTGCATGGGAAATGTTCGCTGCTCAACAAGATGCCCGGCGATAATGAGGAAAAACTGGCCGGCCTGCGGGCGTTTATGGCATACATGATGGCACACCCGGGAAAGAAGCTCAACTTTATGGGTTCGGAATTCGCGCAGTTTATTGAGTGGAATTATGAACAGCAGTTAGACTGGATGCTTCTGGAATATCCGTTCCACCAGCAGGCACAGGCATTCTTTAAAACGCTCAACCATTTCTATCTGGATACCCCTGCATTCTGGCAGATCGACTTCTCCTGGGAAGGCTTTGCTTGGATTGCCAATGACGATTACCATAAGAGTACGATTGCGTTCCGCCGCATGGACCACGAAGAAAATGAGATCATCATTGTGTGCAACTTTATTCCAGTGGCACAGGAAAATTACCGCATCGGTGTGCCAAACGAGGGGATCTATGCAGAAATTTTCTCCACCGATGCAGCAGAATTTGGCGGCTCTGGGATCACCAACGGCGATACCATCCGTACCAGCATCACCCCTTGGCACGGCTATGAACAGAGCATCACGCTCAACCTGCCGCCCATGTCAGTCATTTACCTGAAATGCCGTCGGAAAAAACAAAAACGCACCCCGCACCCGGCCTCCAGTGTGTCCGGGGTTGC
>CATJNB010000213.1 GCA_949741605.1 uncultured Eubacteriales bacterium | reverse complement strand
TTCCAGATAGGAGCCTGCTTTGTTGGGATTTTCTATATATAAAGTATTACCATTCGCATAATATTCAGAATTATTAGCACCAGCAGGTACTTTTGTAACCGCTGTGCCATCCGGCAGCTTACCGTCCGTAATCGCGACTTCCGTAGGTATTTCTTTCGGAGTACCGCCTTCAAAGATATAGCCGCCAGACTCATTTTTCATCGGCACATTTTTCATAACCGGTTTGCCGTCAGGCCCATACTGTACGGTTTCGTAATAGTAAGTGCCATCTTCGCGTTGGAAAATTTTATCGGTCGGTACGCCAACGCCGTTATAAACGAGGTGTCCGGTTTCCTTATCCACGGAGAAGGGGGCGCCATAGTTGTTGGAGCCGCTGAACAGGTATTGGCCGTTATACTGGGAGTTGGCAAGCTGGAGGATTTCCTCCTTGAGGGCTTTTAATTCGGCGGCAAAAATGTTACGGTTATTTTCGTTGGTGCCGTTCATGGCGCGCAGGAAACGCTCATGTACCGTTTTTAACTGGTCGTCAATGGATTGCATGGAATCCTCGGCAGCCACAAGGACATTGTTGATATCCTGGATATTGCCGATTTGCTTTTCCATTTTATACTGGTCGCTTCTGGCCTTCATGGCCTTGATGCCGGAGGAAACGTCATCGGAAACCTTTTCAAAACGGTTGCCGGAAGCGACGCGCTCCTGCACCTTTGCCTGGTCGGACAGACCTTTATTGACATACCGCAGATAATTGCGGGTTGCAGAACGGTTGGTAACTCTCATAAATGTACAGTCCCTTCATGGTAAATTTTCGCAATATGTTTAGAAAAAAATCTCTTACAGGCCAACGCGCCCAGTCCGGTTGATGAGGGTCTCAAGCAGGTCATCCAGGGCGGTCATCAGACGGGAGTTGGCATTAAAGGATTTCTGATAGGTCATCATGCTGACGGTTTCCTCATTTTCGGCAACCGCAGAGATTTCATCACGTTTGTTGAGGTATTCATCCGCAACCTTGGCAACGACTTCCTTACGGTTGCTATAGAAAGCGGTGTCAGAACCAACCTTGCCGGTATAGTCGATGAGATATTCCTCAAAGGTGCCCACGAACGTCTCGCCAAAGGAAACAAATTCAACTGGTGCGTTGGTGAGCATATTGCTGATCTGCTGGGCAAAATTAGCATTTTCCTTGTCGCCCATTGCGCTCAGAAAATACTGGGAGCCACCCTGCGTCCACTCGTCGCTGACAGAGATATTAGCAGCTGTAATCGGAATATTGTTGTTGGTAGTACCATCAGGGTTTTTGGCGGAAATAAGCGTTTTAAAGACCTTATTGCCATACTCATCAATGACTTGGATCGGCTCGTCAGGGCAATCGGGATTGCGGTCTCCAGCTGGCTCTGTTACCGGGATGATATTATTGACAACATTCGCAAGGGTTCTTGCCATGGTATCCAGACGGTCACGGTAGTAAGGGATGCCCTGTTTTAAGGTTTCGCCCTTATTCTGCATATTCGCGCCGCGGCCGTTAATGAAATCGGTGTAGGCAAGCAGGCTGCCGTTGGCAAGGTCGAGGGTTTCGCCGGAGGAATTCCACTCCAGGAATACAAGGTTGGTATCTTCTTCCGTACGCAGGTTCACGACATCGAATTTATCCCCGTTCACTACGACATGGTTGCCCATTTGTACGGTGACCGTTGCATCGGCATTGAGGGTCGCGGTGATGTTGCCATAGCTCGAAAGCTCGTCAAGCAGCAGGTTCCGGTGGTCCATCAGCTCATTGGGACGGAAGTATTCATTTTCGGGATTTTGCAGGACCGTTGCGTCATTGCTGATCGTCTCATTCAAATGGGCGATCTGCTCCAAAAGGGTGTTCACCCGGTTCACGCCGACGCCCAGGTCAAACTGCTGCTGGTCAGCAACGTCATCGAGCTTCTTATTGAGCATCTGGATGACTTGGGTAGCGTTATTGAACGCGCTCAAAACGAGGTTGGCGTGTGGGGTCGAGGTGGGGTTTGCCGTGAAGTCGTTGAGGCTGGTGTAAATCTGGCGGAGCGCCGCAGCAAACACGTCGCCGCCGGCACTGACGTCCGCAGGATCTCCCA
>CATJNB010000212.1 GCA_949741605.1 uncultured Eubacteriales bacterium | reverse complement strand
GCGGATCGTAAAGCGCACGTCCCGGCCTTCGCGCATAGCTTCACCGATCTTTTTTTGCATAAATGACGATATCTTTTCCAGTTCCACCGATCCGGTGCCTTTCAGGGAGATCACCTTTTGATCGATCATGGTTGTGCTATCCAGATAAACATCCTCTTTATTCGCGGTCACTTTTGCCGACAGACTGATGACTCCGGCCACATATTCGCCGTCCAGATACATCTTGCCTTTGGAGCCGCTGATAACCCGTTTCGCGCTAATTAGTTTTCTCATGCGTTTACACCGTCCCTTCTCATATCAATGTTAATCACAACGTCTTCAATGGCATCCAGCGGGCGGCATTTCACCAGCACGAATACAAAAGAATCCGTATCCGCTTCCTTGATCTGCTGTTCGCTCATGCTGTCCACGTTTACGCCCTGTTTTTTGAGATATGCCCGCTGCGCCGCGATGTCAATCCCGACTGTCGTTGCACCAGCCTTCAAGTACCCAGATTCCTCCATTTCCCGCATGTAGGCCGAAATGGAAGAAAGCAAGGTCAGCTTGTCCGAATAGTCGTTATTGTATTTACCGATGTACGAATCCTCAATGGCAAGCCGTAAATCATAGGTCATGCGGTCACGGGTTTCCACAATTTTGATTTTCTTGAGCATTGGGCCTTGGTCTTTGCCGGTGGTGACCAGGCTGTTTACGCCGCGCCCCAGTTTTGCCTTGCGACCGTCATGGAGCAAAATTAACTGCCCGCTTTCTGCTGCCTGATCCTCTGCGGCGCGGTTTTCCAGACGTTCAAAGTCTGTGACTTCCAGAAGCGGCAAATAGGTACAGGAGCCTTGCACCCCTGATCCCGCCAGCATCCCGGCAATCCGGGAAGCGTATTCGGCGGCACTGTAAATGTCCCCGCCAACTTGGATACCGATGGTGGTAAAGTTAATCTCCCCTTCACAGTCTGCGGCCTGATGTGCCACTACCGCCTTGTAAATGCGCTGATCCTCTCGCTGTTTCTTTACCCAATCAACGAGGGCGGTTACGTCCGCGTCCTCTCCTTCCGGCGGCGCGCAAAGATAGTCCACTGTCTGACTTGCAAAGTATTGCAACGCATTTTTGATATCCTCCGGCTTTTCGGTGGTACCGCCCAGTACATACGCCAGCACTTTGCGCGGACGGTTCACCGAGCCGATCAAGGCCCGCTGGATATATCCCCGGTTGGATTCGTTTAACCCTTCCGGGATTTCATCTGCACTGGTGATACTATATGCGCCGTTTGGCGTAGCAGATACGTCACCTTCTGTGCCGATCTGCCGCAGGATAACGCCCACAACGCCCTTAGACAGCAGCGAAATGGATTCCTCTGCTGCTGTCTGGAATTTGATCATAATAGATGGCTGTCCCATCAACATTCCCCCTTTACTCAACCTGTGTTTTCATTTGAATGTACTGCATAGTTTTCTTTGGTTCAGCTGGTGCGCGGTCATCGTAGAAGGTTAGTTCCAGATCAACGAAAGCCGCGCCTTGCTCAATCGAGCCGGAACACCCGGTTATTGGCAAAGCCCGGTCAGACACAAACAGGCGGCCACCCCGGAACAAATCCTGTATTTGCCGCAATAAGCGGTTCAGGCCCAGCCGGTCAACATGTCCGCGCCGGTCTTTTGGGAGGTATCCGAGAATCGTATAGCTTGCGGTGATCTCCACGCAATCCGGGCCACCGTCCTCAACCTTGATAATATCTTCCAGAATCGCGAATGATTTGCGGGTAAAATCCTGCGGCACATCATCACAATACACAACCCTGTCCGGCCACTTATCTACCAGCAATCCATTGATCGCGTCCAAGATTTCATTTGCTTCAAGCATAGGCATCACCTTCCCAAATTTTGTAATTTTTCCTCAAGTTTATGTTCCAGAGTTTTGGCGTGTTTTTGTGCGTTGCGTTTGAGTTCTGACCGGGCTTTCGCGTAAAACCCCAGCCCCTTTACCCGGAAATTTCGGGCAATAGGGCTCCAATGACCGTTTTCAATGGCGTTGGTGATGTAGCCTTTGGCGTATCCTTCGTGATCTCCTTCTTCTGCACGTGTTGCAGTATAACCGCCGCCTGATCCGTAATGCGATGCCTGCCAGCGCGCGACCTTTTTACTACCCGGCAAACCAGAACGCACCATTCGTTCCATTTCTTTTCCCGCGATCTGATGCGCTTCTTTAAAGCATTTC
>CATJNB010000211.1 GCA_949741605.1 uncultured Eubacteriales bacterium | reverse complement strand
TAAGTATTTTCGAAAAGGGCAAATGATCGTCATACAAGGGATGATCCAGACCAGAAATTATGAAGATTCCAAAGGGAATAAGCGTAAGGCGGTAGAAATCGTTGCAGATCATGTGCATTTTGGCGAACCCAAAAAAGAGACGGAAAAGCCGCAGGACGTTGCTCCACTGGCCCCTGATGCTCCTGAAGATATTTTCTGTGATGATGATTTACCGTTTTAACGGAAGAAAAGAGTGATCTTGTGCAATATATCACACAAATCAATGCCTTTGAACGTTGGCTCGAAACCAATCGCTTGTCCAGCGTAGCGCAATTACTGTGGTACAAATTGATGTACCGGTTTAGCCGTTGCGGATGGACTGAGTGGATTTCAGTAGATAACCGTCGTTTGATGTGCGCGATTGAGGTGAGCCGGGAAGATAGCCTGATACGTGCCAGAAATGAGTTGATTCAAAATGATTTGATTGTATATCAACGTGGCAAAAAAGGCAGCCCCGGACGTTATAAAATGCAGGAATTGACTTTCAAATACGAAGTACAAAGCGTAGGAAATATCGTAGTAAAACCAGAAAATGAAAATTGTACTTTCAAATATGGAGTAAAAACGAAGTAGAAACCGTAGTACAAACCGGAGGGAAAAGCGTAGCAGAAACCGTAGACATAAATAGACAAAGACTAAGACTAAGACAAAAGGAAGAAGAAAATTCTAACGAATTTCCTTCTTCTTGCGGCAGCGATTTTTCCGAACCCGTGATTTCTCTGGTTTTGAAAACCGGGGAAGAATATCCGGTCTATCAAGCGCAGGTGGAGCAATGGGAGGAGTTGTACCCGTCGGTGGACGTGATGCAGGAGCTTCGATTGATGAAGGGATGGACAGACGCAAACCCCAAAAAACGAAAAACGAAATCCGAGATTGTGAAATTTATTACAGGTTGGCTTGCCAAAGAGCAAAAGAACCCCCTTGGGATCTCAAAGCAAACGGAGCAGTTCGAACGCTTCTGGGAGAAGTACCCGAAAAAGGTGGGGAAAACTGTGGCGGAAAAGGCGTGGAAAAGCTCGCTCCAGATGAGCAACTGTTTGGCCGGATTATGGACGCGCTGTGTATTGCGGTGCGCTGCGACCAGTGGCGCAAGGATAACGGCCAGTTTATTCCGAATCCCGCTACGTGGCTCAACCAGCGGCGTTGGGAGGATGAATTGGCGATTCAGATGCCGGAATTGCCGAACGAGAAGCGAACCTACGACATGGAAGCGTATGAGGAGATGGACTTTTTAGAGCCATTCCCAGAGTTTGGGGGTTGACTAGTATGAAAACGTTTGAGGAATTGGTGACGTTTTCTAAGTCCCCAGAGAAGCTGCCGCTGCTCACAGGTATTGAGCGCAATACCGTGGGTGGACTGCGGGGGATTTTGCTCCAGTGCAAGTATGGGGGAATGGACAAGCAAGTCGCTAAAAACGCGTATCATGAGAAAAAACGCAATTACGAGAACGCCCAGACAGAGCAGGAGCTTCACCAGCTCACATGCCGAATACGGGTGGAGATGGCGAAGGTGAACCGAGAAATGCAGGTGCATGGGTGCGAACTGTGCAAACGGGTGTTAGCAATTCTGGATGGGAGATTTTTACATGAATGTTGAATTTTTTGTCTTTGGAAATCCGCAGGGGAAAGCACGTCCAAGGGTGGTACGCCGGAAAGACGGCAGGAGTATGACCTATACGCCAGACAAAACGGTGAAGTATGAGGGACTGGTGCAGCGTGAATACATAGCGCAAAGCGGAGGGGATCAATTTGCCTTAGATCTTCCGCTGATTGTGACGATTCTGGCGGTTTTTCCAGTACCGAAAAGCGAAAGCAAGAAACGAAAAGCCCAAATGCTGCTCGGAAGGATGTTTCCAACGAAAAAGCCGGATTTGGATAACATAGCGAAAATTGTTTGCGATGCACTCAACGGGATTGCTTATGCCGACGATAGCCGTATTGTCAGTATGGTGATGAACAAAGAATATGGGGAAAATCCGGGCGTTCATGTGTCGATTGGGGTGAGAAAATGAGGGTGGGAAATCTTTGCTTAGACGTGTTCACAGAAAATCTTGCCAGTATGCAGGAGTGGAAACATAGGCAAGAGGCTTTACAGCATACAGGCAGACCGGAGTATCAGGAGATGCTAAACGTACTTGCTTATGCCATGCAGCATGAGTTGACGAAGCGTCAGATGGATTGTGTTGGGATGTACTATTTTGAGGGAGTAGAGATGAAAGAAATCGCCAATCAGCTTGGGATTAATGTTTCATCGGTGTCGAGGCATCTGAAACGGGCGCGGCAGCGTTTAGGCGTTGTGATGGGGTATGCGTTTCGCAGGTTAGAAATCAGGAATTGACCCGGTTACCCATTTCGTTTTGCCGAATCTAAAACGAATACATAGATAAGCGGCTTTCAGAAAGGATGATCAGGAATGAGTAAAATCTATGATGGCATTATGGGACTGGTAGTGGGAGATGCCTTGGGTGTACCGGTCGAATTTAAGCAGCGGGATACCTATGAGGTTACGGACATGATTGGGTATGGGACATACAATCAGCCGCCGGGTACCTGGTCGGATGACAGCTCCATGACACTGGCAACCTTGGAGAGTATCGGACGACTTGGAAAGATTGATCCAGCTGACATTATGAAGAATTTTTACCGTTGGTTCGAACATGCTGATTTTACCCCATGGGATGAAGTGTTCGATGTTGGAGCCGGGACACAGCGGGCAATCAGCCGTTATGCACAGGGTATGCCGTTAAACAGCTGTGGCGGAGATAGCTTCCGGGATAACGGAAACGGTTCCTTAATGCGGATCCTTCCCCTTGCACTCGTACCGCATACAGGGCGGGATATTGTCGATGTTTCCAGTCTAACACACGCACATTCCATTTCGCAAAACGCCTGTTTGATTTATGTCTCGATTGCAGACCACCTGTTGGCGGGAGAGAGCAAGGAGCAGGCCGTTGCGAAAGGAATACAGGCCATTACCTCGGAAGAATATGCGCGGCTCCCAGAGATTCACCAGTGCGAACGGGGTGAAATCAAAAGTACCGGTTACGTGGTTGACACGCTGGAAGCGGCATTGTGGTGTTTCCTGAATACGGATAATTACCGGGGTTGCGTGCTAACAGCGGTAAATCTGGGAGACGATACAGACACCGTGGCGGCAATTGCAGGAGGTCTTGCTGGGATTCTGTATGGTGTCGGCGGGGATGCCGGGATCCCGGAACAATGGATTTCAAACATTGCAAGGAAGGAATGGATTAGACAATTATGCGAAAATGTAAAACGTACATTTTCGGAATAAGTTTTTTGATTGTTTTATAAGGAGATTTCTATGACCATCAAGGAATTATCGCAGTTGTATCATTTGAACCGGGAGATCGAGCAGGAGAAAATCAGGCTTCAGGAACTCACGGCAGCGGCAACCGATACATCTGCGAAAATTTCAGGACTGCCGCATGTTGGAGGCTTGTCGGACAAAACCGCGATTGCCGTGCAGATTGCAGACAGTAGGGCGGTCATCGAAGCGAAAATTGCTTTGAGTGTGGTAGAGTATAACCGGCTCAACCGGTACATAAACAGCGTGGAGGATAGCCTGACCCGACAAATTTTAAGTTTACGGTTTGTAAATGGTCTTAGCTGGAATCAGGTGGCGATGTCGGTAGGAGGCGGGAATACCGAAGGGAGCGTAAAACAGATTTGCTATCAGTTTGTCAAGCGACATTAAAAAATTGTTCCGTTTGTTCCGCCATAGTGTGGTAAGATGGTATTATAGGAATTTCAGAGAAAGCTGGGGCGGTTGCCTTGGCTTTTTTTGTTTGCCTTGGGTTCGTGCGGGTTCTGTGAAAGGAGACAGCATGAACTACATCAATCATATTTACAATGAGGACTGCATTGCCGGGATGAGCCGGTATCCAGACCACAGCATTGACATGATCCTTGTTTGAATGGGACGTTCAGTATTATTGAAACCATCCGGGAGCGGATTGCCAAACATAAAAATAAGCCAAGGATATTTCCTTGACTTAAACCGGATTTATAAAGGTTGGTGAATTCCAAGATAATTTTTGAGACTTTCTTGGAGCAGTTGGGAAAAATTTACATTTTCCGCTTCGGCTGCTTGGTTGAGCCAAGATGGGATTGTTAAAGTTTTTTTCACATAACTGTTATTGATCCGGTCGCGGACCGCTGGCATAAATACGTCAATCATCGTAATAATAGCTCCATCTTCGGGGTGGAGTTGATGGATTGGAGTAGGCTGC
>CATJNB010000210.1 GCA_949741605.1 uncultured Eubacteriales bacterium | reverse complement strand
GTACTGGTGAGCGTCGGGCAGAAGGTGAACAAAGGGCAGGCCATTGCCCGCATCGGAAGCACCGGCGACTCCTCTGGCCCGCACCTGCATTTTGAAGTGCGGAAAAACGGCGTCAAAATTAACCCCCTGCAATTCTTCCAATAAATTCCCTTCCGGCCCCGTTTTTCCGAGCGGAGCCGGTTTTTTTTGTGGGGCGCGCCCTTTCCGGTTGACATCTTTGGGCTGGTTGACTATAATGATAAAAGGATTCCCGCATTGGGATTAATTTTTCATGGAAAGGAACCCCGCTGTCCGCCCTTTGCGCGGCACGGGGGGTGATAGCGATATGGTCAAACAGGTCATCCTGACCGAGGAAGGCTTAGCCGCCCTGGAAGCCGAACTCGAAGAACTCAAATCTGTCAAACGCAAGGAGATCGCGGAAAAAATTAAGGTCGCGCTCTCATTTGGCGACCTCTCCGAAAACAGTGAGTATGACGAAGCGAAAAACGATCAGGCCATGATCGAGGCGCGCATTGCCGATATTGAGGCCATGCTCAAAAACGCCAGCGTCATCGACGAAAGCGAGCTGAGTACGGATAAAATCCATATTGGCTCCAAAATTGAAGTAAAGCTCACCATCCAGGCAAGCGGCGAGAGCCAGGTCAAAGAGTACCGTATTGTCGGCTCCAATGAAGCCAATCCCAGAGCCGGGCGCATTTCGGATGAGTCCGCGATTGGCAAGGCCCTGCTCGAACATGCGGTGGGCGATATCGTCGAAGTGGAGGTTCCGGCTGGCACGATGGTGTATGAGGTCCTTGGCATCTCCAAGTAACTGCCCCAGACGGGCCGGGTTTGTGCCCTGCTCGTCTTTTCTTTACACGTTTTTTCATTTTCCATCATAAAGGAGTTCAAGAATATGTCTGAAATCGAACAAGAAACCCTCGAGCAGTCCGACCTTTCCGAACTGCTACAAATCCGCCGGGACAAGCTTTCCGCGCTCCAGCAGGAAGGCCATGACCCGTTTTATGTCAATACCAGTGGCAAAGATACCAATGCCAGTGTGATCCACGAGTCGTTTGAAGAGCTGGAGGGAAAAGACGTCTGCATTGCCGGGCGTATCATGAGCTGGCGCGATATGGGCAAAGCCAGCTTTTTAGACCTGCATGACCGCAGCGGGCGCATCCAGGTGTACGTCAAAATCAACGACGTGGGCGAAGACGTGTACCATGGGCTGTCCAAGTGGGATATCGGCGATCTGGCGGAGGTCAAGGGGTTTGTCTTTAAGACCCGCCGCGGCGAAATCTCGGTACACGCTAGGGAAATCCGCCTGCTTGCCAAATCCCTGCTCCCCCTGCCCGAGAAGCATCACGGCCTGAAGGACACCGACCTGCGCTACCGCCAGCGGTATGTGGATTTGATTGTCAATCCCGAAGTCAAGCAGACCTTTGTAAAACGCAGCCAGATCATCAAGACGATCCGGGATTTCCTCGATGATCTGGACTTTATTGAGGTGGAAACCCCGATCCTCAACACGATCCCCGGCGGCGCGGCGGCGCGCCCGTTTATTACCCACCACAATACCTTAGACCTTGACCTGTATCTGCGGATTGCCCCGGAGCTTTACCTCAAACGCCTGATTGTCGGCGGCATGGAACGGGTGTATGAAATTGGCCGCCAGTTCCGCAATGAGGGGATGTCCGTGAAGCACAACCCCGAATTTACGACCATTGAACTGTATCAGGCTTACACCGATTACCATGGCATGATGGATATTACCGAACGCATGATTAACACCTGTGCCAAGAAGGTGTGCGGCGGCGATACCATTACCTATCAGGGGGAAGAAATTTCCCTTTCCCTGCCGTTTGCACGGATGTCCATGAATGAAGCGGTCAAGAAGTATACGGGCGTTGATTTTGATTCCTTTGCCGGCGATACCCCGAAGGCACAAGCAGCCGCAAAGGAAATGGGCCTGCCTGTGGAACCGCACCATGTTTGGGGGGACATTCTCAACCTTGCCTTTGAGGAGAAGGTGGAGGAGAACCTCTTGCAGCCGACGTTTATTTATGATTATCCGGTTGAGGTGTCGCCGCTGACAAAGCGCAAGCAGGACCGTCCTGAGCTGGTGGAACGCTTTGAACTGTTTATCACCCGCCGGGAACTGGCCAACGCCTATACCGAACTCAATGACCCGTTGGATCAGCGGGAACGGTTTGAGTACCAGATGAAACTGCGCGATGCCGGCGATGAGGAAGCCAACATGATTGATGAGGATTTCCTGACCGCGCTGGAATACGGGATGCCGCCGACTGGCGGGATGGGCATGGGCATTGACCGTCTGGCGATGCTTTTGACTGATAGTTCTTCCATCCGGGATGTCCTCTTGTTCCCGACAATGAAGCCGTTGAACCAGTAAAAAGTCGAAAAAACCGCGTAGAACCGCCATTTTTTAGGTTTTACAAAGTTAGAATCTTACGCCATTTACG
>CATJNB010000209.1 GCA_949741605.1 uncultured Eubacteriales bacterium | reverse complement strand
GCAGTACCCAAAGCTCTGTATGCTGATCGTACCCGCCAATCATGGCATAGGCGTTGCCGTAATGATTCCGGTTATTTTCCATGGCTGTCCAAAATGCCGTAGAGGTCATGTAGCGGTTAGGGCGATATTTTAAAATACGGTATAACGGATGATCGGTTGCTTTTATAACACCGGATTCTCCATTCGACTTGAGCAAATGAAGCGGCAACTTTCCAATGGATTCTGAAAGAATTTTCATGCAGGCAAAATAGGTAGCCTCGCCCATTTTATCTTTCGGAACGTCCCCCAGATTCAGAAAATCCACAAGCTGCTGCAAGGTAAATGTCTGCGCGGCTTTTTCTTTTTTCTTAAAGATTGGAATTGTTTTCCCCTCCTTCCGGCCAGCCCATGGCCTCCATATAATTCGCTAAAGATGCTTGTACATCGACTTCCCCGCGGTCTTTCAAGCGCATCACATGAGCATCAATACACGCATCCACCGGGTCAATACGCTGGTGCCGGGCGTGTTTTTCCTTGTCCACCTTCATTTCGCCAAACGAGTTTTTCTCCACTTTCGCATTGACAAAGCTCCATGTCATGAGCTGGTTTTTCCGGTCATATTCCACTGTGCCAGATTTTACAGACAGCTGCAAATCCACCGTGGCATCATTGAGGAATCTTGCCGACTGCGTAACCATTAAAAGCGGACATCCAAAACTTTCCAGCTCCGACAAAATCCCGTCTGCATTGTGAGGGTCATAGGCAATCCCTAAAAATTTCAGCCCATAAGTTTCTTGCAGTTCGCGCAGGTGCGACAGGATAAACGCATAGTCATTCTTCCAGGAATCCACCCCGCCAGTCACGGTGAGCAGCCCTTCCCTCTCCCAGATATCATATGGGGCAAGGTCTGTTTGGATATGTTCCTCAAAACGTCCGCGGGGCATAAAGCTGTGGCTGTAAAAATAGTTGCTGCCGTTATCCAAAGGAAATTCCAGTGCAATCGTAGTCAGGTCGCCACCGCTGGACAAATCCAGCCCCGCATAACAAGCCCTGCCGCCGAAATATTCTAACGTTCGATCACTGCCGCACGCCTTCCACTTCGCTTTGTCGATGTAACCGTTATGCCCCATTGTCCATATGTTCATGGCTTTCGTGAGGTAGTCGCTGAGGTCTGTCCCGCCCATTTCCTTTGCGGTTCTGGCATCGGTGCGAAGGTTTTCAATACCGTCCTCGGTACGTGCTAACAGTGGATTTGCCTTGACAAAATTCGTTTCATCAAAGGGATCGTCGCCTTCATCGAGCGAATAAATATCTACAAAAAAATCCTCCGCAGAGCTGACCCCATGCAGGATGTTTTGTGCGTATTCGTCCATTTCGTAGCAGAAGCTATTGAGGTTCTTGCCGCGGGTGGTGATCATGCTGATGAGCGTTTCTTTGAGCGACCGGGTACCGTTATAGATCGCCTTGTAAATGGAATTGTCGCGGTGCTGGTGGATTTCATCAATGGATGCGAAAATACTACGGAAACCATCGTCAAGGCCGCCCTCCCGGGACAATGCTTCAATCGTGCAATTTGTTTGCAGGGCGGTAATCAGGGACTTATATTCCTGCACCCGGAACAGTTCCTTTAAATCCGGGTCAGCAGAAATAAACTTGTTCATTTCGTCCCAGGCAATGCGCGACTGTCGTTTCTTCGTAGCGACAGTAAACAGCTTCCCAAACTGGTACCCGCTAAATCCTGCAATATAGGTGCCCCGGATACCATTTTCAAAACTCTTGCCGTTTTGCCGGGCAACCGATTTGTACATACGCCGGAACCGCCGGTAGCCGTTTCGTTTGTACCAGCCAAACGGCACGCCTAAATCAAAACACTGGAAGCCGTAGAGCTGTACGGGTTTTGGCTCAAAACCTTCTGCAATAGTGAGTGTTTCGGCATACTCTAACACTCGCTCGGAGGCTTCGGGATTCCAGATATAAGGAAATTCGTCGGTGTCCTGACGCTCCAAATCCTGCAAATGTCTGCGGCAAGCCTGAATGTGCAGATTGCCGGCAACAATCTTTCCTGCGACAACCTCTCTGGCGTACTGGGTAGCGCGGTCGGTCATTTTACAAACCTGCTGAATTTGTTTTCTTTGACTGGTTCCTCGGCTTTCGGTGCCACCAGTTTACAGCGGCTGGAAATGGTCAAGCCTAAATCCGACGCGCAGGCCCGGCATTGTTTTAAGGCTTTGTCCCGCAGGTTCTCATACTTTTCCAACAGCACACAATTAGATTCCAGATCATCATCCATGGATGCTATGATTTGATTTACCATGTTATCATACTGCACGTACTTCTCTTGTGACTGCACATAACGGCCTAATGCGTCGCAGTCAAGGTCGCTCATGATCCCGATTGCAAGCAGCACCCCGGCAATTTTTCGGAACTCCTTCTTTTGACTGGTACTCAAATAACCCGGTGGCTTAACGTTATTGGCCGGTGCCTGCACCTCCCCGGCCTGGCGCTGTGCCACTTCTTGTTTGGTCAAATGTTTCCTGCCTTTGTACTCAAGCAGGGCAATCGGCTGTCTTGGCTTTGCCATTTTTTATCATCCTTTCTCAAATTTCATTTGGGGAGTTTTTTCTGTAAAGAGGAG
>CATJNB010000208.1 GCA_949741605.1 uncultured Eubacteriales bacterium | reverse complement strand
TTTTTACGCCCCAGCTATCTGCCGTTTTCTCGGTATTGCTAAAATAGCACTTCTGGCCGTTCATTACCCGGTTCGTAACATCCTCCCAAGCAGGCTGCGCATCATTACCATTGTTGCAAATTTCCACTTTCAGGATGCTCCCCGCTGGAAAACTGCCCTGAATATTTAAAAGGGCTTTCATGGGCATATCATCTGCGGGCATGGCTATGGTTTGTTCAAAACTGATTGAGGTTACCGCTTTGGCAAAGGTTAGTGTGCGGGTTGCACTGGCGCCTTTACTGTCTGTTGCTTTGATGGCCAGTGTATGGCTGCCGTTTAGGACTTTCTGCCATGTATCTGCGTCCAGAGTAAACGTGTTTTCTGCTCCAAGTGTTACGGTATAACTGCGCTGGGTTTTGCCATCTAAGGTTTCTATAATGGTAACAGCATCCCCGTCTGCATCGGTTACTGTGTAGGAATAGCCAGGGGCAGTATCGGAAAAGCTGCCTAAATTACTGTTACTCCCGCTGATTGCTGGGGTGCGGTTATTGGTGACAGTTCTGGTATCGCTGGTTCTGTACGAAGATTCTGCCCCTTGGCTGTCGTAGGCTTTTACCCGGTACTGAACTTGTACTATATTAAGATTAGAAGGAACTGATACCGAGCAACTACGTGCTGACCCTTTATAGATTTGTGTCCAAGATCCCACCCAAGATTCTCCACGTTGCTGTTGCTCCAAAATATAACCGGACAGGTTGCTGTCTGAATCCGTGGAGGCTCCCCATGATACGGTGATGCTTTGGCCACCGATTACTGTAGTGGGGACGGTGATGCTACTGGGGATGGTGGGAGGAGTATTTGTGATAACTGAGCCATCACTGGAAACTTCAAGTGTTGAGGGAAGGATCAAAGCAGGGCGAAGACCTAGGTCGCCAGTGACACCCCACTGTTCACAACTACCGTCAGTATCGACAGCCAAAGCGCCTCTGTTACCACTGCTGCCTTGGCAATTAGGAGAACGAAGCCAGCATTTAATCGCTAAACCATTCAATTTTCCAATCCTTTTGCTATCTTTTCCATCAACTGCACACCCTTTGAAATAGGAAAGTGTTGTCCCTTCTTCTGTGGGCATATAATTATTACTGAAAGCGGCCTCAGCGGCACATAAGAGAAAAAATTTTACTGAAATCCCCAACGACCCTTTTCGTGTATCTTTATCATAACCTTCATATGGGCGATACGGAATTTTAACCTGCTTAATAACATTCTGGATATTTGAATCAAACAAACCGAGAAATGCACCATTTAGATATCCGTTAACGTCACTAGCCGAATAGCTATTTCCATAATTATTGTGCCACTGTCTGGATTCGTGACAATCCTTCATCAATAGCCAAGTGCCGTTACAACTGCTATCGTAAATAGAAGTATTCGGATTCCCCTGATGCACCACAATAAAATTTGTAGCTTTCCCATTTACATTTAGCTGAACAATAGACCCAACGGATTTACTGCCTAATGTTGCCATATGTTCCCCTCCTTAACATTCCAATCTGTGTAACGTTTCATTCCAAACCCCAGCAGACAAAGTAACTCCCTGCAAATCCCCAAACGAAATCTGAAATGGGTTTGTAGTGATATCGTTAAACACGGCATCCCACAGTGTATTGATCTTGCTTGTGTTTTGGGCAATCTGGTTTTCCATGGCGGTTACGGCCTGTTTTGCTTCATTGGCAATTTGCACCGTCTGTTGTGCCAAGTCCAGAAAAGCCCCAAAATCTGCTGTGGTTACAAAGGCAGAAGCGTCAAACGCCAAGGTTACGCTTACGTCATTTGCCGATATCGCAATGGAAACCGGGAATCTGCGGATATCCCCCAGCCCCGGCATGACATACTGCGGGTAATCCCCAAGCGTTGCATAATAAAGTAAAATTTCTCCTTCGTCCGGGTCATCAGCAAAAATCCCGTACTCATTTAAGACAAACATACTTTGCCCTGTGTTCTGGTACTGGATGGTGAAAACAACGCTTTCCTCCTGTACCACCGGGATGGTTGCGGTTCCCGCCTCTTTGGGCGAAATTAACTCAATCAGGGCTTTGGGGTCTTGCCCGGACAGCTTCCCGTCCCCGAACATCACTCTGGTAATGTTCAGTTTTCCTCCAGCTAATACTTTGGTCAGTAAGGCCCTTCCCTGATTTGTAATAACAAATCCATATTCGCTCATGTTCCCTCTCCTTTTATTGGCGGCAATACCGTTTCTGTGATGCAGTAACTCCCGCCGGCGACATGCAAAGCCTTTTGAGGCACCATCATTTGAATGGAATAGTCCCAGGCTAAATGCGCGGGTTTTATTTCCTCCATAGCCTTTTTCAAACCTTCCCCCATCTCTCCGCTTTCTATCCTTCGTTCCAGAATCAGGGAAAAACGGTACTCGCCGAAATGTTCTTTTAAAACCGTTTCCCCCTCGGAAAACGCTGCCGCAATGCTGCGGATGCTTTCCGGCGTAACGCTGCCAATGGCCCGCATTTTGGAATACAGAATTTCCCGTCGTTCCTGTTCGGGTTTGGAAACATCCACCGGGATGCCGTAAATCTGTTCCCAGAAGGAC
>CATJNB010000207.1 GCA_949741605.1 uncultured Eubacteriales bacterium | reverse complement strand
TCCTCTACCCAGCGGTTACGGGTACAGTCCCAGACTTTAAAATAAAAATCATTCAATGGCACCAGTTTCCCGCTGACCGCATCCTTTTTCACAATCTGGATATATCTCTTTGAGGTTTGGTTCTGGATATACAAGGGATACGTGATATGGTCTACTTTTTCCAGCCGAACGCCATGCGCCTGCTCGTACTCGTCTTTATGCTCCTGATAGACATTTCCACCGAGTTCCGTCACAATATCCGGGTCATAGTCCAGCGCGACATACTGATCGTACATATTCCCGCACAGGCTCAACGCCATGTTTTTTGCTGCGTCTTTGGAAAGAAGCGTCCCCTTCTCCGGGGTAATCGGATCGCCCCATTCATCGTAGAAATTGCCGTTCTTATCGACATAGTGCGGGGTGTCAATGTACTCCTGATAGTATCTCAAAAGTTCCTGATAGTGTTCTTCGGTAATCCATCCTTGATAAATGTCAAGATACGGCTTTTGTGTCCCCAGCGAGTTCATGATTCTGGTTTTTACCATTTCCGACTGGCTCATGTTCGGGGTGGAGGACGGTGGGTTATACTCAATGCCTAGCCCTTCGTCATTTCCCATCCCGTCCCCGCCGACCGTACCGACAAAGTTTTTGGTAATCGGATTCCAATATACCTGACTGTCTACCCACTGTTCAATCGCATGGGGTAAATCGTATCCCTCCATAGGCTGACGCTCTACAATCACATACTGACCATAGGGGAGCAGTTCGGTAATCGCTTCTCCGTTTACATCCGTCTTAATCGACGTTACCCAGCCTTGCGCGAGCTGCGGGGTGTTTGCCATTTCCTCAACGGTCATAATATCGCCGTTGGCTTTCTGGCGGAAGTTATAGCGGTATTCTACCTGTTCGGCATCGGGGGTATCGCTTTTCGGAGTATCGCTGATAAGATACACGTCAAAGGTGAGGCCCGCACCGGGGATTTTTTGTTGATTGTCGTTTTCAAACGGGTTTCCATCCGGCAGTTTTTCCAGAAATTTATAGACCTTTAACCGCCCTTTTTTAATCTGGTTGGCACAAATTATATTTGCGTCGCTTTTTTCACCGGCCACACCATGATTCAGCAGGGTGTATTCATATGTGATTTCATTGTCATGATCCCCGTCAAATTCAATCATAAATTCCTGATACCATGCACCCTTGTCCTCGTTGGAATAAAGAAGATAGCCAATCGGCGCATTGGTTTCCATAATGCAGTATTTTATCCCTTCCGGCAAGGCAGAGGAAGTCGCTGTGCCCTGTTCGTTTGTGATAAGGTTTTCAATTACCATTCCATACGGGGTGCCATCATCCTCGTAGCCTTCTACCTCAATAATAGAAAACTTTGCGCCTTGCAGAGTACCGTCCCCCTGCGGCTGGTTTCCGGTTTCTTTATCCCGTTTTTCTACCGTTATCATGCCATGCTGCTGGAAGTTATACATTTCTATGAGTAAATCATCATCCACAGTCAGCGAATACGGCGGTTTTTCTTCGGGGTCGGTTTCCATGGTGATAGTAAATTCAAACACTTCCCCTTCGTCACTGAAAACCGTAGGATTCAAATAGTTATTGACGGGTTTCTTTGCACCCTCCAGCGTGTACCCGCCGCCAGTCGCATGGTCTAACTCCTGTGCGTAGTATTCGCCGCCTGACAGGTTGCGGAACACAAAGCTGCCGTCACTTTTGCTTTTTGTAGTGGCTACTTTTTTCGGGGTGTCATATTGCACCAGTTCATATTCCGGGACTTTCGGCTTTTCCTCGCCATCCTCGACTTTGACCTTTTCATATCCCGCTGTCTGGTACAGCACAATCGTGGCACCGCCTAAGCCGCCTGCATCGTCATATTCCCCGTACTTTTGGCCGTGGATTGATATTGTAGGCGGTTCTGGCTCCGGTTCCGGCTCTGGTTCGTCTGGTACATCGGGGTTGTCCGGTTCGTCTGGTTGTTCGGGAAGTGCGCTAAAGGAAATTTTGAAATATAAATAAATTGGATCAGTGCGCGGAGTACCAGAAATAAAATATTGATTATTCGGGTTGGCCGGATCGCCATAACAGAAAAAATCATCCCCGGTAACTGCTGAAAGCTGTTGGTTCTGGATTTTATCCGCCCCAAAAACAGTGGCTTCTATTTCTGTCTTAACCGTATTCCATGCAGTTTCATCTAACGGCGTTCCATCTGGATTTGTGGGGTGCGGCATTTCCATATGAACGCCTGCATTGTCGGGCAGCATAGACATGACCAGCTTGTACTTCTGCGCCGTTGGACTGCTGTTAAACACAGTAACATCCGTGTACTGCCACGTCTTATCGTTGATATCTGCTGTCCATTTTTCGATTTTTGTGTTTTGCGGATTGTCTGGTGTTGGCGCAGGGACAACAACGGGAATCATTTGTGTGGCAATTTGCGATTCTTCGGGTTTTGTTTCTGTATTCGTAGGACTTTGCAAATATTCCTTCATTCGGGTTTCAAGCTGTTGGTAGGCTGCTTTGACTTCATCGGCGGTTAGGTCAATCCCGTCTTTCGCTCCTTTCCCATCGCCAATAGTATTAAATAGAATTTTGGAATTGTTATCTTTA
>CATJNB010000206.1 GCA_949741605.1 uncultured Eubacteriales bacterium | reverse complement strand
CTCGTAATGAGCAGGTCGTCGGTTCAATCCCGACCACTAGCTCCAGATGAAAAAAGCGGGATTGCCGCCTGAATCTTTCAGGTTTGGCAATCCCGCTTTTTGCGTGGAGTTTTTATTTTTCAGAACAGTACGCAACTGCCGCGACCATCCCCGGCCCGGTGTGGGACCCGATAATCGGACCTACATAGTAAATCGCGCACTCAGAAACATCTAAATTTTCCCGGATTTTCTGTTCGAGATATTGGGCATCCTCCAAAGCATCCCCATGGACGATCCGAATTCGGGCAGGCTTTTGGGAGACAGTTTTGACAATACGATTGGCAATATCATCCATGGACTGCCTGCGTCCGCGCACTTTGCCGGCTGCGACTAATTTCCCATCACGGTCAACATGGATGATGGGCTTCATGTTGAGCATACCGCCCACCAGTGCGGAAGCAGCGGAGATACGGCCGCCGCGTTTGAGATGGTTCAGGTCATCCACTGCGATCCAGTGTGCGATGTGATGGCGGTTTGTCTCGGACCATGTTTTGGCCTCCTCAATGGACGCACCCTGTTGTTGCTGTTCGGCACACAGTTCCGCCAAAAATCCCTCCCCGATACTCGCGCAGAGTGTATCAACTGCATAAATTTTCCGTTCAGGATAGCGCTTTTGCAGTTCCTGTACCGCCATACATGCACGTTCATAGGTCGCGCTCATACCGGATGTGAACCCCAGATACAGCAGGTCTTTGCCTTGTTCCAGGATGGGGGAAAAGGCGTCCAGGAAGGTGGCCGTGGTGATTTGGGTAGTCTGGGGCATTTTACCGTCTCGCATGGCCTGATAAAAGGCAGCGTTTGTGATTTCACGCTCATCAGGGTAATTCCGATAATTTTTCCCGTCTAATGTGAATTCCATGGGGATAATTTGCAGACCAAGGGCATCGGCAGCGGCTTGGGAGAGGTCGCAGGTAGAGTCGGTGATGATTTGGTAATCTGTCATAAGCAAGTCTCCTTTTGGGGATTGTGAAAAAGAAAAAGCTTCTGGAACACCGTCCAGAAGCCGTGACATCAAAAGAAAGCCCGCCCAGCCGTAATGTGCTAGAATAACCTGCTACGAAAACAGCAGGTGGGTGTCCCCCCGATAGTTTCGCGCTCCCTTCGTCCAGCAAAGCTGGGAGGTCTGCAGTCTGCCACCGGAGACAGGGCTCCCGATAAAAAGGTTGTAGGGTTACTTACGCAACGGTCCACGAACCAGGCAGGGATCTTTAACATGGGACTATTATAGCACGGGAGAAAACGTTTTTGTTTCTTTAAAAGAATATTTTTTAGAGTTTTCCTACCGAAAAAAAAGCGCGGATTTTGTATGAGATGTCTATGCAAGAGGAAATGCAAGGTGCAGAAAAAATTTCTATGCGGGGAATTTTTTCCAGCATTTTTTCCAAAGTTTGGTTTTGCTACTTCCCGTGCTTACGGGTCCGGTTACTCCTCGGGCTCGTCCTCGGATTCAAACATTTCGTCAAAACGGCTCTCAAAAATTTCCGCTAACGTATCGAGCAGTTCGTCGTCCTCAACCTCGGCCAACTGTTCCTCCCCGTTTTCCTCAATGGCTTCGAAAATATAGTAGGTTTCAGCATCTAAGGCTTCCTGAGGGTCCGAAAAGGTTGGCAGCAACGCATAATAACAACGGTTGTCATAATCCAGGACATCCAGGATTTCAAATTCATGCTCTTTTCCTTCGTCATCGACCAGGGTCAGCAAATCAATTTCTTGTTCTTCATTCATGGGGCTAGCCCTCCTAACATGATGGATTCATGTATTCATTGTACCGTCCCCCGCGTGGGAAGTCAATAAAAATATCAATTTAAATATTTTATCTAATTTTTCTCCAGTTATCCCCGCAAAACTATTGACAATTTTTGCTAAAAGAGGTATACTATATTACGATGGGAGAAGAAAGGGTTCTTTCATCAGGGGTGTATGAATGAAGAAGCGGTTCCATACCGGGGCAGTCTGTTTGACGTCGGCAGGAACCACAACTAAAACCGTTTTTGGAGAGAATTGAGGTGATTCCAATGGGCAGTTCCACAACAATATATCTCAGTCAGGAGGTGTATTGGGTACGCAGCCTGTTTGGAGTGGTAGGTTTGCCGGAGTGAATGTTTGGTTCATGTGCGGAAATCCAGTTTTTAAACGGAACGCAGCGTGCTGATTGCACAAGAGGGATCAGTCCGGTATTCTACATTTGAAACCCCCTTTATCAATGAAATATTTTTTGGAGCCTTGGTATGTCGCTTGCCAAGGCTCTTTTGTGTTGCTAAGGGATTTTTCGTTTGATTTGGGTATCCTAACAAGAAACCACAGAAAGGAAGGATATTGATGCCAAAGCGTTATGATGTGGTGATTATTGGGGGCGGGCCTGCTGGATATACAGCGGCTTTGTATTGTGCGCGGGCAGCCCTGCATACGGTTTTGATTGAGAAACTAGCCCCCGGCGGCCAGATGGCTACTACCACCCGGATCGAAAATTATCCGGGGTTTGAAGGGGGGATCGGCGGGTTTGACCTTGGGATGGAAATGAAAAAACAAGCAGAACGTTTTTCCGCGCAGACCCTGCAAGGCGAG
>CATJNB010000205.1 GCA_949741605.1 uncultured Eubacteriales bacterium | reverse complement strand
CTGGGAATCCAACTTTCCGAATGTGAACACATGCTTACTTTAGCCGGGAAATTTGTTACCGTTAAGGCACAAGCTGTGGAGGATCGGGTAAATCAGGCGTTCCAGAATGTGTGCTGGAAACTCTTTGAGCAACAGGTCAACGGTGGGATTAAACCATGCTGTAAAGCGATGGTGCATGATGTGGACTACGCCAATTTGAGTAATTCCGAAAAGGTAAATGCCGGACTTGATATCATTCAGGGCCTTGGCAAGCAAATTGGTTTTCAGCCGCCGGTTTGGGTGGATAACGGGGAGAGTGCCACTTTCTTTCTGCCGATTGATGCCCAGCTGATCCGACTGAATGTATCGGAACAGGATGAACAGTTACGGGTGGAGGTTTTGTAAATGGACAGCACACAAAAAGACAGCATCATGCGAATGGCGCGTGGGGCTTTTGAGGAACGTGTGGATTATGAAATGAGCCGAGTAATCGACAACATCACGGATCCCAACACCAAAGCTACGGCCAAACGTAAGATCACTCTTACCATTGAACTAATGCCAGACGATGCCCGCCGACAGATTCAAGTATCCGTGACGGCAAAGTCAACACTTGCTACGACAAAACCAGTTGTAACTTCCCTTTGCATCACCAACAACGACAATGGGGAAATGGTAGTGGCCGAACTGGTGCCGCAGATTCCCGGACAGATTGGTCTGGATGGCAGCCAGCAGGACAGTCCCAAGCTATTAAAACTTTTGCACACAGTAAATGAATAAGGAAAGGACGATTATAACATGCTTGCAAAATTGATTGATAAAATTGTTACCCTGAAAGAAACAAAAACCTTTGAAATTAACGGACAGACTTATTCGGATCAAACCTTACAGCGCATCCCGCCGCATGTAGACCGTCCTCAAAGTATCACGGTCAACAGTCTGGACAGTATTTGTAAACTGATCCATACCGAGAGTAATAAAATTGGCACTATTATCATGGTACAAGCCAAAGCCCACAATGTGGTCGAGGTCATGACAACATATCTGCCTGATTTTTCCCGCAATATCCTCTATTGTGCACAGGCTGACACGCCGGGTCTGCGTACTGGATGGCGCGACCGGGAAACGGCCTTAATTGAACTTCGCAGCCTGTTTATCCCAAATGATGGCACCGCTTATTTACTCGATCTGCTTTCCAGAATGAGCGACGAGAATACAGTATCGACGAATGACAACGGTGTTACACAGACTGTAGAGGCCCGTCAAGGTGTAGCTCTAAATGCTGTTGTGGATATCAAGCCGCGTATTCAGCTTCAGCCGTTCCGCACGTTTTTAGAAGTTAAGCAGCCGGAAAGCGAATTTTTGCTGCGGGTGGATTCAGAAAAAGGGATCGGATTTTTTGAAGCGGACGGCGGCATTTGGAAACTGGAAGCCAAACGAAATATTGCACAGTATTTTAAAAATAATCTTTCCCATCTGATTGCGATGGAAAAAGTAGTTGTCATGCAGTAGGAAGATAGAGAGGAGAAAAAATTATGAGCCAGGCAGCATTAGCAAAAGTAGATCAATTCAGGAGTTTACTCAATACCCCAACGATTCGGGCGCAGATCAAAAACAGTCTAAAGGAAAATTCAGGATCATTTATGAGCAGCATGATCGACCTGTATTCCGGAGATAGCACCCTGCAAAAATGTGATCCGGAAAAGGTACTGCTGGAATGTGTCAAGGCAGCATCTTTGAAATTGCCGCTAGTAAAATCCTTGGGATTTGCTTATGTTGTACCATACAAAAATGTGCCGACTTTTGTTGTTGGATACAAAGGGTTGATTCAGTTGGCGCAGCGTTCCAAGCAGTATTTGACTATTAACGATGGAAATGTGTACGAGGGTGAGTTAGTTGGACAGGACAAGGTCAGCGGGATGATCGACCTTTCAGGGGAACGTGTGAGCGATACCATTATTGGGTATTTTGCTTATTTTAAGTTAGTCAACGGCTTTGAAAAAACATTGTATATGACCCACGAAGAGGTTGAAGCGTGGGCGAAACGGTATAGTACCAGCTTTAATAGCGAATTTTCTCCATGGAAAAAAGAGTTTGACAAAATGGCACGTAAAACGCTCCTGCGGCGGCTGATCGATACCTATGGGGCAATGTCACCGGATATGCAAATGGCAATCTCGCAGGATGATAAGGGGAAAACTCCTGTCCAAGAAATCCAGGAGAACGCAAATAAAACCCCAATTGACGTCAATGTTATAGAGATTGACCCGGACACTGGGGAAGTCATGGAACCGGATTTGGATGCCGAAGAAGACGTTCCGCTTGCTAAGGCACCATTCTGATGGTACAAGTAAAATGCTTGGCTTCCGGCAGCACCGGAAACTCTTACGCCCTAGATGATGGCAAGAGTGTTCTGCTTCTGGAGGCAGGCATTTCTGCAAAACGAATTTTAAGCGGATATATTTCTCTATTGCCGCGAGTAGCCGGGTGCCTGATTACCCATGAGCATATGGATCATGCCAAAGGCGCAAAGGATTTAGCCGCACGAGGGATTGATTTGTACGCTTCATCCGGAACATTTTCCAACATTGATGGGATTCGACACCCGTACCGGAAACATACGATCTGGACCGGAGAACAGTTTACCCTTGGCAGCTGGCTTGTCGTCCCTTGGCAGGCCCAGCACGATGCGCAGGAGCCATTAGGTTTTCT
>CATJNB010000204.1 GCA_949741605.1 uncultured Eubacteriales bacterium | reverse complement strand
GTGGATGTGGCGGACGTGCAGAAAGGAAAGGTAGAGCATATTGACTGGAAAGGCCGGGAAGTGTTCCTCGGCCTTGACCTTGCCACAACAGACGATAACTGTTCCGTGGCAATGGTGGCGGAGGATAACGGAGAAATCCTAGGGGAATCGCTGGCGTTTGTGCCGGAAGGCCGGGTAGACGAAAAATGCAAAGTGGAAAAGGTGGACTATTGGCAGTTTATCAAAGAGGGCAAATGTATTGCCTGCGGGGGGAACATGGTGGACTATGGGGTGATTGAGGAAACGATCCTGGGGATTGAAGAAAAGTACGGCGTGAAGGTTGTAGGGATAGCGTATGACTATCATAACTGCCTGTCAACCGCCATGAAACTGGAGCGGGCCGGGTATCAAACAGTGGTCGTTAAACAACATTCCAGCGTGCTGCATCCGGCTACAAAATTACTCTGGGAAAAGATTATCAGCCATCAATTCCACTACGAAGAAAATAGGCTGCTGGAAATCAACTTTCAAAATGCCCGCTGCACGTTTGACACGAACCTAAACCGCTATGTGCATAAAAGGCGGAGTGTCGGCAAAGTAGATATGGTGGTAAGCCTTATCAATGCGGTGTATCTCATGCAGCAGACCGTTGAATTTGGAACGTCTATTGATTGGGGCTGCCAGATTATATAAGGGGGTGAAAAAATGGCATGGTGGAAACGGAAAAAGGAGGTCAGGCAGGCAACGGATTTATTTTTGCAATCCCTGCTTTCTTCTGACGATATCACCAAAGATCAGGCAATGGCAATTCCAAGTATCGCCCAGTGCGTGGACGTGATTTGCAGTATTGCAGCAAGCCTGCCGGTTTGCCTGTACCGGGATAAGGGGGATCATGTGGAGCTGGTGGAAGAGGATCCGCGCGTATTCCTGCTCAATGAGGAAAGCGGGAATTTGCTTGATAGCTTCCAAATGAAAAAGGCGTGGGTAGAAGATTATCTGCTGGATGGTATTGGGTATCTATACATAAACTGGGAGCGGAATAGAGTTAAGAGTATCCATTACCTGGATAGCCGGTATGTGTCGGTACTGGTAGGGACAGATCCGATTTTCAAAACAGCGGATATCATGGTAAACGGCACCACTTACCGGGACTTTGAATTTGTCCGGCTAGTGCGCCGCACGAAAGACGGTGTAACCGGGCAAGGGATTGTGTCGCAGAACAATAAAGCTTTGGCGGTCATGTACAACGCTTTGCAGTATGAAAATCATATCGTAAAGACTGGCGGCAATAAGAAAGGATTTTTGAAAGCCACAAAACGGGTAGAACAAAAGATAATTGATGAAATCAGGAATGGCATTCAAAATTTAAATAGCAACCAATCCAGCGGGATTCTGGTGCTCAATGAAGGGTTAGAATTTCAAGAAGCGTCGAACACGTCGGTTGATATGCAGCTCAACGAGAACAAGAAAACGAACGCACGGGAAGCGTGCAAGATTTTCAGTATGCCGCCGTCTATTTTGGACGGTACAGCCACAGATGAAGAATGGTCGCTAACCATGAAAATCTGCATCAACCCTATTTTGAAAGCTATGGAAGCGGCTTTCAATCAAGAATTACTCCTAGAAAGTGAGAAACATCCGAGCGGAAACGGCGGGTGTTTTTATTTTGCCATTGATACCAAAGAACTCCTGAAAGGTGATATCCTCAAACGTTTCCAGGCGTACCAGTTGGCGGTGGAAAGCAATATCATGCAGATTGATGAAGTGCGATATCGGGAGGATTTACCATCCCTCCATCTGGATTTCATCAAGCTTGGCTTGCAGGATGTCTTGTACAATCCGAAAACCAAAGAAGTCTATACGCCGAATACGAACCAAACCACGAATTTACATCAGTTGGAAGATCCAAACAAACCAGTTTTGGAACCCAAAGGATCGGAGCCAAAACAGAAAGAATCCGTCCGCCAGGAGGAAATTGCTAAGATTAGTCTAAACGGGGCGCAGATCAGCAGCATTTTAGAAATTGTCCGGGCGGTTGGTGCTGGGGAAATGGAGCAGGATTCTGCGATTACCCTGTTGACAACCGCGTTCCCGTTTGAGGAACAGGAGGCAAGGCGTATTTTAGGGAATCCAAAAGCATTGGCAGCGAAAGGGGGTGAGGAGAATGAAAGTAGAAATCCGAGCGGATAAGGTGATTGTGGAGGGCTATGTCAACGCCGTAGGCCGGGACAGCCGGGTAATCCCTTCCCCTACCGGGGATTTTGTGGAGCAGGTCACGCCGAAAACCTTTGAGCGTGCCTTGCGGAGTGGAAACGACATAGAACTGCGGCTTAATCATGACCGGGTGCTGGGTTCCCGCAATTCTGGAAATTTGGAATTGCGGGAAGATTCGATTGGCCTGTATGCAAGAGCAGAAGTAACCGACTTGGAAACGATGGAGAAAGCTCAAAAAGGCGAGCTTCGGGGCTGGTCGTTTGGTTTCTTCAAAAAGAAAGACCGTTTAGAACCGTTGGAAAACGGCCTGCACAGGCGTTTCTTAGAGGAAATCGAACTGCGCGAGGTGAGCATTTTGGACAGCCGCAGAACCCCGGCTTATGTGGGGACTTCCATCGAAGTCCGCGGGCAAGAAGAAAGCGTCCTGGAACAGCGTGGCCGGGAGGATATGCCCGACGTTACCACAAAATCCCTTGGCTATGCAGACCGGAAAAAAGAAATAGAAATCTTGAGATTGAGAGGTGCAAGAACATGAAAAAGATGCCAAAATTAGAAACCCGTTCCCTACCAACGCTTTTGGAACAGAGAAACGATCTGCTGGACGAAATGGACGCACTGGTGGATGCGGCAAATGCCGAGACCCGCGC
>CATJNB010000203.1 GCA_949741605.1 uncultured Eubacteriales bacterium | reverse complement strand
GCCTGAACGGTGAGTGAAGGTACTTTTTCTTGCGGGATCGTGTGTCACTCAAAAGAAAAATAAAAGCAATCAGGAAATGGGTTTGTTTCCTGATTGCTTTCTTTTTTATTGAAGGGGAAATCATCCCGCCGTGCTGTTGCACGAGCGTAGCGCGGATTTTTTGGATCTGCGATCTTTTTATTGTTTCGTTTTCTTTTGGGTTTGGGTCATTGACCTTGCATGGGGCTTTGCCCCCTGCACCCCCACAACCTTTCCCAAAAGGTTGACGAAAACTTTATGCGCCTGTGGCGTTCTCTATTTGGCATGGGATTAATATTTTCGGTAACGGTTATCATCCATATAACGGCGGGCCCGCGTTTCTGCTTCTGCTTTTCTGTAATAACGCGTGCGTTTCACCCCGCCGGTTCCAGTGTGCTTACGGCTGCCCACAATCACCACGACTACTACCACCAGCACGCCTGCCCCAATACACCCCCATGCAATCATCCCTATGAGATTCATCCGTTTTGCACCGCTTTCTCCCTGCGCTCTGACTTCCTCTGCCTGAAATCCCGGTGCGAGTTCATAGGTAATCTGTGATTCTTCCTTCCCGGTTTGGCTTGCCTGTTGCCCAGAGGATGCTGCCGACGGGATAGTCGGGCGCGGTTCAATGGCCTGTGCGGTTGTACTCATCCAGAAAGCGATTATCAGCAGGGTCAGCATCAGCCCTGCTACCAGTTTCCCTTTGTTTGCCATGTTCTTTCCCTTCCTTGTTTTCTTTCTGGTTTCTTTCTTCTTAGTCTACCAAATCTTTCCCCTCTTTGCTTGAACATTATATTAACATTTTCTCTTATAATCTCTGAAGAACTTTCCCCAACGCTTCCCCAAATAACTGCCCGGAATATTTCGCTTCGTCAATCGTATTCACTTCTGTGCCAAATTCTACCAAAAGAGAGCCGTGTGTCAGGTTCTGGTTGTATTTTGTCGCCGAAAATGTCATGGGCCTCATGAAGTCCCCTTCGATTTTTTCACATTCCTGCTGAATCTGCATCCCCAGACGTAAATTGTATTCCCAGTCAGGATGCCCCAGCGTGCCGTCGTCGTCACAGCCGCATAACAGCATCACTTGTGCCGCCTTCTTCCCGTTTACGACTGCGGTCGGCTTGCGGCGTTCCCCCGAGCTTCCGCTGATGGCGTCCCGGTGAATGTCCAGCGTAATCTGAATCCCCGGATGTTCGGCAAGGTTCTTTTTGATCGTGTCTGCCGACCGGGTATACGACCCGTTATACGCCGGGTAATCGTGGTACGTTTTATCGTGGATCACCCCAATCCCCGCTTTCCGCAGTTCGTTTGCAATCTCCTCCCCCACTGCCATCACGTTCTCGTCTTCCTTTTGGCTGCGTGTTGGCATGTCGCTGTAATAGGTCCCGCTCTCTTCGGCCAGATACGCTTCCGACGAGTGCGTATGGTAAATCAATACCTCGATGCTCCCGTCCTTTTTTAAGGAAATGTCCGGTTTCTCCCCAAGGATCTGGTCAATGTCTATCTTGTGGTTTTTTGTCAGGTTGCGTACCACGATCCCATTGCTTTCGGTGTTCCCCTGTGTGATCGTCACTTCCTCCACCGGATACGCTTTGCCTGTCCATTTCTTGTCCGTTGACCCGCTGCTCACCGTACTGCTCACTGGTTGTGAGGAGGGTGTGCTGCTTTGCGGCGCGCTGCTTTCTGCCGTGCTCACAACGCTGGACGCTTCTTCCGATGTCATATGCTCGGTGTCTGTATTCCCTTTTAAGATTTGTGCCGCCCCTGCGGGTACAATAAAGCCAGCCGCGGTCATGGCGGTCAGCTCGCCCTGCGCGGCAAGCTCCGGGATCACCCGTATCCCAAAACACACCCCCGATATCCCTGCAACCACCACCCCCGTAATCAAAAGAACCGCTTTTTTCCACATCCCTGCCCCGCGCAGCTTTACGATCATCTTCCCTTTCCCCTTCCTTTCCTTCTTCCTTTATTCTTATGATCCCGCGGCTGGCTTTATGTCCCGGCGCGCTAGTGGACTAAGGCGGTAAATTCATCTACGGTGAATTGGCTGTTCAGCGCACGGTTGATCGACATGCCAACCAGCCTTGCCGACCGTTCAATCAACAGGTCAATTTCCCGCGGGGTCACCACCATCCCTGCCCCACGCGGCTCGACCTGTTCGCGGATTTCCTGCGCCTTATGGTTTCCCACCAGATCCATGGCCAGAGTCATGGCTTCTACTACGGTCGGGATGCCCACCCCAATGACCGGAATCCCCAGGGTGTCCCGGTCAATTTTCGGGCGGCGGTTGCCAATCCCCGATCCCGGCGCAATCCCGGCATCGCTGATCTGTACGGTACACCCCAAACGCCCTACGCTGCGCGAGGCTAATGCGTCTACGGCGATGACGGCGCTGGCCTTTAATTGTTCGGTCAGCCCGTGCAGGACTTCTAAACTTTCCATGCCCGTATTCCCTAAGACGTCCGGGCTGACTACCGCCACCGGGCGGATCTCCTTTTCCCCAAGGATGCGTTCCAACTCCCCCACAATGTGGCGCGTTGCCAGCACCTGTCCCGCTGCACGGGGGCCTAGCGCGTCTGCTGTGATTTCCCGGTTGCCAAGCCCCGCAACCAGAATCAGGCCCTCCTGTGGCACCACCCGCCGCAGCTCCTCCGAGACCACCTCAATATACCGGTTCTCCCCGTCGATATGGTCGCTGATCGCCGGCACTTCAATGGTAATGTATTGCCCCTGCGCTTTGCCCAGCAGCTTTGCGGTTTCCCCATTTACCTGCATCCGTTCGATCCGGCAGCCGTTTCGCTGCTCCTCCTCGGTTTGCGCGTTTGTCCCCGGCTGTGCCTGCCGGGCTTCCATGGCCAGGTCTGTGCGGTACGTCATTTGCTGTTTCTCCTTCCTTTTTGTGTGTTTCCCTTTGTGTGCATAATGTTCTTGCTTTTTTTGCGCTTTCATGGTATGATTAGTATTACGTGAGAAGAAAGGGGGTGTCCTGTTTGGCTAATATTAAGTCCGCGAAAAAACGTGTGAAGGTTTTGGCTACCAAAACCCTGCGCAATAAGGCGATCAATACCAGCCTCAAAACCGATATCAAAAAAGCAAATATCGCTCTTGATGCTAATGCTGAGAATAAAGCCGAAGCTGTCCGGGTTGCGATCCGCGCCATCGACAAGGCTTCTGCCAAAGGTATTCTTCATAAAAATACCGCTGCGCGTAAAAAGTCTGCTCTTGCCCATAAATTGAACGCTCTCAATGCGTAACCCCTTTTGGCGCTGAGCTGCTGATTTAAACAGAACCCTCCGGGTTCTGTTTTTTTTCTGCACCCATTGACTTTTCCCCCTTTTTTCAGTATCATGGTAATATCCACTATCTTTTTTCTTGCGGAGGTGCCCTTGGATGAAACTTTGTAAAAATTGGCGGCTCTTAATCGCTATCATCGCTTTCAGCGGCTTCGTGGCTGCTACGGTCGCTACCGTCTTTCTCTTTCTCGATAAGAAAAAAAAGGACGAGGAAGATCTGGAACATTATCTCGACTGCTCCATCCAATAATTCCCTTTCCCCGGTCAGGCTGCCAGCGTGCTGCCTGGCCTTCTTTTTTCCCCTGTATATCTTCCCCGCGTGCTGCCCATAATATCCATGAGGTGATTCTTTTATGCAATTTTTGATTGCTTTCCTCGTGGGCGGCGCCATTTGTGTCTGCGGCCAGCTACTCATTGATTTTACCAAACTTACGCCTGCAAGGATTTTAGTGATCTTTGTTACCCTTGGCGTTGCGCTGACTGCGGTCGGCGTTTATGAGCCGTTTGTCGATTTTGCCGGCGCTGGCGCGACGGTACCGCTGACCGGCTTTGGCTATACCCTCGCGCAGGGTGCCCGCGAGGCTGTGGCCGATTCCGGCTGGGTCGGTATCTTTACCGGTCCCCTTTCGGCGGCTGCCGGCGGTGTGGCTGCTGCGGTGGCGTTCGCCGCTTTGGCAGCTTTGTGTTCGCGTTCTGCTGACAAAGCCTGACACGCTTTTTCCTTTCTCATTTTTTCTCATCTTTTCCTGTGATATAAAACGCAAAACAGCCCGCCGTTCGGCGAGCTGTTTTCTTTTGCCCATGTCTAAAATTTTCGTTCCAGAAGGCTTCCTTCTGTCTCAAATTCCAGATTTGGGGATACTCTGTTTTCCACATCGTTTCGGCCGGCAAAAGGGAGAGAAACCTTTTGGGGCCGCGCGGTGTCACGATAGCAGTCATGATACCGCTTTGGGCGTAGCTTTGCACCTTGTTTCGCAAACTTTGTTTTTGCTGCAAAATCGTGTGGTTTCGGGGGGCTGCGCTCATCTTTTGGGGGCTGATCCCAAAAGCGCGTTTCTTACCCCCGCTCAAGCAAATGCTCTGCTGCTATGGCAAACCGTTTGCTTGAGCGTGGGCAAGATCGTTTTGTTTTTGCAGGAGTTTTTTTATTTCCTGCATTTTGTGTTTTTTCTACCCCGGATACAGGATTTCTTTTTGGGGGCTTTTCTTCTGTTTTTGGCTTGGATTCTAGGCCGTGCTTCCTATTATATCTTACTTCGGCGGTGTTGTCAACAATATTTTTTTCTTTTTTTTATCACTTCTTACTATAATCCCTTTGCTTTCTTTGAAATATTTTCTAGTTTTTTACGCTTATTGAGAATTTTTCTGCATTATCTTTCATGCACTTGATTGTTTTTTCTCATTTTTTTTGAAGGATTTTTTTACTTTCTAGTCATTTTTGTGAATCCCCCTTAAAAATTTTTTTCTTTTTGCCCTTTTTGATGCAAATTTGAATGCGTTTGTCCGGCGTATTGAGGGCTTGTTTTGATTCTGTCCCCGAAAGGCGGTGATTTTGTATCCCATCCCCAAACCTCCATAACCGTGTCCTCAAGGGCCTGCAAAAGTTAGCGTTCGGTTCCATTAACGATGCTGTCCAGCTTTTGTTCCTCGAGGACCCGCACCCCGACTCCCTGAAAACCCTGGACCTCTTTTCTGTTTCTGAGCTGCGACGTCCCAAAGGCGGTGGTATGGAAATTAAGTTTGTGGACCGTATGTTGGCCCTCCAGCGTCTGCACGACTTAACCCTGCCACAAAAAGATCCTCAAAATGCCATCCTCCCTCTGTATGATGCCCTCAACGCTTTGCATAAGGATTCTGCATCATGAGCCGTTTCCCCTCTTTTTCCAAAAAACAGGCGCGCGTCCTCTCCTTCTGGGCAAGCCCCGACGCCGGTTTCCATGGCGTCATCTGCGACGGCGCAATCCGCAGCGGCAAATCTACCTGTATGTCCCTTTCCTTTGTGCTGTGGGCTTTCTTCCACTTCCATGAGCAAACTTTTGCGTTTTGTGGAAAAACAATCTCCTCCCTGAAAAGAAATCTCATTGCCCCCCTGCTCTCCTTTTTAGAGCCACTCGGCTTTTCTGCAAAGCTCTCCCATTCCCGCAATTGCCTCGATTTGTCCATCGGCAGCTTGACAAACCGCTTTTTTCTGTTCGGCGGCAAAGACCAGTCCTCGGCTTCCCTCATCCAAGGCATTACCCTTGCCGGCGTTTTGCTCGATGAGGTCACTTTGATGCCACGCTCCTTTGTCGAACAGGCAGTGGCCCGCTGTTCGCTGGAGGATTCTTTGCTTTGGTTTAACTGTAACCCCGATTCCCCCAGCCACTGGTTCTATCAGGATTGGATTTTGCCCGCTAATGCCAAAAATCTGCTGTACCTCCATTTCTCTATGGACGACAACCCCTCCCTTTCCCCCAAAGTCCGCAAACGCTATGAGGCTTTGTATGCCGGACCGTTCTATCAAAGGTTCGTGCTCGGAGAGTGGACCGCTTCTCAGGATCTGGTTTATCCGTTCCTGTCTGCGGATTCGTTTTGCAACGTCCCGCAAGGCTCGGCACAGGAGTATGTCATTTCCTGCGACTACGGGACTGTCAACCCCTCCTCGTTCGGCCTTTGGGCTAAATTCCAGGATACGTGGTACCGGGTTGACGAGTATTACTACGATTCCAAGTTCTTTGGCGTACAGCGCACGGATGACGAGCATCTCGCTGCCCTGCTGGAGCTTGCCGGGGATAAAAATGTCCGGTGCGTCATTGTGGACCCCTCTGCTGCCAGCTTCCGTACCCTCATCCAAAAACATTCTGCCCTCAAAACCATCCCTGCCCAAAACCATGTGCTCGATGGCATCCGTCAGGTGAGTGTGGCCCTCAAACAGGGGAAAATCCGCATTTGCCGCAATTGTATCCATTCGATCCGGGAATTCGGTTTGTACCGCTGGAAGGAAAATGCCGATGTGCCCCAAAAGGTCCATGACCATGCGATGGACGATATCCGCTACTTTGTTTCTACCTTCCTGCACAATCCCCCTAGTTCTACCCCCGCTTTCGCCGCTCCCCGGCGTTCTAACCATTGGTCTTAACAAGGAGGTATCTCTTTCTTTTGAACTTTTTTTCTAAACGTAAGGCCGCCCCCTCCCCTTCGCTGCCGCCTGTCCAGACCGCTCCCGCAAGGGTCGCCGGTCTGCCTGCGCCCGGCGACCCCTTTTCAAAAAATCCAACCGCCCAGCGCCGCCTGTTCCAGTCCCTGCGCTATACGGTACCCATCATTGATGCGGCAATCCATAAGCTCACCCGGCTGATCGGGGACTTCTCTGTGCGCTGCGAGGACCCCAAAGCCCAAAAAGAACTCGCTGAGTTTTTGCGGACTGTCCCGGTCAACCGCTTCCAAGTCGGCATCCATTCCTTCCTCTCTGCCTACTTCGACCAGCTTCTGACGTTCGGTACGGCGGTCGGCGAGATCGTCCTTTCCCCCGACGCCGCCGGGATTGCCGCTTTGTATAACGTTTCTTTGGATGACGTCCTCTTTGTCGAACAGGAGTCCCCTTTGCTTTCCTGTGTGTGCCGCAAAGATGCCGACGGCGCCCCGCAGCCTGTGCCGTTCCCAGACCTCGTTTTGACTTGTGCGCTGCATCCCCCGCATGGACGTGCGTTTGGGGTTTCGATCCTCAGCGGGCTTCCCTTTGTTTCCGATGTGCTGATGAAAATTTATCAGGCCATTGGGCTTAATTGGGAACGTATGGGCAATTTGCGGTTTGCTGTTACGTATCATCCTTCGTCCGATTCCCTCGATCAGGCCTGCGCCAGCGAACGTGCCCAGCAGATCGCTGACGAGTGGGCTAAGGCCATGCAGCCCGGAAACGGTGTGAGCGATTTTATTGCAGTGGGCGATGTGTCCATTAAGGTCATCGGCGCGGATAACCAGATCCTCGACAGCCAGATCCCTGTGCGCCAAATGCTTGAGCAAATTGTGGCAAAGCTCGGTGTGCCTCCGTTTTTGCTCGGCCTCTCCTGGTCCTCTACGGAGCGCATGTCCTCCCAGCAGGCCGATATCCTCACCAGCGAAATCGACGCGTACCGCAGAATCCTGACTCCCGTTTTGGAACGTATTTGCCGCCTCTTTCTGAGCCTGAACCATTTTTATTGTGATTTCCATATCCTCTGGGACAATATTACCTTGCAGGATGAGGTCGATCTCGCCGATGCACGTCTGAAAAATGCCCAGGCCGCTCAAATTGAAGCCCAATTATCCCCTAAGGAGGTTCCGACATCCCTATGATTGCTTGCCTTTCTAAAAACCTTTCCCCCCTCTCCGATGGCGATCTGCAACAGATTAACCAGTTTACCCGCCGCCCCCTTTCCAAAGAGGAGGTCTATTCTTTCTCGCTCGTCCTGTGTGACAACGAGGTTGACCGCCAATGGGAGCGGTTCTCCATCCCGGCCCTGAAAACACTGCAATCCCTGTTCCTTGGCAAAACCGGGATTTTTGACCATCTCCATGTTGCCCAGAATCAAGCAGCACGGATCTTTGCAACGTCCCTGGAATCTGACCCCGCGCGTGTCACCGAGCAGGGCGAACCGTATACCCGTCTGGTCGCAAAAGCCTATCTGCCAAGGTCCCAGAAGCTTGAGGACCTGATCCTGGAAATTGACAGCGGCATTAAAAAGGAAGTCAGTGTCGGGTGCGCTGTTTCCCACCGCGTTTGCTCCATCTGCGGCAAGGACCGTATGCACGAGTCTTGCGAGCATCAGAAAGGGTCGTATTATCCCGTAAAGGGGGTGGAGTCCCTTTGCTATGATCTGCTCGATTCCCCCACAGATGCTTATGAATGGTCGTTTGTGGCGGTGCCTGCCCAGCGCAATGCCGGTGTGATTAAGTCCTTTTCCCAAAACCATTCCCCTTTGGATATCCGCACTTCCCTGAAAGATTTGTGCGAAAGCCTCTCCCCCGATGAGCAGGCCAGCCTTTCCCGCGATGCTTTGTTCCAGCTGCTCGACTATATCAGCGGGCTGGACCGTCTGGCTGAGCTTGGACGCTGTTACCGGCAGGATCTGGTGGAACAGTCGATGAAATTTTCTGCTGTGGCGCATCCGGGGCTGCCCGGTGACGTCCTGCGGCGGACCCTCGACTCCATGCCCATGGAGGACCTCATTGATTTTTGCAACGCCTTTCAGGCAAAGGCGGCGTCTGTTTTGCCGATCCATTCCCAGTTTTCCCAGAGTCCCCATGCGGCGGACCAAAAAGGGCTTTCCCCGTTCCAGATTTAGCGGTCCCCCTTTTTGTTATCCCTGATCCTATTTATTTTTTTGAAGGAGGCCCATTGTATGGCTTATTTTGATTCCGTGAAATTAGAAAAAGGTATGTACCATACCCCGAAAAAATCGTTCTCCCAAGTCCTTGAGGAGCTTGACCCTTCCCAGCAATATGAAAATTCCGAGCTTGAGGGGCTCGATGCCTTCCAGCGTCAGCTGCGGCGTTTCGATATCAAGGTTTCCGGCGAAAATTCCGATATTGTCGACCGTTTCTTCCAGTCCTCCGAGTCTGCGTCCCTGTTCCCTGAATATGTTTCCCGCGCCGTCGCACAGGGCATGGGGCGTGTCAACCAGCTCCAAAATCTTGTGGCTACGGTTTCCTATATTGATGCTATGGATTATCGTACCATTTCGGTTTCGACCCCTTCTACAGCCAAGGCTCCGGCTGCGGCCAGTGCGGTCGGCGAAGGGGAGCCTCTCCCGCAAACAACCATCTCCAATCAGAAATCCCTCGTTTCCCTGAAAAAACACGGCCGCCTGCTCGCTGCCTCCTTTGAAGCCCTGCGCTTCCATAAGCTCGACCTGTTTACCGTTACCCTGCGTCAGATCGGCGCCGATATCGCACGGGATTTGCTCGCCGATGCAGTAGACGTTTTGCTCAACGGCGATGGCAATGACAATGCTGTCACGCCAACCACGCTTGCGGCAAAGCCTGTTTATGCGGATTTTGTCGACCTCTGGTCGTCCCTTGCTCCGTTCCAGCTCAATACGGTCCTCGCTTCTACCGATACGATGAAAGACCTCTTGACGATCCCGGAGTTTAAAGACCCGCTCGCTGGTATGAATTTCCAAGGCTCCGGCAAGCTCATTACCCCGCTGGGCGCAAACCTGGTGCATACCTCTTGCCTTGCGGACCGCACGATCCTTGCTTTGGATAAAAATTGTGCCCTCGAAATGGTGCAGGCGGGCAATGTCATCCTCGATTATGATAAATTGATCGACCGCCAGCTCGAACGTGCTGCCATTTCTTCCATTGCTGGGTTTGCACGTATCTTCCCAGACGCAGTCAAGGCGGTTTCCTATGCTGCTTGATGCTGCTGTTTTGCCCCTTGAGCAAGTCATTTCCCGCTTTGCTGCGCTCGCGCGCCTCTCCGGTGAGGACCTGGAATCGGTTTCGTTTTTGTGTTCCGATGCGCGGCAGGCCATCCTCCATGCAAGGCGCACGGAGGACCCCGTTTCAGACAGCGATGCACCCCTTCTGTGCAATGCCGCTGCTGCCCTTGCGTTTTACCACTTTGCTTTGCTCCAATCCGCACTCCCAAGCCCCGATTTCTCTGCTGCCGATGTCCGGGTTTCCTATCCCAAACCGGATCTGTCGGCTGCCAAAAAACTCTATCGGGAGGCCCGCGCACTCGCTGCCCCCCTGCTCCTTGACCAAGACTTTTCTTTCTTTGCCTTTTGAGGTGATCTGCTTTGATTCCCAACAACCCCCTCTCCCATGCGTTTTGCCAGTTTGCTAACCCCATTTCGATCCAGTTCCCCGACGGCTCCTCTCTGGATTCCTTTGCGTTCCTCTCCCCACTCCAAAAAACCTCCAGCCCCGTCCCCCACGAAATCGCAAACCCCTATGATCCCCCAGTTGGGCGTTCCTATTTCCTCACCGCCCCGCCTGACTGCCGCATCCATCAGTTCCCGCAGGATGTGGTTGTGACCGAAAAACACTCCGGCCAGTCGTTCCTTGTGCTGCGCTCCCATCTCGTTTGCCTGCATTCCTCCCCCATCTATTTGTGGGCCCTGTTGACCCCTCACCCTTCTGCCTAGAAAGGAGGCTGTTTTGTTTTGTCCCTGCCTGCCATGCGCTTTAAAAATTTTTTGTGGCCGAAAAATCCTGCCAAGCTCCATATCGCCTCCCAGCGCCAAATCCATGAGGTCTTTCTCCCGTTCCTGCATTCTTCGTTCCAGGATTTTGGGTCAAAACGCCGGATCATTTCCGGCGAGGGCCTCTTTCTTGGCCCCCATGCCAATCAGGACTTTGAGGCTCTTTCCGATTTGCTCTCCCAGGGCGGTTCCGGCACCCTCTGCCTGCCTGCGCTCCCGCCCCTGACCGCTGCCCTTGTAAAGCTCGATCTCCTCGCAGACCCTGCCCCCAATACGGTGCGCTATTCCTTTGAGTTCTGGGAGGACCCCGTCTCCACCGCCGCCTCCCAGACAAAAACACTCCCCGTCTGCCCGGTGACTGCTGGCGACAATGTGTGGTCGGTGGCCATCCGGCATGGTTGCTCCTATGACAAAATCCTGTCCAGCAACCCGCAGATCCAATGGCCTAATTTCTTCCCCCATGACGATTGGTTGGTGATCCCCTGATGCTGTTTTCCTTCTCTGCCGCTGACGCCAGCGGTACCGTCTTCCCCCTGCCCGAGCCCTGCTCCTTCTCCCTCTCCCTCGATGAGGACTCCCCCGCCCATTCCTTCTCTGCCCGCTTCCCCCTGCAACATCCCCTGCCGCCCCTGCATGTGTGCGAGATTTCCCTCGATGAAACCCAGATCCTTTCTGCCTTGCTGGATGAGCAGTCCTTCTCCTGCTCGGCGGACGGCTCCTTTTTGACCCTCTCAGGACGTTCCCGCACCGCTTTGCTCCTCGACAACGACGCCCCGCCCCAAACCTACGTCAACCCCTCGCTCAAACAGCTCTTTGCATGCCATGCCGCCCCCTTTGGGTTTACCGAAATTACGGGCAATCTCGGACGGTTCCGCGGGCAGTTTGTCGTACGTAAGGGGATGTCGCACTGGCAGGCGCTTTCCGATTTTTGTGCCTACTTCCTCGGCACAACCCTGCGCTCCGGTCCCGCACGTTCTCTGGACGCTTCCGGCAAACCCTCGGAACATGCTGTGCGCTTCTCCAACCACAACGGGATCCCCTATTTCTCCCTCTCAAAAGAATTCCTCTTTCAAAAGCAGGTTTCCCATCTGTACCTTCAGCCCGCCCTTGGCGCACCCTATTCCTCCCTGGTCGTCGACCAGCCCAGTGTGGACCTCGGTATCCTGCGCTCCCGCTATCTTTCCCTCTCGCCGTTCCTTGCCAAACGCTCCCTGGAAGCATCCAGACGCCATGCCATGCAGGTGACCTTGCGCTGTCCGCAGCCGTTGTTCCACATGCTCTCCCTTGGCGCCCCCGCCTGTGTGGATGACCCCGATTTGGGGCTGCTTTCCGGGCTTTCTGTGGCCAAGGTCTCGTTTTCCCTTTCCGAGGATTCCCTCCTTTCCTGTGTTACCCTGCGCCCTGTTGTGAACCTTTGACCCTTTTTGTAGAAAGGTGGTTTTTTCTTTGCCTGTTTCCCTCTCGTTGGGACTGGTTTCCTCCTGTGCCCCCGATGCCCTCTGTGTACAGGCGGATTCCCAGTTCCTCTCCATCCCTGTGCTGTCCCCCTGGGGCTTTGCTTCTGTGCCCCCGGAACATTCCCAAGCCGCTGTGCTGTCCTGTGGCCTTTCGGACTTCTCCATCGGCTCCCCCCAACAGCCGGCCCCCGGCCTTCTCCCCGGGGAAGTCCTGCTTTCTTCCGGCGGCGGCGCGTGTATCCGCCTGTGCCAGAATGGTGATGTCATCATCAATGGCCACACCTTCCCTTTGCCCCCAAAGGAGGACGCCTGATGGATACTGCCCTGTTAAATGGCGATTTCGCCCTCTCTGCTTCCGGGATCCCCTTTTCCATTGGCGGCGCCTCTGAACTGTTGCAGCGCGCCATGATCCGCCTGTGTGTCCCGCGCGGCGCGTTCCCCTATGACCCCAGCCTCGGCAGCTCGCTGCCCTCCCTCGATCCCGATGACCCCGACCTGTACCATCACGCGTTCTCCGCCGTACAGGAGGCTTTGCTCCCGTTGCCCGACCTGACGCTGCTTTCCCTTGCGGTGCTGCCGACCGGCGTTTCTTTGTCGCTGGGGTCGCCCTATGGCGCGCTGCCCCTGTTTTGTCCCCTTTGGAAGGAGGTGGCATAATCCTTGCAGGATCAATCCTTTTCTTCCATCCTCACGCGGATGCAGCAGTCCTTTTCTGAGCTTGCCGGGTTTTCCCCCGACGATGCCTCCGATATCGGGATGCGCCTGAAAGTGCTCGCCGGGGAGGTCTTTTCCCTCTACCACGCCTTTGACTGGCTCAAAAATCAGGTCTTCCCCCAAACCGCGCAAGGCGAGTTCCTCGACCTGCACGCAAAACAGCGCGGCCTCTCCCGCAAGCCTGCCCTGTCTGCCAGCGGTTCCCTCGCCTTCTCCCGCCAAAATCCCCTGCCCTATGACCTGACGATCCCTGCCGGCACCATCGTTTCTACTGATGGCGACCATCCTCTGCAATTTGCAACTTCTGTCCCCGCCGTCCTCAAGGCCGGTTATGCTTCGGTTTCCGTCGCCGCCAAGGCCCTTGCCCCCGGAGCGGATTCCAATGCCGCCCTTGGCGCGGTGTGTGTGCTGGTCACTCCGCCGCCCGGAATTGAGGCGTGCGTCAACGATACCCCCTTTTCCGGCGGGGTGGACGCAGAATCCGACGACGGTTTGCGCGCCCGTTTGCTGCAAAGCTACGCCCAGGTTTCCAATGGCACCAACCCCCAGTTCTACCGCTCCTTTGCCATGCAGTTTGATGGCATCCAATCCGCCGGCGTGGTGCCAAGGGAGGATGGGCCCGGTACGGTTTCTTTGTACCTCGCTGCCCGCGGCGGTGTGCCCGATTCTGCCCTGCTCGCGGAAATCCAGAGCCAGCTCAATGAACTGCGGGAAATTAATGTTACGGTTTCCGTGAAGCCCGCTGTGCAGAAAAGTATCCGCCTTGCCTGCTATTTGCAGCCCCTTGCCCCCTATTCCTTTGACGATATCAAACCCCTCTGCGATCAGGCGCTTGCCGGGTATTTTGCATCCCTTTCTGTGGGTGAACCCTTTGTGATGGCCCATCTCGGACGTGCCCTGCTCGAAACCGGCGCTGTCAGAAATTACCGCTTTTATTCGGTCAGCGCGGATACTGCTGTGGCAAGTACCGAAATCGCGGTGCCGGGCGTCGTGACGTGGACGAAAATGACCTCGTCGGTTTAAATCTTTCTTTGGAGGTGTGTTCCCCTTGCCAAAAGGAAATCCTCTCTCTTCCCTGTGTGCAAAGCTCACTCCCACCCGCCTGTATTCCTGTGAGCCCGGCTCCCTCGTTTATGCGGAGCTGTCGGCCTATGCCAAGGCTCTTGCCCCCCTGTGCGACCTGCTCGACGAGCTGCAAAAGGAAGCCTTTATCCCCACCGCCCTTTCCTTTGGCCTTGCCCTGCGCGAGCGTTTGTGCGGCCCCGAGCTTGCGTTCCTCCCCCCGCAGGAACGCCGCGACCGCCTGCTTTCCCGCGGTGCGGTTACGGTCAATGACTATACCCCAAAAGGCATCCAGAATGCCCTTTTTTCCCTTGGCATCCGCGCGACGGTCTGCGAATCTGCGGACCAGACGGTGTATGTCAATGTCATTTCTGCGGACCGTGACCTCTCCCAAAATCAGATTATCGCTGCGGCTTCGGAGTTCCTGCCTGCCCACTGCCCCTGTTCCTTTGATTTCAGCCCCCTTTCGTGGAGCCTGATTGACACAAAGGATTTATCCTTTGACGCCATGGATCAGGCCGGTCTTTCCTGGGAACAGATTGACGCCTTCCAGAATTAGCCATGAAAGAAAGGAGTGTTTCTTCTTGCCATCTGCGAATAAAACCCCCCATTTGGGGTTAAATAATTGGTGCGGGACGGATAAACCAAAGTGTTCCGATTTCGTGCAGGATAACCTTTTGATTGATACGGCGTTCCAAAACCACGCGTCCGATCAGGACCTGCATTTCTCCCCGCAGGACCGCGCCCGCCTCAATAACCTGATTGCCACTGGCTTTTATGTAGGCTCCGGGGATGCGGAACGTACCCTTTCGCTCTCCTTTTCCCCTTGCTTTGCTCTGGTGTTCCAGTCCGGCGCGCCGCTTTTGTCCGATGGACGCCTGCATTTCGGGGTTGCCTGCCAGCAGTTTTCCAGTGCCGGTATCTCGCTGAACGATGCTGCCCTGACCGTTTCCCAAACCCTCAATCAGTCCGGCAAAACATACGCTTACCTTTTGTTCCGCTAACCACCAGTTGACGTGCCGCGCGTTCTGTACTATTATTAACGTATCTTATTTTGCACAAGGAGGTCCCTTTATGCCGAAAAATATCCTGCACGACAATGACGATCTCCCGGAACGTGCGTTGCTCGTTTCTGTGGATACCGGTCAGTTCCATGCCGAGGCCTCCTTGGCCGAGCTTTATGAGCTGGTGCGTACCGCCGGCGCGGTCCCTTACGCCAGTATGACCCAGAAACGCCCCGCACCCGACAACGCCACCTGTGTTGGCTCCGGGATGCTCGACCAGATTGCAGAGTTCGCCCGGAGAGAATCGGTCGATTTGCTCGTCTTTGACTGCGAGCTTTCCCCCTCCCAGATCCGCAATATCGAACAGGTGACGAAGGTGCGTACCATCGACCGTACCATGCTGATCCTCGATATTTTTGCCTCCCGCGCGCTTTCCAAAGAAGGCAAGCTGCAAGTCGAGCTGGCCCAGCTCAAATACCTGCTGCCCCGCCTTGCCGGACAGGGGACCGTCCTCTCCCGGCTCGGCGGCGGCATTGGCACCAGAGGTCCCGGCGAATCCAAGCTCGAATCCGACCGCAGGCATATCCGCCGGCGTATTGATTCCCTCAAAGAACAGCTTTCGCAGGTCGAACGCCACCGCAGCCACCTTAACCAGCGCAGGAAAAAAGAAGGGGTCATTACCGTTGCGCTTGTCGGCTATACCAATGTCGGCAAAAGCACCCTGCTCAATACCCTCACGCAAGCCGGCGTACTCGCACAGGACATGCTCTTTGCTACCCTCGACCCGACCGCCCGTGCGCTGCGCCTGCCCAGCGGCAAAACCGTGATGCTCATTGATACGGTTGGTCTGGTGCGCCGGCTGCCCCACCATTTGGTGGATGCGTTCCGCTCTACGCTCGAGCAGGCCGCTTTGGCGGATATTATTTTAAATATCTGCGACGCTTCCAGCAACGAAGCACAATTGCACCTGTCCGTTACCCGCGACCTTTTGCATGACCTTGGGTGTCAGGACCAGCCGGTGATTGCGGTCCTCAACAAGTGCGACCTTGTGCCGTCCATCACCCAGATGCCCCTGATTGGCAATGCGGTGCGGATCAGCGCTGCAACCGGGCAGGGCATCCCCGATTTGCTGGAGGCCATTGAGCAGAATCTGCCGGTGAAAAATGTCCGGCTCTCGCTTTTGCTGCCGTTTGCACGCTCCGGGCTGGCAGCCGAAATCCGCAAGGATGGGGTGGTGCTCGAGGAGGAATATGTCGAACAGGGGCTAAGGCTTACCGCCCTTGTGCCGCCGGACCTTCTCGATGAGGTCCGGGAATTTATTCTTGAGGACCCTGCTGAGCCTGAATAATTATTCATTGTGCTGCATAAAAAAACAGGGAACCGTGTTTCTTTTCACGGTTCCCTGTTTTCTTTTTTGTTCCGGATGCTGTTAATCCTCTTTCATCATCACCTGTATAATTTCCCCTATATACATCTTGTGGTAATCTTTTTGGGGGTAATTCTCCGGATCAATCGCATGATCCAAAAAGCCGCTGGGGTCTAAGGTTTGCCCGTGTATTTTCCGGCATACAAACACAATGCGCGCCTGCTCATAATAGGGCGCGGGCAGGTCAAAGCGCGCGGTCAGCCCGGTTTCTTTGTCTTTGTCAACCTCCCGCCCGGAGTGTGACCCGCAGTATGCCAGCGCTTGCCGGTACTGCTTGTCAAAAAAACTTAGGGTATAATATTCTTCCTGTTCCAGAAATTTTATGGAGTAACGCTGCGGGCGCACAAAAATCAGGGAGATATATTTTTTCCATAGCACCCCAAAGCCACCCCAGCTTGCGGTCATGGTATTGTGCTGCTCCGGATTGCCGACTGTCACCAGCATCCATTCCTTGTCGATCAGTGTGAACGGGTTAAAACTCAGGTCTTTGGCGCTCACCTCGACCCATTTCCCGGTGTTCTCCTGTGGCATGTGATAGCCTTCCTTTCCTGCTGTTTCTTCTATTATATTAATGCCTGCGCCAAAAAATTGCAACCCTTTGGCGGTTCTGCAAACTTCCCCTTCCTGTTTGCTTTTTTGGCAGGTTTTGAATATTTATGCACCGCACCCCTTGATTTTTTTGCGGTTTTGTGTATAATGGAACTATCATCCCCTAAGGATGTCTAAAAGATTCTGTTATGAGTGAGGTATCATGTTATGGCTCAATCAACCCCTATCAAAAAAGTAGTGCTTGCCTATTCCGGCGGTTTGGATACTTCTATCATTATTCCTTGGCTCAAGGAACATTATGATAATTGTGAAGTCATTGCTGTGGCTGCCAACGTCGGCCAGGGCGACTACGAACTCGAAGGCCTTGAGGAAAAAGCCAAAAAAACCGGTGCATCCAAACTCTTTGTCCTTGATCTGCGCAAACCCTTTGTTGAGGATTATATCTGGCCGACCCTCAAAGCCGGCGCCGTGTATGAAAACGGCTATCTGCTTGGCACCTCCTTTGCCCGCCCCCTCATTGCGGAAAAGCTCGTTGAGATCGCCAAACAGGAACAGGCCGACGCCATCTGCCACGGCTGTACCGGCAAGGGCAACGATCAGGTGCGCTTTGAGCTTTCCATCAAAGCCTTTGCCCCGGACATGCCTGTCATTGCCCCATGGCGCATCTGGGACATCCGTTCCCGCGAGGAGGAGATTGCATACGCAGAAGCCCACGACATCCCTCTGAAAATTACCCGCGAAACCAACTATTCCAAAGATAAAAACCTCTGGCACCTCTCCCACGAGGGTCTGGATCTGGAGGACCCCTCCAACGAACCCACCTACAACAAAGAGGGCTTTTTGGAAATGGGGGTTTCCCCCGAGCAGGCACCCGATGAAGCGGTGTATCTGACGCTCTCGTTTGAAAAAGGCATCCCGGTAGCGCTCGACGGCAAAAAGGTCGATGCTGTTACGATGGTCGATACCCTCAACCGTCTTGGCGGGCAGCATGGGATTGGCATTTCCGATATTGTGGAGAACCGTTTGGTTGGCATGAAGTCCCGCGGCGTGTACGAAACCCCCGGCGGCACCATCCTGTACCATGCCCACAATAAGCTCGAGGAAATCTGTCTGGATAAGGATACCTACCACTATAAGCAAAAGGTTGCCATCACCTTTGGCGAGCTGGTGTATGACGGCAAATGGTTTACCCCGCTGCGTCAGGCTCTGTCGGCGTTTGTCGATTCCACCCAGGAATTTGTGACCGGCGATGTCAAGCTCAAGCTCTATAAAGGCAATATCATAGACGCCGGTGTGACTTCCCCTTATTCGCTTTACGATGAGGAAGTGGCAACGTTTGATGAGGACGATGTTTACAGCCATGCCGATGCAGCTGGCTTTATCAACCTGTTTGGCCTGCCGATCAAGGTGCAGGCTCAGAAAAACCGGATGCGCCATGACTGATTATTTTTTCAAAGGAGGTCCGTTATCATGAAGCTTTGGGCCGGCCGCTTTTCCAAAGAAATTGACCCAAAAACCAATGATTTTAATTCTTCGATCCCGTTTGACAGCCGCCTTTTTTCCGAGGATATCAAGGGGAGCATTGCCCACGCGACCATGCTCGGCGCTGCCGGGATCATCTCCAAGCAGGACGCCGACACCATTTGCGACGGCCTGCAAGGCATCCTTGCGGATCTCCAGTCGGGCAAGCTGCTCATTGACCCCAATGTGGAGGACATCCATACCTTCGTGGAAGGGGAACTGACCCAGCGCATCGGGCTTGCCGGCAAACGCCTGCATACCGCCCGCAGCCGCAACGACCAGGTGGCGCTGGATATCCGGCTGTACCTGAAGGTGCAGTGCGATGCGCTGTGCGGCCAGCTGCGGCAGCTGGTGGAGGTTTTGTGCCGCCATGCCCTTTCCTATGCCGATGCAGTGATGCCCGGGTATACGCATTTGCAGCGCGCCCAGCCCATCACGTTTGGGCACCACCTGCTTGCCTATGCGGAAATGTTCCTGCGGGATATCGGCCGCCTGTGCGACGCCAAAGCCCGCATGGACGAGCTGCCGCTTGGCGCGGGTGCGCTGGCCGGCACCACCTACCCCCTCGACCGCCAGATGACAGCGGATCTGCTGGGGTTTGCGCGCGTCACCAACAACAGTCTGGACAGCGTTGCTGACCGCGACTTCTGTGTGGAGATTGCCGCTGCCATTTCGCTTGCGATGGTGCATCTTTCCCGGTTTTCCGAGGAAATTATTTTGTGGTGTTCGTGGGAATTTAAGTTTGTGGAACTCGATGACGCTTTCTCAACCGGCTCGAGCATCATGCCCCAGAAGAAAAACCCTGATATCGCAGAACTGGTGCGCGGGAAATCCGGGCGTGTGTTTGGCGACCTGATGGCGCTTTTGACGATGTTAAAAGGGCTTCCGCTTGCCTATAATAAAGATATGCAGGAGGATAAGGAAGCGGTATTTGACGCAGTGGATACCCTGCGCCTGTGCCTGACTGCGTTTATCCCCATGGTCGAAACCATGAAGCCGATCCCCGAAAATATGCGCAAAGCTGCTGCCAAAGGCTTCATTAACGCCACCGACTGCGCCGATTATCTGGTGAATAAAGGGCTGGCGTTCCGCGATGCCTATAAAATTACCGGCTCGCTGGTTGCCCTGTGCATCCGCTCCGGCCATACGCTGGAATCGCTGCCGCTGGAAGATTATCAGCAGGTGTGCGACGTCTTTGACGACGCTGTGTACGACGCCATTTCGCTGGAACGCTGTGTCAATGGGCGCAACGTCCATGGCGCGCCGGCACCGGAAAATGTCCGGGCACAGGCAAAACGGATTCTGGATTCCCTCTCTGGAAAGGAGTGTATGTCCCATGATTAAAACCGGTATTGTGGGTGCCACCGGGTATGGCGGCGCAGAACTGGTGCGCCTGTTGCTGGGGCACCCGGATGTGCAGCTGACCGCAATCAGCTCCGTATCCTTTGAGGGGATGCCCTTTGATGAGGTGTACCCTTCGTATGCCGGGCTTTGCTCGCTTCCCTGCCTCAAACAGCAGGATGTCGTTGACCAGTGTGACGTTGTCTTTGCCGCGCTGCCCCACGGGCTTTCCCAGGACCTCGCGCAGGACTGCCACGACAAAGCCAAGGTCTTTATCGACCTTGGCGCAGACTTCAGGCTGGATTCGGAGGAAGAATATAAAACGTGGTATAACGGCACCTTTAAAAATAAAGAACTGCATGAGCAGGCGGTGTATGGGCTGCCGGAGTTGTTCCGCGAAAGCATCCAAAACCAGAAGGTCATCGCGAACCCGGGCTGTTATCCCACAGCGGTTGCGCTCGCGCTTGCCCCGGCTGTCAGAGAGGGGCTGGTGGAATTTTCCGGGATCATTGCCGACTGTAAATCCGGCGTGACCGGGGCGGGGCGTTCGCCGTCTGCAACCACCCATTACCCAAACCTCAACGAAAGTTTCTCTGCATATAAAATCGCTTCCCACCGCCATACCCCCGAAATGCAGCAGACGCTGTCCCACATGGCAAACGGGGAGCCGGTTTCCCTGACGTTTGTACCGCACCTGCTGCCCATTAACCGCGGGATCCTCGCGACGTGTTACGCAAGACTCCGGGACGGTGTTTCCATGGAACAGGTACGCAAGGCATACGGGGAGTTTTATGACGGGGAGTTTTTTGTCCGCCTGCTGCCCGAGGGCAAATGTGCGGATGTGAAAAACGTGCGCTGCTCCAACTTCTGCGACCTTTCCCTGTTTGTGGACCCGCGTGCCAACTCCCTGATCGCCGTTTCCGCGATTGACAATATGGTCAAAGGCGCGGCTGGCCAGGCGATCCAGAATATGAACCTTGCTTTTGGCCTTCCCGAAACGCAGGGCCTCATTTTAGTCCCGCCCGCCTTTTGATGTCACCCATTTTTGAGGAGTGTTGATTTTATGTCCTTTCTTTCCATAAACGGCGGCGTTACGGCCCCACAGGGGTTTTGTGCGTCCGGGCTGCACTGCGGCATCCGCAAAAACCAATCCAAACGCGACCTTGCCCTGATTTTTTCCCCCACCCCCTGTCAGGCTGCTGCAGTCTATACCCAGAATTTAGTGCAGGGTGCGCCGATTACCGTCACCCGCCAGAACCTTGCAAACCATACCGCACAGGCCGTCATCTGCAACAGCGGCAACGCCAATACCTGCAATGCCGACGGCGAACAGAAAGCCAAACAGATGTGCGAGATTATTGCAAAGGAACTGGGGATTTCCCCGCAGGATGTGATTGTGGCATCCACCGGGGTGATCGGGCAGGTGCTGCCGATTGAGCCGATTGTCAATTCCGCCAAACGCTTAGCCGAGGAGCTTTCCCCGAGCGGCTCGCACGATGCGGCACAGGCGATCATGACCACCGATACGGTACCCAAAGAGGCCGCTGTAGAGCTGACGCTTTCCGGCAAAACCGTACGCATCGGCGGCATTGCCAAGGGCAGCGGGATGATCCATCCCAATATGGCAACCATGCTCGCGTTTTTGACGACCGATGCTGGCATCAGCCCCGCCCTGCTCGATGAGGCGCTCAGAGAGGCGGTCGCAGACAGCTTTAATATGGTCAGTGTGGACGGCGATACTTCCACCAATGATATGGTTTCCATTCTGGCAAGCGGCCTTGCCGAAAACCCTGTGATTACCGAGAAAAATGACGATTACCGGGCGTTTGCCGATGCGCTGACCCAGATGTGTATGTCCCTTGCCCGCATGATGGCAAAGGACGGCGAGGGGGCCACCAAGCTGCTCGAATGTAAAGTCAGCGGTGCGGCGTGTGTCGAAGATGCCCGCAAAATCGCCAAAACGGTGGTTTGTTCGAGCCTGCTCAAAGCCGCCATGTTTGGCGCTGACGCCAACTGGGGCAGGGTATTGTGTGCCATCGGTTATGCGGGGGCGGATATCAGGATCCATTTGGTGGAGGTTTCGTTTGTGTCAAAGGGCGGCAGTGTCCGGGTGTGCGAAAACGGCGCCGGAATCCCCTTTGATGAGGAGATTGCCAAAACCGTCCTGTTAGAGGACGATATTATCATCGACGTAAACCTGCACCAGGGCAGCTGCGGGGCACTTGCCTTTGGCTGTGACCTGACGTATGATTATGTAAAAATTAACGGTGATTACCGCAGCTGACCCCTATTTTCTTTTCAAATCGAGGTTGTTTCCTATGAAAATTTCCAATAATGACCGGGCGAAAATTTTATCGCAGGCCTTGCCCTATATCCAGAAATATGCCGGCAAAACCATCGTTGTCAAGTACGGCGGCAACGCCATGGTCAGCGACGAGCTTAAGGACGCCATGATGAATGATATTGTCCTGATGCAGTCCGTTGGGATCAATGTGGTGCTGGTGCATGGCGGCGGCCCGGAAATCAACCGTATGCTCGAGAAGGTGGGCAAAGAACCCACATTCATTAACGGCCTGCGCTATACCGACGAGGAAACCATGGAAATTGTCCAGATGGTGTTAGCCGGCAAAGTCAATAAAGAACTGGTGCAGCATCTTGAGCGGCGCGGCGGCAAAGCGATTGGCCTTTGCGGGATCGACGGCAGCATGATCCGCGCCCAAAAGCTCGAGGATGGGGTGGATCTGGGGTATGTTGGTGAGATTGTGGAGGTCAATACCAAAGTCATTACCGACACCATTGCCGACGGCTATGTGCCGGTCATCTCCACGGTGGCTGGCGGCGGAAACGGCGGCGTATACAACATCAATGCCGACATTGCCGCTTCCTGGATTGCTGCGGAGCTGGGCGCGAAAAAGCTGATCCTCATGACCGATATCCGCGGCCTTCTGGAGGACCGTGACGATGAAGATACGCTGATCCCCATGGTCAATATCAGCGATGTGCCAAAGCTGCAGCGGCAGGGCATCATCAGCGGCGGCATGATCCCCAAAATCGACTGCTGTGTGGAAGCGGTACGCAAGGGGGTCGGGCGTGCCCACATTCTCGACGGGCGCATCCCGCACTGCATTTTGATCGAACTCTTTTCCGATGAGGGCGTCGGAACCATGCTTTATTAAAAAGGGGGTTTCCTTTGCGTGTCTGATATTAAATCTTTAGAGCAGCAACATATTATGCCCACCTATGGACGTTTCCCCGTTGCCCTTGTAAAAGGGCAGGGCGCGTGTGCGGTTTCCGATGACGGCAAAACCTATCTGGATTTTACCACCGGGATTGGCGTCAATGCCCTTGGCTACTGTCCAGAAAGCTGGGTCAGGGCGGTTTGCGAACAGGCCGCCACGCTCCAGCATACCTCTAACCTGTACTATTCCAAACCGCAGGCCGAGCTTGCCCAGCGCCTGCATGAGCTGACGGGGTTTGGGAAGGTATTTTTTGCCAACTCCGGCGCGGAAGCCAATGAATGTGCGATTAAGCTTGCGCGTAAATATGGCTGTGACCGGTTTGGCGAAACACATACCAAGATTGTTACCCTGCAAAATTCCTTCCATGGGCGTACCATCACCACGCTGGCCGCCACCGGGCAGGATACCTTCCACCACTATTTTAACCCCTTTACCGAAGGCTTTTCCTATGCGGATGCCGAAAGTCTGGAGAGCATCCAAAAAGCCGCTGATGCCGATACCTGCGCGGTCTTTATCGAACTGATCCAGGGCGAAGGCGGGGTGCGCCCCTTGGACCCTGCGTTTGTCAAAGGGCTTTCCGATTTCTGCAAAGAAAAGGAAATCCTGCTGATGATTGATGAAGTCCAAACCGGGGTGGCCCGGACTGGAAAGCTGTTCTGTTATGAGCATTTTGGCATCCAGCCGGATGTGATTACCAGCGCCAAAGGGCTGGGCGGCGGCCTGCCGATTGGGGCTTGCCTGTGCACAGAGGAGCTGGGCAAGATCCTCAACAGCGGGATGCATGGCTCAACCTTTGGCGGCAATCCGGTTGCCTGTGCGGGCGCGCTGGCGATTTTGGAGCAGGTTGCTAAACCGGAATTTTTAAAAGAAGTGCGGGAAAAAGGGGAGTATCTCGCAAAGAAACTGCGGGAAATCCCCGGTATTGTGGAGGTGCGCGGCAAAGGGCTGATGATCGGCGCTGTGCTGGAGGAAACCCGGAAAGCTGCGGACATTGCAAAAGCATGCGTCGAACAGGGCCTGTTGATCCTCACCGCCAAAACGCTGCTGCGTTTCCTGCCGCCCCTGAATATCTCCTGCGACGACCTCGACCGCGGCCTTGCGATTCTCAGGCAAGTCCTCAATCCTTAATCTATCTTTTCAGGAGGTGCTTCGTATTATGAAACATTTACTCAAGTTGTTAGACCTTTCCTCCGACGAGATTACTGAAATTTTGAACCTCGCCGACCAGCTCAAATATGAACTCAAACACGGGATTGAACATCACCACCTCAAAGGGAAAACGCTGGGGATGATCTTCTCCAAAGCGTCCACCCGTACCCGTGTGTCCTTTGAAACCGGGATGTACCAATTGGGCGGCTACCCCATGTATCTCTCCGCCAACGACATGCAAATCGGCCGCGGCGAACCGATCCAGGATACCGCCCGGGTGCTGTCCCGCTACCTTGACGGAATTATGATCCGTACCTTTGAGCAGTCCCAGGTGGAGGACCTTGCGAAATTCGGCTGCATCCCGATTATCAACGCCCTGACCGATTTTGCCCACCCCTGTCAGGTACTGGCCGACCTGATGACCATTCGTGAGTTTAAAGGCAGTCTGGAGGGCTTGCAGGTAGGTTACATCGGTGACGGCAATAATATGGCAAATTCCATTATCGTCGGGTGCCTCAAGATGGGCATGGCTGTTACCGCCGCCTGTCCGCAGGGCTACCATCCAGACCCGCAAGTGCTGGAATTTGCGAAAGATTATCCCAACTTCCACCTCACCGGCGATCCAAAAGACGCTGCTAAAAATGCGGATGTCCTGTTTACGGATGTCTGGGCGTCTATGGGACAGGAAAGTGAGGCCGAAGCCAGAAAGGTGGCCTTTGCCGGGTATCAGATCAACGAAGAGCTGCTAGCCCTTGCGAAACCAGATGTTATGATCCAGCATTGCCTGCCTGCCCACCGTGGGGAGGAAATCACCGAGAAAGTCTTTGAGGATCATGCAGACGAAATCTTTGAAGAAGCAGAAAACCGTCTGCACGCCCAAAAGGCTGTTCTGGTTACCCTGATGAAATCGTAATCACCCAGCTCCCG
>CATJNB010000202.1 GCA_949741605.1 uncultured Eubacteriales bacterium | reverse complement strand
TACGAAATTTTCAACCGGGAAATTTCCTATTTCCGCAGGGCAGAAACCATATTCCAAGAGGTATCGGTAGACTGCCGGCGTACAGAATCCGATACGGGTATGCAAAAAGAATTTTGCCTGTACCGGGAACAGTCGGAGATCGGTTACCCCTTGCCGGAACAAACCATTCTTGTCGAGAAAGGAGAAGCAATATGAAGAAAAAAATAGCAGTTTTATTTGGAGGACGTTCCCCAGAATACCGGATTTCTTTATCGTCGGCCTATTCGGTGTTATCGCACCTCGACAGCCAAACCTATGACATCCTCCCCATTGGCATCACCGAAAGCGGAGACTGGTTCTGTTACTATGGCGATTACGAAAATATCCAGGACAATACGTGGGCGCAGGATTATCCCCATCTGATTTCAGCAGCCGTTTCCCAAAATTTCAGTACCCATGGGGTCATGGAATTCACCTGCAACGGAAACCGTATGATAAAACTGGATTACGCGTTTCCGGTCCTACACGGGAAAAACGGCGAGGACGGAACCGTACAGGGGTTGCTGGAGCTGGCTGGAATTCCGGTGATTGGATGCGGCACGTTAGCTTCTGCCCTGTGCATGGACAAAGACAAAGCCCACACGATGGTTCAGTCAACGGGGATTGCCGTACCAAACAGCGCAGTTATTTGGGTATATGAGCGGCAGAAAGCGTTGGAGCTGGTATCCGGGTTGCGTTACCCATTGTTTGTCAAACCGGCGCGTGCGGGTTCCTCCTACGGCATTACCAAAGTGCAATCCCCGTCAGAACTCTGGGACGCTATGGATACCGCGTTCCAACATGACAGCAAGATTGTCGCGGAAGAAATGGTAGAAGGGTTTGAAGTGGGATGCGCGGTCATGGGCATTTCCGAACTGACCGTAGGCAGAGTAGACGAGGTGCAAATCACACAAGGATTTTATGATTATGATACCAAATATGTCAAACAAAGTGTGGTACATCTTCCGGCACGGGTAGATGATGCCTGTGAAAAACGAATTCAAGAAACGGCAAAAGCCATCTACCGGATTTTAGGATGTTCCGGATTTGCTCGGGTCGACCTGTTCCTGACCCCATCCGGGGAACTGGTTTTTAATGAAGTCAATTCGATTCCGGGACTCACCGAGCGAAGCCGGTTTCTCAGTATGATGAAAGCAGTTGGACTGGAGTTTGGGGATATTTTAAAGGAATTGATTGCCATGTATGAAACAGAGTACCGTGTGTGATTTTAGCCGGAATATCAGGGAAGAATGAGATGAAAAAGGTAGTCGGACAAGTACAGAGAGAACAGATCAAAAACAGGGCTTGGATTGAGTTGGACTTGGAGCATCTTGCCCATAATGTTGGAGAACTGCGGCGCGTTATGCCAGACGGTTGTAATTTGATGGCCGTATTGAAAGCAAATGCGTACGGGCATGGCGCAAAAATCATCGCGGAGGCCCTGAACCAACTAGGCGTAACCGCCTTTGCCACCGCAACCATAGACGAAGCCATACAATTGCGTCAGTGGAGCACGCAGGGAGAAATTTTGGTATTGGGGTACACCCATCCCCAACGGGCTGGTGAGCTTGCGCGCTATCAAATTTCGCAAACCTTGATTGACTACGACTATGCTGTTTTGCTGGAACGGCAGGGATATGAGATCAACACCCATATTAAAATTGATACGGGAATGCACCGTCTGGGGTTTGAGCATCAGGAAACCGAACACATTGCCAATATGTTTCAATCCAAATTTTTAAAGGTGTGCGGAATGTTCACCCAGCTTTGTGTGTCGGACAGCCTTCTGGCAGAAGATATCGCGTTTACCAGATTACAAATTAAGCGTTTTTACCAATTGCTGTCCAGACTTTCGCAAAAAGGGTTGCGCCCTGCTAACATACACCTTCAGAGCAGTTACGGACTGTTGAATTACCCTGAACTGAAATGTGATTCTGTCCGAATCGGGCTTGCTTTGTATGGGGTTTCCAGCAAGGTCAATGAGCAGACAAAATTACAGTTGGATTTACGTCCTGTGCTATCGTTAAAATCCCGGATTATTTTCATCCGCACAATCAAATGCGGCGATACTATTGGATATGGCCGTACCTTTACGTCAAGCCGGGATAGTACCATTGCTGTTTTGCCCATTGGTTATGCCGATGGGATTCCAAGAAATTTATCTGCCGGAAACAGCTATGTATTGGTGCATGGTGAACCCGCTCCCATGATTGGTCCTGTTTACATGGATCAATTAACGATTGACATCACTGGTATTCCGGATGTCAAAACTGGAGACATTGTAACCCTGATTGGCACGGATGGCATGAATGAACTGCCTGCGGCTGTAGTTGCCAGTAAGGCTGGCAAAATTTCCGGGGAACTGTTAAGCCAGTTCCACATAAGACCGGATTTTATGGGATAAGAATGACATAATAAGATATCACTAGATTGAAAAGCGAAAACCACCAAATTTATTTCCGAGTTATTCCGAAATGGGTTTGGTGGTTTTGTTATATTTTTAAGAAAATCAATCTATCAAAGACCGTGCTCTCGATCGCCTCCAATCTGAATTGAAAAATTTTAAAATTTACAATTCAAGATTGGAGAGAAAAGTGATGGCATATAACCATGGATATGAACAATATAAATGGGATCGTTGGAAAATCAAAGAAGAAAAACAGCTTCGGGAACTGGGTATGTCGGAAGAAATGATTTTGGAGCTTCGCAATTACGATAAGGAAGCGTTCAATAAAGAACGTGTTTACTATTTTTGGAATCGCAGCAACGAAGAAATATTGGAACATAAAATCAAATTCCACGAATCATTATGTGAAAATATCCATCAAATTTTAGATCAGCTGGATAATCAGGAATTATATTATGCTCTTTCTCAACTAGATCGACTCACTTTACAAATCATTTTTTATCGTGTTCAAAATATTCCTACGCAGAAATTTCACAGCTAACAGGCATGAAGATTAAC
>CATJNB010000201.1 GCA_949741605.1 uncultured Eubacteriales bacterium | reverse complement strand
GTCCTTCGTGCAAATCAACTCGTTGTTCCAAATTTTCTTCCTCACTGATATTCCAGCGATAATAAGTACGCTCTTTTTTAAACAGCTGCCAATCGTAGTTGCGAAGCTCCTGGATGATTGTTTCAGCAACGCCAAGTTCCCGGAGCAATTTTTCTTCTTTCTTTTTCCGGCAGTTCCATTTATATTTTTCACGTCCATAATTGTATGCCATAATGTTTTTCTCCAATCTGGAATGGTAAATTTAAAATTTTTCCATTCAGATTGGAGGCGATCGACAGTGATAAATCCCCGAGGTGATATTGAGAAATATCCAACCGCCGCTAAGGGAATCATCCCGTAAAATGTTATAAAATAAATCCCCAGAAAATAGAAAACGAGCTGCAACTTACTTTTGTGAGTACAGCTCGCAGAAATGGTGTTGGTTGTTTTTTTATGTTAACGTTAAACTCTTTGATTCCCCCTCATATTTGAGTGTTCCTTTTTCTCATACCACTCTCCACTTACCATTTGATATCCTCATCGGAAACAGCCTCGCACCATTGTGTGGATGTCTGTGTTCCCGGAACCTCAATGGCTAAATGGGAAAACCAACTGTCTTTTGCGGCGCCATGCCAATGCTTGACGTTCGCTGGAATGTTGACCACGCTGCCGGGTACCATTTCAACCGCCTGTTTGCCCCATTCCTGATAATATCCGCGTCCGCCAACGCATAACAACATCTGTCCGCCGCCGCTTTCTGCTTTGTGAATATGCCAATGGTTGCGGCATCCCGGTTCAAACGTCACGTGGAAAATCGGGACCTGTTCCAAGGAAACCGGCGCTAAATAACTTTGTCCGGTGAAATACTGTGCATACGCATCATTGGGTTCGCCAATCGGGAAAAACACCGTATCCTGATAACGTTCCTTTTCCGTCTCCGCGTTGCGCTCCTCGTTCCAGACCTCTTTTGCCTGTCGGAATACGGCCCATCCCTTCGGCCAGCCAACATACATCGTGACATGAGTAATGATCGCTGCAATTTCCTGTTTCGTCACACCATGCTTTTTTGCGTTTTGCAAATGGTAAGTTAGCGAAGAATCTGTAATTCCCGACGCCATCAACGATACCACCGTGATGATACATTTCTGTTTGAGTGAAATCGCGTCCTCATTCCACACTTCGCCAAATAAAATGTCGTCGTTTAAATGTGCAAACATTGGTGCAAATTCCCCTAAGCTGTCCCGACCAGCAGTCTGTTTAATGGATTCTTTCATGCCGGTATCCTCCTTTGATGGATTCGTTTTTCATGTAGCCTGCTTTCTGTTTGGGATCTGTCTCACAATTTTCGAGAGATAGTGTCCGCCCCACACGAACGATCCCATAACCGCGATATAGTCCAGAAAAAACAGAACCAACGGTTCCTCATAATCAAAAAATACAAATTGGTTTTTCAGCACCAGATAATCGGGAATCCCACGTTTTATCATGGCATAAATCCCATACCCAGCAATTGCTGCCCCACAAATACGAACAGTCCATGTCCGCACGAAAGAAGGTGTTTTCACAAGCAGTTTCACCATTCCCAGCATGATATTCCAATGCAAGCCTAAATGAAGACTCATCAGGATAAACCCCCAGTAGGCCGACAGCATATGCAGGTTTCTTGCAAACGTTTGTCCACCGGAAATCGGCAAAAAGGATAGCGCATAACGGGAAAGGATTATCCCACTCACCATGGAACCGATCATGCAAAGCAAGACCAAAAGTACCAGAAGCGTCTGTATGATACGGAAAGCGGTGTACTTTCCACGAAACAGATGCCGGCTCCATTTCCCATTGAGGATATGGTGGAGGACAAACAGTGCGAACATCCCAATTCCGATCCATTCATGCGCCGCCTGCCCGATCCATTCATAAGCCATCAGCGCCAGCAAGACAGCGGTCATGGAAATGTCCACCAATATTTTGAGAATCCTCTTATTCATGGACTTTCAGGCTATGCAGCATTTTGACAAACGCTGGGTCATAGTGGTTGACAATCTCACTGTGACCGATATCTAAGGCGGCAATTTTCTGCATATCCGCATCACTCAACTGGAAGTCCCAAATATTGATATTCTGCTCCATCCGTTCCTTGTGAACCGACTTCGGAATCACCACAACGCCCCGCTGTACATTCCAGCGCAGTGCGACCTGTGCCGCACTTTTCCCATATTGTTTGCCGATTTCCGTCAATACGGGATGTGTGAAAATCCCATGCTTCCCTTCAGCAAACGGTCCCCATGCCTGTGGAGTGACCCCGTATCCTTTCATGAGTGCAAGGGCATTTTCCTGTTGGAAGAAGGGGTGCAGTTCGACCTGGTTGATCGCCGGGATCACCTGGACCGTTTCACAAAAGTCCGCGAGTACGTGCGGGTAAAAATTGCAAACCCCAATGGCACGGATCCGTCCGTCCCTATACAGCTCCTCCATCGCACGGTACGCTCCGTAATAATCCCCCATCGGCTGGTGGATCAAATATAAATCCAAATACTCCAATCCTAATTTTTTCAGCGATGTCTCAAACGCTTTTTTCGCCGCGTCATAACCAGCATCCTGTACCCACAATTTTGTCGTGATAAACAGTTCTTCCCGCGGCACGCCGCATTTCTTGACCGCTGCGCCAACAGCTGCTTCATTCCGATAAGAGGCTGCGGTATCGATCAGACGGTACCCGCTCGCGATTGCGTCCGTTACCGCCTGTTCACATTGCGCTGGGTCCGGTACCTGGAATACCCCAAACCCTTCTAACGGCATTTTGACCCCATTGTTCAATGTTACAAATTCCATCTTGACATTCCTCCTGTGGTAATTTTCTTACCTCTATTATATCCCAAGATTTTCTTTCAAAGAAGTTCCAATCGGTTTTCCTGTTTGAACCAATCAGTATACACCTGCACGTTTCACGACGGCCGTTTGACCACATCCGAACCCCCAAACACTTCCGACATACTCATCGCGTCCAAAGCCTGGTCGATCTG
>CATJNB010000200.1 GCA_949741605.1 uncultured Eubacteriales bacterium | reverse complement strand
CTTTCCCATAATCAAACGAATCAACCGCTTTAATCAGCCCAATGGTGCCAATGGAAATCAAATCGTCCTGATCGTTTGCACTGGCGTAATATTTTTTAAACGGTGTAAGCAAAAGGAGGATTTTTCCCTCTGGATATCCGCTTCATAAAGCGCGCCCAATTTCAAATAGATTTCCAGATATACCTGCTGTTTTGTGCTCTCTTTTTTGACCACGATATGATCTAAAAGAGTCGTCACAAGAGCCGAATTGATCCCATTTTCAAAGCTTAATTCCTGCTCCACAGCCGTCCTGATTGTTTCCATCTGTTCTGTGGATTGCTTCCTATTTGCTTGATCCCGATGTAATATCTTCAACTTTTCTTCCAATTCTGTCTGCTGTTCATTGAATGTGTCATTGCGTATTTTAAACTCTTCCATAGAAAGGATCCCATCGATACTCATTTCTAAAAGACGGTCTTTCTTTTTATGAATTGCCGATAAGGTTTCCTCCATGTATGTAATATCCTGTTCATAGAGATGTTCTCTGGATACAGATTGAAGGACGTGAATCAGTGTATCCACAATGGCTTGTTTATTCTGGATCAGCTGGTCAAAAATACGGGACATCACCTGATCTAATTCTACGGTGTGAAGCTGTGGTGCGCTACATCCTGCCCGTCCCCGCTGCCGATATACCTTACATTGCCATACTTCCTTCTCTCCCTTGGAACTTTTCAAAATCTGCCGGTGAAAACTGGCGTTATGTTCCTCGCAAATGATTTTCCCACTATATGGGTAACGGTTATGAAATTGTGCGGCATTCTGGTGGGACATCATTTGCTGGCCACGTTGTTTATATAAAACATTGGCCCGGTTCCAAAGCTCCTCCGGTACAATCGCAGGAATGGATGGGTCTGGATACATCACCCATTCGCTTTCGTCCAACGTAATTTTCCGTTTGGTTCGGTAGTCCACGGATTGCGTTTTATTGGCACAGTACCAGCCTTTGTATTTGGGATTACATAAAATATGCCGGATCGTCAATTCATTAAAAGCATTCCCTTTCCGGCTGGTAAAGCCCTCCTGATACAGCTTTTGGGAAATACGCCGGATTCCTAATTGCTCGTTGGCATACAGGTCAAAAATCCTGCGTACTGCTTTTGCTTCTTGTTCGTTAATGGTCAGCACACAATTTTTCTTATCGTACCCCCATAATTGATCGTTTCCCAAAACATGACCATTTTTGATTGCCTGGCGAAAACCAAACTTCAATCGTTCGGATAGTTTTCTGACCTCGTCCTGCGCCACTCCTGCCATAACTACCAGTCGAAACTCACTATCAGAATCTAAGGTATTGATGTTATCGTTCTGAAACAACACCCCCACATCATGTTCCAATAGTTCCTGGGTATATTTGATACTATCGAAAGTACTGCGCGAAAAACGGGATATTTCTTTCGTAATGATAAAGTCAAAGCACCCTGCTTTTGCATCCGCAATCATCCGATTGAAACTATCCCGTTTTTTTGTGGTTGTCCCACTGATCCCCTCATCGACATAACCTTTAATATAAGTCCAGTTCTCTTTGCTTTGAATCAGCTCCGTATAATATTGAATTTGATTTTCCAAACTGTTGATCTGTTCATCCTTCTCGGTTGAGACCCTTGCGTAATACGTGACCCGCAATGGAAGATCAAAAATTGATTTTCCCATACGCAGTTCATTACGGATTCGGTGTATATTCATGCTCTGTGGCCTCCTTTCTCAAGTACATGGATACCACAACTACTCTACAAAATCCATACCCGAATCCATCAATCGTTTGGCTTCAAAACAGGTTGTTTTTGACACCAGCCCAAGGGAAAATACAGAATCTAATAACACACAAATAATTTGTTTCTGGATGCCGTCCAAATATCATCACCTCATTTCCTGTTAAGTATATGAACCCACTAAAAAACAAATTCCTGTGCGCTCATGAACAGAAAATGAACTCTGCATGCAGACGTTTATGTCTTATCCATAACGTGAAACTCTCATCCCATTACCCTTACATAAGAGAAATGTTCCTAAATATCATAATGTTCTTCCCAGTAAGCACGCACATCCGTACTGATCATCAGAAGATGTTGCGTGAGACGTTCTTGGGGGTTGCGGAAAATTTCAGTGGTATCCCCCTGTTCAATGATCTCCCCTTCGCTCATGACACAAATCCGTTTGCAAATTTGTGACGCTAAGGTAATATCATGTGTGCCCATCAGGAAAGCGAAACGCTGCGTTTGAAAAATCTGCTGGATGATTTCGCAGATGTCTTCCTTGACTGCGTGATCCAACACGGAAGTCGGCTCATCCATCCGGGATCGCCGTTGCGCTTTGGTAAGCGGTTCCTCTTGGAATTTCAGCATTTCTCCGATGGTTTTTCCAATTGTGAAAACTGGGTGAAAGGAGTTCATGGAGGGATTACGGGACTAACGCAATTTTTTTCCAGCGGATGGCCTGCCGTTCTTTTTCGGTACAATGCAGCAAATCAAGACCATGATACCAAATATGTCCATAGTCCTAAAGCATCCCGGTAATTGCCCATACAATCGTACTTTCCCCGCCCCAGAACGTCCATGCAGACAGAGGATTTCCCCTTCCAGCACGTCAAAACTCAAATGGTTGATGACACAGGAGTCGGCACGGCAATATTGGATACAAAGATCCTGTACCTGCAATAGTTTTGTTCCTTTTGGCTGCATGATCTCCCTCCTATTCTACCCGGCTGTCGGTTTTGGATTCGGTATAATAACTAATCATAATCAGCCCAAAACACACAAAACAAATACATGCTCCAGCCGGGATAATCCACCAAACCCAAGAACCTGTCAGTAGGGCACTTTTGGATTGCGCGTAGTAAATGATAGAACCCCAGCTTTTGCTGACTGGATCTCCCAACCCTAAAAAATTCAGGGAGGATTCGGATAAAATTCCAGACTTAATCCGGTCACTGACTCGGTACATCAAAAATGGGAGCAGCTCCCTCAGGACATGCCGGGTAAGGATAAAAAAACTGCATGCCCCCATGGCGCGGAAAGTTAAAATATAATCTTTGGTT
>CATJNB010000199.1 GCA_949741605.1 uncultured Eubacteriales bacterium | reverse complement strand
GAACCAACTACTTCCAGACAACGAAAAGTCCCGCCGCCTTGATTTTGGTAGATTTCCCCTACTTTTGGAGTGAACTTTGTGCGTTTACTCATTTTGTTTCCCTCGCTTTCTTTTAAGTAGTAATCCCGCAGAAACTTATCATATAAATGTCAGTTTTCCCGGCGTCGCCTTTTTTCGTTTTGGTGCACATCCACCGCCAAGATGTTTGGCATATGGGATTGGTGCGCTTGTCCGGCTTTTCAAATACGCCTGCAACCCGGATTCATAAACAAAGTGTTGTTTACCGCTGTTATAGGTTTCACCGAATTCACCGCTAGTGATTTTCCGACGTGCTGTATACAGGGAACACCGGATAATTTCTGCAATCTCTTGCGCTGTGTAGAGTTTTTCCACTTCCTCACCTCCTTCCTACGCTGGTTTCTGGTCTTGGTTACTTAGTTGATCTTTCGATTTCTACAATCTTCGGCCTATAATCCGGATCATTAATTTTGTGAATGCTCTCCTTAACTAAATCCAGCACGATTTCACATTCTGCATAAGAAAAGTGCGGAGAAACATTTTTGAACAAAAGATCAGACACTTTACCTACAAGCTGCATCATTTCCCGCCACACCCATGGTTCAATCCAGCGTTCTTCCTTTTTATAGGTCGTGGGGAGTTTGTTTTCCATTTTGGCTTACCTCCTTTACGATGCTGGTTTCTGTTCTTGGTGATCTTTAGTGGAATTAAAATCAATATTAAAGGTAAAAAAATTGACTTTAATTCCACTTCATGCTATAATCACATTTAGAAAAGGAGTGTAAAATAATGGCAGAGCAAGACAAGAATGCGTTTTTATTGGAATTTGGAAACCGCATAAAAACTTATCGCATGCAAAAAGGTATGACACTTGAAGAACTAGCAAACAAAATTGGTTACACAACTGAAAACGCAAGATCCAGTATCCAAAAAATCGAAGCTGGAAAAACCGATCCACCAGCTTCTAAAATCTATAGACTTGCTGCTGCGTTAGAAATACCAATCAGTTTTCTTATCGGTGCGGATAAACCTGATAAAATTTCCCCAATCACAAACTCAACAGAAAAAACTGGGTTGATGGAGAAAATTGAACTTCAGTATGGCAAAAATACTTGTGAAGTAATTTCAATGTATACAAAATTAGATGTTGAAGATCAGGCAGAAATACGTGGTGAAATGAAACAAATGCTAAAACACGAAAAATATTCCATTAAAGAAGATTACAAGCACGCATAGGAAATACTTTCTATATAGATTTTAAAAACTCAGACAAATAAAAAACGCTTCCGATGCTACCAACACTAAAAGCGTTTTTGTGAAATCATATTATATTTGTAGAAAGGAGCCGCCCACATGAGTGACAAAGAAAGAGCTGCCGCATTATTAGAGTTAGTACCAGAATACAAAATGGGATATGTAGTGGCGTATCTGCAAGGCCTGACCGCCGATGAACAGACGGATGATGCCTTTTGCATGAAACTATACAACGATTATCTCAATGATCCAGACAAAGGAGATTTTGTATCGTTTGAGGACGCATTGAAAGAATGTGGAGTGAAACTTGATGAATTATAAAATCATACTGGAGAGAAAGGCGTTAAAATTTATCAATAAGCAACCAGCGGATCAAAAAAAGCGTATCCTCTCCGCTATTTACAAGCTACCAAATGAAGGGGATCGCCGACGTTTAGAAGGCGCAGAAAAGCTACATCGGCTTAGAGTTGGCGATTACCGTATCATTTACACGATCGAACACAATCAACTCATTGTCCGGGTCATCAAAGCTGGAAATCGAGGCCAAATTTATAATCAGCTTTAAATGAATAAAAAATGCCCTCCGGTGTTACCAGCACCGAAAGGCGTTTGTGTGAAATCATACTCATGTGAATATGCTTACACTCACAAAAGCATTATATCACACTGGGCTTGATTTTGCTACCCATTTTTAGAAAAAAGGTGATATAATGAAAAAACGGAAAGACGGCAGATATGCGAAAAAAATTTCCCTGCCAGATGGTACGCAAAAATTTGTGTATGGCAAGAGTATTGCGGAGGTCAACCAGAAAGAACGGGAGATTTTAAAACAGGCCGAACAAGGCATAAAGGTCGGAGACAATACAACAGTAGGTGAATGGGCGCACCACTGGTTTTCGGTCTATAAAAGCTCGCTAAGGGCGCATACCAAGTTGGGATACATGAACTCGTATAATAACCATATTTTTCCCTATATCGGCTCCATGACGCTGAAAAGTGTACGTCCGATTGATATCCAGCGTGTTATGGGCGAGGTTGCAGACAAATCAGAAAATTTGCAGCGCAAGGTTCTAAATACCATGAAACAAATTTTCCAAACCGCTCGACTAAATAATCTGGTTGGTTCCAACCCTACCGAGGGCGTCAATATCACTCCTCATGCAGCCGATGAACGTATCAAAATCCTCACCATGGAACAACAGCAACTACTAATGGAACGAGTTACAGAGCCTAGAGCAAGGGCTTTTTGCGCACTGTGTTTATATGCTGGCCTTCGAAGGGAGGAAGCTCTTGGAGTAATGTGGAGTGATATCGACGAACACGGCCTAAATATTCGATGAGCTGTCACCTTTGTGAAAAACCAGCCTGATCCCGATCACAGCCTTAAAAGCAAAGCTGCAAACCGTACTATCCCGATTGTGGACAACTTCAAGAAGTCTTGAACCATACCCCGCGCCGAAACCTTTTCATCATAACCAACGCTTCTGGCGGAAATATCACGTTGACCTCATTCCGTAGAATCTGGAAGTACGTCACCGATGCTGTCCCGTTTTCGGTGTATCCTCACATGCTTCGACATACATACGCGACTTTATTGCATGATGCAGGAATTGATTTAAAGCTCGCCCAATACCTTTTAGGGCATTCCGACATTAAAGTTACTGCAAATATATACACTCATATACAAAACCACGCAACAAAAGCCGCAGCTTTAAAATTGAATCATTTTTTGTCAGGTAGTCAAAATGGTAGTCAAATTATAAAAATAGGAAAATAATCGAACAACAAAAAATCCAGCAACCCGAATGGTTACTGGATTTTTTATGGAGCTGCTAGGCAGATTCGAACTGCCGACCTCATCCTTACCAAGGATGTGCTCTGCCACCTGAGCCATAGCAGCATAATGG
>CATJNB010000198.1 GCA_949741605.1 uncultured Eubacteriales bacterium | reverse complement strand
TTCCTGTATGATGACACAGTTTTAATTTTGAGCGGCATTATTGATACGCGGGAACAGGAAGTTCTGGATGCTTTGCAAAAGGAGTTTGAAGTGATTGACCGCCGTTTTGAAAAAGGCTGGGTTGCTTTGGCGGTTCAGAAGAAACGCCGCCAGATTGGGGATATTGACTGGTCGAGTTTTAAGATGTTTGGATAAGGAGGGAAGCGTATGATTTTATCGGGACGCGAGATTGCACGTCAGGTGGAGCAGGGGAATATTTTCATTGATCCTTTTGATCCTCAAAAAGTGAATCCAAACAGTTACAATTTATCCCTGCACAATGAACTTCTGGTTTATCAAGACGGTGTGCTGGATATGAAAAAACCAAACCCTACCAGCATCCTAACCATCCCACAAGAGGGGTTCCAGCTGGAACCGGGGCGGCTTTATTTGGGGCGTACCCGGGAATTTACTTCCACAAGCAAGTTTGTCCCCATGCTGGAAGGGCGTTCTTCTACCGGCCGTTTAGGGCTTTGTATCCATGTAACGGCCGGGTTTGGGGATATTGGCTTTGCCGGTTACTGGACGCTAGAAATCCACTGTATCCACCCATTGATGATTTATCCGGGGATTGATATCTGCCAGATTTATTACCATACCATTGAGGGGGATTTTGATTTATATTCCAGCGGCAAATACCAAAATAATACTGGCATCCAGCCAAGCTTGATGTATCAAGATTTTGAGGAGTTTTGATGCCAGTATTTTTTGAAAAAATTTCCATCCCATGATCGAAATGATCCCATGAGTATCCAAGGCTTTTCAGGCATACAATAAAATCAATCGGTGTTTGGCACAGCGGATCAGACAGGCAAACATTACCGTTGTATTTCTGCTGGCGACATGATAAAATCAGGTTCGTACACCATGGATTTTGTATGGCCTGAAAGCCATTGCAAGAGAGCATAGAAAGGATACCATTGGGATGATCACATTTTTTCTTTCTGTTGCGGCGCTGGTCGTGGGCTATTTCGTCTACGGCCGAGTGACCGAAAAAGCATTCCGCATTGACCCGGAGCGTCTGACCCCGGCACGCACCATGGCCGACGGGGTTGACTATGTGGAAATAAAGCCGCGCAAAGCATTCCTGATCCAGTTTCTCAATATCGCGGGCACCGGGCCTATTTTCGGGGCCATCGCGGGAGCCATGTGGGGGCCTGCGGCCTTTTTCTGGATCGTATTTGGATGTATTTTCGGCGGTGCGGTACATGATTTTCTGGTTGGCATGATGTCCATTCGGTGCGGCGGTGCGACCCTCGCCGAGCTGACTGGCAAAACCTTAGGCAAGCTGCCCAAAAATTTTGTACGCCTGTTTTCGCTGGGCGTGCTGATTCTCGTGGGTGTTGTTTTTATCAAGAGCCCTGCCGATATCCTGCATGACCTTACGGGATGGAATACTTTCCTGTTTATCGGGATTATTATGGCGTATTACATCCTTGCGACGGTTTTGCCAATTGATAAAATTATTGGTAAAATTTATCCGATTTTCGGCATTTGCCTGCTCATCATGGCAGTCGGGATCGGGGTCGGGATGTTTGTAAAGGGCTACCGGATTCCAGAGTTCCGGTTTGAGAATTTCCATCCGCAGGGCAAGTCCATTTTCCCTTACCTCTTTATTTCGATTGCGTGTGGGGCAATCAGCGGATTCCATGCCACACAGTCCCCAATGATGGCGCGTTGTATGACCAATGAACGTCAAGGGCGCCCGGTCTTTTTTGGCGCCATGATTACGGAGGGCATTGTAGCATTGATCTGGGCGGCCGTTGCGATGTGCTTCTTTGGAAGCATTGAGGCGCTCGGACAAGCCGGTTCAGCGGCAGTTGTTGTCAATCAGGTTTCCAGCGGAATTCTGGGACCGGTAGGTGGCGTACTGGCGGTGATCGGTGTGGTAGCGTGCCCAATCACCAGTGGTGATACTGCGTTCCGCAGCGCAAGGCTTGTCATTGCCGATGCCTTCCGTTTTGACCAGAAGTCGATCAAAAAGCGTTTTCTCGTAGCGATTCCGCTGTTTGCTATTGGGATTGCGCTGTGCTTTATCAATTTTGACATCGTTTGGCGGTACTTTAGCTGGGCAAACCAGACATTAGCCGCGATTGCCCTGTGGACAGCTGTGAAATATCAGGCAGACCGCAGGTGCAATTATTGGATTGCGCTGATCCCGGCGGTGTTCATGACAGTGGTTGTGGTCTCGTATATCATTGTGGCGCCAGAAGGGTTTTTATTTGTATTCGGCGGCCTTGATATTAAACTAGCCGAATGGATCGGTATTGGCATTGGCCTGATGGCTGCGGTGGCATGTTTGGCGGTATTTTTTACGGTCAACAGCCGGTCACGCAGGACACTGGCTGGTTCCAACGCTCAGACCTCGTAAAAGCAAAGCATACTGGAAGTTTTCCGGTATGCTTTTATTCTTTTGTCCGCTGCCTTGACGTTGCAGGATGCGTATGATACAATCACAGGAATTCACAAAATTTGGAAAGGGGAAAACAGAAATGGAAATCACAACCATCGAAAAGAATCACACTTTATGTGCGGTGATTCACGGCCAAGGCGCTATCATTCAGGATAGCCAGTCTGCTTTGGATGTCCTCATGCAGGCAAAATATGAGGCGGGCACAGCCAATATTGTGATCGACAAAAAGCTCATAACGGAAGATTTTTTCATTCTCAGCACCGGGCTTGCTGGTGAAATTTTGCAGAAATATATCAACTATGCAGGCCGCATTGCCATTTACGGCGATTATTCCCAGTATACCAGCAAACCACTCAAGGATTTCATCTATGAAAGCAACCAAGGCAAGGATGTATTTTTTGTTGCCACACAGAAAGAAGCAATCGAATGCCTGACGCGCTGATTCTCCTCTCTTGGGAGGTGATCCGGGCTTGTGGGATATTTGGTTGACAACTGCTGAAAATCCGCCTATAATTAGGAAGAATACAGACAATCATTGAGAAGGTTTATAGAGGGAGAATTAGAATCATGCAGTGGACTGGTTTAAATGAATTAAGAGAAAAATTTCTATCGTTTTTTGAATCCAAAGGGCATTTGCGGCTGTCAAGTTTCCCGTTGATCCCCAAAGATGACAATAGCTTGCTGCTTATTAATTCGGGTATGGCGCCAATGAAAAAATATTTTACCGGGGAAATCACACCGCCCAGCAAACGGGTGACTAC
>CATJNB010000197.1 GCA_949741605.1 uncultured Eubacteriales bacterium | reverse complement strand
GATTATAGTTGATGTTGATAGAGGAACACCAGTTACTGATTGGTGGACGGATATAAAAGTGCCTACTGGGCCAAGAAATCAAGAAAAGCTTGATTATGCAACACAAAAACCGGAAGCCTTATTGGAACGTATTATAAAAGTTTCGTCGAACCAAGATATGTGCATCGCCGACTTCTTCGGCGGCAGCGGCGTCACCGCCGTGGCCCACAAGCTGGGCCGTCGGTTCATCCACTGCGACATTGGCCTGAACTCCATCCAGACCACCCGCGACCAGTTGAAAGCAGACGGGGCGGAGTTTGACGTGCTGGAGATCAAGGACGGCGTGCAGCTCTACCGTAACCCGGTACAGACTATGGAGAAGATCAAATCCCTGATCCCTGGCCTGAAAAATGAGGATTCCCTGGCCTCCTTCTGGGAGGAGGCCATCTCCGACAGCAAGCTGGGGACGGTGCCGGTGTACGTTCCTAATTTAATGGACAGCTCCTCCAAGCTGCTGGATGTGGTTTTGATGAACCGCATCATCCACCAAGCTATCCCTGACCTGGAGCCGACCGTGAAAAAGGTCATCATTTACTACATCGACATCACCAGCGAGGAAGAAATCCGCAAGTTTATCAAGGACGATGACAGTACCACAGTAAAGATTGAATTGCGGGATTTGAAAACAATTTTGGACGATGTGGTAATTGGCGACTACGCCGAGTTCCATATGGAGGAGACCCACGATGATCTGTATGGCGGCTATGCCGTTGTTGTGGATAGGTTCCTCAGTGATCGGGTGATGCAGAAAATTTTTGAGTTCAACGAAAAGGCCCGTATGAGTGCCACGGCGAAAAAGCCCTTCAAGCCCATTGAGATCAGCGAGGATGGGCTTGAGCTGATTAAATACTTGAGCGTGGATGGCACGACCGCTGACGGCGAATGGCATTCGGACAGCGAGGTCAAAACCGACAAACTGGGATATGTTGTCCACAACGGCGTGAAAACCAAAGAATTTTGGGGTGGGACGGTCAGAAGCGATAAGTGGCCTTTGCGTTTGAAAGTCCGGAATATCTGCGGAGATGAGACGATATGGCGTATTACTTGATGGAGGACATGACGAATGGTATACATTAATGATTTGATTTCTGAGATGAAATTCCTATACCAAGTGCAAGGTACGATCTGTTTTTGCCATCCTGCATATGAAAAGTTTCATCAAGATCTCATGGATTTTATCTATGAAAATCATTTTGAAAATACACATGAGTGGGAAACTATCACTCAGAACTTGGTGTATAAGTCAACGCAATATATGAGCAGATTGGAAGGCGATATAATCCTAGTACAGCCTGACTTACTGAAACGGCGCGTACTGGCAAAAGAGAATGAAGGTTTTTGGTCGTATATCCACCCTTCAATTTATCAGGTTGCCGAAGAAAGATTTCATGGCGGTTTTTATGCCGATGCGGTAGAATCTGCATTAAAAGAAGTGAATTCCCGCATAAAGAAACTCTATAAAAAGTATCGCAATGAGGAAAAAGATGGTCAAGATTTAATACGCAAAGCATTCACACCGTCAAATCCGTTCCTCATTTTTGAAGGCATCGACACAGAGAGTGGGAGAAATGTCCAAGAAGGGGATATATGCAGATTTTTGCTGGTGCGATGCAGGGGATACGCAATCCTAAGGCACATGAAAATTTGAGTATATCTCGTGAGGATGCCGTAAAGCGCCTTGTTCTTGCAAGTCTTCTTATGGATAAAATAGACGAAGCAATTAGTTTTACAAATCTTTCGGAGTCTTGACAATCAGAAGCCGACGAAATCGCAGGAGGTGTAACAATGCGCTTATACTTAAACGTACCTTATGCAGAAAAGGACGCGGCAAAAGCATTAGGGGCCAGATGGAATCCCAAGATTAAGAAATGGTATGCAGACGTACCCCGGGAACAATACATAAAATTTGCAAAATGGATTTTGAGGGATACAGATGATGCAATGATAGCTACGAACCATATTTTCATTGTTGAAGGGCAGCAGCCGTGTTGGAAATGCCACCAGTCAACAAGAGTTGTCGGCTTGGGAGTTAGCGAATATATACACATTTTTGATGCTGGAGACGGGCCGCAATATGAATTGATTGAAAGTGATCCTGATGAAGAACTGCATCTTGCGTGGGCGGACCATGAGGAATACATTCCTCCCAAACTGCGCAAATATCTGATGGAAAAGTATTCCGTTAGGACCGGATACTCAAAAACGCTGAGAGGGAAATGCTTTGCCAACCACTGCGATCACTGCGGGGCCTTGCAGGGAAATTGGTTTTTGTTCAATGAACCAGACAGTCCGCTGATGCTCATGTATCTTGACGAACTGGTAGAACAAGCGAGCAAACTGAACATTTTTAAGATACCGATCGAAGATGATTTGCAGCTTGATTGGGAAGTTGGCTTTTGCTCAACTGATTACGCTTACTTTAAATATGGGCAGTGTGAAGAACTTGTATTGTCAGGCAATCCAGAAAATAAGAGTACTTCATACGAAGATCTCTATAATTTACGATAGAGGCTGTATTTTGGATATCGAATAATGTCATAGATAGTCGAGAAAAATTTGTAACGCTTTAGAGGCCCGATTTTTGCACTCATGATATAAACATACGGTGCGCTCAAATGTGTGCCTCAAACCCGTTGAAATAACTGGCCCCAGCGCAGCCTAAATCGTTACCGTTTCCGCAAATAGAAACTCATTTTGGTGATTTGAGGGTAAAGATACCATTATCTCAAAATGTGCGATTTGAACCTGTTGGAACAGTGGACTTTGAGTCCCTCTATTTGCGGATTCAGATACAGTAAATTATTTCCCTTGGACGAAAATTGCGTAGACGTTTACACAGCGTTTTGAACTTCCGAGGGCAACTATACCACCCCCTGATGAGAGACATTGTGGAGCCGTTGCGGCACAAGGCTTTTCTTACTTGTTCTACCATCGCAGCGCCTTGACAAATCAGGCCAAATCAGATACAATACCTTCAACAGGCGAGTAGGAGGCAAGAAACCGCTGAACAAGCGGTTCTTTGTACTGTACGAGCGCTGCTCAGAAAAGGAGGACTGCCTATTCAAGCCCCAAGAATTTTATGTGTGAGAAGGAAAAGGGGAAATGCGCCCTCGTAATTTTATTACGGAGGACAATGAATGGCAAAAAAGAAACCAAACGACTACGGCCTTGGCATACCGTTCCATGAGGTAGAGGCCCTGGCGCGGGT
>CATJNB010000196.1 GCA_949741605.1 uncultured Eubacteriales bacterium | reverse complement strand
GATCTTTGCCGTCTGCGAATGTGATAAGGCTGTTGATGTCGTATTCCACCACAATTTCATCATTCTCGTTGACGGAAAAGAAAAGCTCCCCGGCGTTGATGGCGGCAATCGCCTGCTCATTGCTTTTCGGATCGGCAACAGCAGTCGCGCCGGCATACTGGTGATAGGTCAGGCTCTCCGTATTGGTTGCGCCTGCCGTAGCTCCAGCCACCCATGCGCAAACCTCCGCGCGGCTCAATTTCTCATCGCCGAGAAAAACGCTGTTCGTGACATTGATGACTCCCTCATAGTCGGTATTCCCGGCATCCGGCATGACAACCTGCACGCCTTTGCCCATGTTGTCCCGCATATATCGGATTTTCGTCAGGGCTGCCTGCTTGATGTTTTGGGAGCTTTCGCCATTGAACGGGAAACAAACCGTGTTGAATTTCACGCTTTCCCATGCGTCGATAAAGTCCGTAATATCAAGGTTCGAGGCTGGTGTGTCAGTACCGCCTGCAAGCGTTACCCCCGCAGCTTCCCCAAGATTACCTGTGCCGCTGAAGGTAAGATAGGGATTCTCCATTGCAATCAATTCCTCAATGGTTTTCAGTCCTTCATACTGCGTCACTTTGCCGCCGTCCAGATGAATCAAAACATCATAGCCTCCAAGCGGGTTTGCATCTAGTGTCACTGTAAACAAATTACCACGAGTGCCACCGTACTTTGCCGTAGCGGTCAGCTTGTTTGCAGTGGGGGTATCGGGTACCACTGGCGGATCACCCTCGAAATCAACCTCCCCCTCGCCAATCGCTGTATGGGCCACAATCCCTTCTGTGCTTTGTAAAGTCATAGTAATTTCAGCCGTTGCCTTTTTGCCCTCAGCCAAAATATAGGCATAAACTGTACTTGCCCGTTTAAACGCCTCCCGGATCAAAAGCATTTGACGGTTTGGGTCGCTGTCGTAAATACTGTAACCAAATAGAGCCGCCGCTGCGTCGGGGCTTGCGCTGGTGAGTTTGATAAACTGCTTTGACGGGCCATAATTGGTGTTCACAAGCGGGATAATTACTGTGCCTCGGGTTGCAGTGCTGACCGCGTTATTCTCCCGTCCGCTTTCAAAATTGATGTAGGTACCAGGGCGTACTTTGCCCACCAGTTTGTCAAAATGTCCTCCTGCCATCTTACTTTACCGCCTCCTTTTTCCAAGTTTCGATGTGTGTTTTCATTTCTTCCACGGTGTATTTCCCGACCATTCCATACGTCGCGCCGACAAACGTACTTGTGGAAACGCCAAATAGATTCAAACAGTTTTCTTTGAGTTTTTCAATCGGGAATTTCGGTGCGCTTTCTGCTTTCCCTGTCACCTTCGCGCCAGAATCCGCTTTATTTTTTGCTGCCATGTGTACCCCCTCCTTTCTCTGTAATCACAGCGGTACAGAATATTTCATTAGCCTCTCTGCATCCTCTTTGGAAATCTCTTTTCCGGGTTTGAGAAACGGTTCCAAATGAAACACCTGTGCCTGCTGTACTTCCTGCATCGCGTCCTGATACGGCCTGCGGCTGCGCCAACTCATGGTAAGCTCTGCGGATAGGCTGTCTACCACCTTGAGCCTTGGGTCGTCTACCCGCACCCAAACATTTTCCACAATACTGCCGTCCTCGGCAATCATCGGGATCAAGTTACGTGCCGACCGTACCGCTGTTAAAAGCGCGTTGCCGATTGTGTATGCCCCTTGCGCTGTTTTATGGAAAATCTTAATGTACCAGTCAAAATCCATGCGGTAACTGTCAAAAGTTTCCCCGCCAGTATCGACTTCCGGCGGGGGAAAGTAAATCGCTGGCACCATGAATTTTTCTGGTACGTTCCAGTAGTAAGGGGAAATCTCCCCCGCATGGGAAATCAGAAAGCGCATGACGCTTGCCATTTCCTGATCCATCCTGTCCGCCTCCTAAAACTCTCCAAAATAACGGTCTAGCCAATCCTGCAATCTTTTTTCCAGTGCTACGGAGATTGTCTTTTCGATCTTCCCCAGTGCAAAATCAAAAAAATACAGGCCGTCTACCCAGTGAAGCCGAAGCACCATACCTCCATCAGCAGACCGGTCGTAAATAAAACGGTCGCCTTGCCAATATCCGGGGACAAACCGCGCAAGTTCTCCATTTTTTAAAGTGAAATGTTTATTCTTAGCCGGGTCTAATGTGCGGTGTCCGCTATTGACATAGATGGCATATTCCAGACTCGAGCCGACCTCCAAGGTTAAACCGCCGTCCTCATAGCTCCAAATATTATGCTCATCGTCTTTTACAAAGCTGGACACCAGTTGCCCAAGACCTGTGTTTTTATGCCGGTGAATGAATGCGTCCTGTACCTCTTCCAAAAATTCATTTCCGATTGCGTCTAAAAACAGCTCCAATTCCTTACGGAAATCCCCTTTAGCAGCACGTTCCATTTTCTGAAAAAATGCTTTGAACTCTGACACATCAACATCCACATATTGGTTGCTCATAACGGTTTCTGCCCCTCTACTCGTTTGAGATACACAAAAAGGTGATGATCCCGTACATTGACCGGCTGTTCGGCGGTGTATTCCAGTTTGGTGCCGCAATCCACAATTTTGTCCCCACGGCGCACATCTGTATCAATCGAAAGCGTGAGTTTGATTTTGGCATCCAGAAGGTTTGCTGGGGCTGTCTGCGTAATCGTGACGTTTGCGGACTTCACCCCAAAATGGCAGGTCTGCCTGCTAATGTCAGGTGCCTCTGGATACGAAAAAGAAGGAGAGGACGGCAACCCATAGCCGGGCGTTGTTTCATCCTCTCGGTTGTGGTAAATATCGCAAAAATGGTTGAGCAGGTTTTCTAAGCTCATCGTATCACCTCATAGCTTTCTCATGCGCAGGATGACCCCGTTTCGCGGTTCGGTGATGATATAATCGTCGAGCAGCGCGGCGAGGTCTAACGTCTCCACGCCAATTTGGCTCACAGCGGCGGTATAACTGTACTCATCAAAGGTTTCGGATTGTTTCTCTTTGGCCTTTATGACAGCATTATGTGCGTAAGCCTCTGCCAAAATCAGCACAGCCATTTTGACTGCCTGTGGAATCTCGTGGGCCTCCTGAAAAGAATTTTGCGTGTAGACCATGACATACTGTTCCGCCCTTGCAATATCAACTGCAAGACGGGTATCGCTGCGGTTTTGTACGGCTGCTATCTCGGAATATTCACTAACCCCCTGAGGGGTGATAAACGGTCTATATGATATAGATGCACTATTACTGCAATTC
>CATJNB010000195.1 GCA_949741605.1 uncultured Eubacteriales bacterium | reverse complement strand
GCATGGCAGAAAGTCCTGAACGGCAGCCATACACTGGCCATCAAAGCAACAGACAGTAACGGTGCCAGTGCAACCCGCACACTAACCTTTACCAAAGCGGTAACCTCAATCAGTTTTGAACAAACCATAGCCATGCCCGCAGACGATATGCCAATGAAGGCCCTTCTAAATATTCAGGGCAGTTTTCCAGCAGGGAGCATCCTGAAAGTGGAAATTTGCAACAATGGCAATGATGAGCAGCCTGCTTGGGAAGATGTTACGAACCGGGTAATAAACGGCCAGAAGTGCTATTTTAGCAATACCGAGAAAACGGCGGGGAGCTGGGGCGTAAAAATCCGGGTGAATCTGTCAAGAGGAACAGCAACCGAACCATGTTATATTCAAACGTTAGGAGGGAACTTTGGATGATTACGTTTCAGGAACACAGTATCAAAGAGACCCGGCAGAAGGAAAAGCAGCTGCAAGCTGTTCGAGAATCCACAGAAAACAATGCGGCGGTATTGGATGAAGTCCTCACTGGGATTTTACCCGCTATGGGTGCGGAAACCGCAGACAACGCCGCCGCCATTGACGCAATCTTAACTGAAATTATTCCATCCCTGACACAGGAGGTATAAAACAAAATGGAAACCTTTATTGCAAGTATGATTATGAAAGCAGCCCAAATGAGCGAGGAAGCAGGACAGGACAAATACCGTTCCTATTTCCTTAAAACGAAACTGTATGCCCGGTATCAGGAAAGTGTGGACACCATTCTTTCCACCACGTCCGGTGGCGATTACAGTTTTTGTATCGTAAAGGAGTGATCCCATGAGCATCAAAGGAATTGACGTAAGTACCCATCAAGGGGCTATTGACTGGAAAAAGGTAAAGCAATCCGGCATCCAGTTTGCAATCATCCGCACTGGATACGGTGATGTGCTGTCAAACCCTAGTCAGATTGATAAACGATTCCACACGAACATGAAACAGGCTATTGCAAACGGTATCCCAGTTGGCGTATATCATTTCAGCTACGCCGGAACCGAGAAAGCCGCCAGACGGGAAGCAGAGGGAGTGCTTTCCTTAATCCAGGACTATTCCCTTACATATCCCGTCTACTTTGATTACGAGTATGACAGTGACCGTCTGGCTGGAAAACTTGGCAAAACGCAGCTGACGAACGTAGCAATTGCCTTTATGGACAGAATCCGGGAGGCTGGGTATCAGGCAGGCGTTTACACGAATCTTGATTTTGTCCGCAGCCGTTATGACATGCCAAGGCTTAAAAAGTATGAGTTGTGGCTTGCCCACTATGACACCGATCAGCCGGGGGTAGAGTGCGGTTTGCACCAAACCTCCGAAAGCGGAACCGTGCTGGGTATCAGCGGGAAAGTGGACCTTGACACTGACCGCAAGGGCTATATCGGTTCGGTGCCGCTGTCCCTCGACACCAGCGAGTACATTTTCAGGGAAGTCGGACAAGTATATCAATTTCTTGCCCGTGGCACAGAAAAACCAGAGGTGTCCAGTAGCAACCCGGATATTATCAGTGT
>CATJNB010000194.1 GCA_949741605.1 uncultured Eubacteriales bacterium | reverse complement strand
GACAAAATTGATATATGTGCCGGGCAAGACTTTATTTTGCGCGGTAAATACGCCGCCTCCTAATGCCATTGCTTACATCTCCCTTTTCAAAAATTCCTGGATTCGTTTGTTGACTTCTGTCAGCGAATACCGTTGGCCATCCTCCAACAAAGCACAAAGCAAATCGCGCTGATCCTGATATTGTGCGGATTTTAACAGCTGTGCTTTTGAAAATTTACGTTCTGTTGTTTCCGGCACTTTTGCGTCCGGTTTGCTTTTTACCGACATTTCTCTCACCTAACCTTTCAAACCAATCTGTTCCGAATACCCGTCCATGGAAATAAAATCCAACTCTTTCGAAACAAACAGGTCGTAATTGACGAAGAAGTTTAAAATCCCATCCACCACCTCATACTCCATCTTTGTGCCGCGAACCAAACGCCCTTGAATCTTGATAACCTCCAAGCACAGAAAGAGGCGTTCGGCAACCTGATTGCCCTCCTGCTGCGCACGGCATGGATTTTTCGGAAAATACTGGATGCAAAACTGGTTTTCTTTCCGGTACCGGTTGCCGCGAAACAAAGTATGCGTGGGGTGAACACAGGAAATAAAAAAGCAAGGTTCTTTCAAACCCTGCCGTACTTCCTCGGTATAATTCCGGTAGCCGTCGCCAAATTCGCCATGCAAAGCAACACTAATCGCTTTTGTAAGGGTCTAGATCATTTCATGCACCCCTCCAAAAATTTCTTGATTTGTGCTTGCAGCACGTTGGGCGCGATTTTCTCAATCTCAGCCTTGGATTTTGTCATCATGAATTTCCCTTTCACCCAGCCTTTCTTATTAGCCGTGCGGTTGCCATACTCCACATAAGACGCATATTCCACCGGATTCACAATTTCAATCACGACATAGTTACCGAAATAGTTGATTTTAAGGGATTTTGCATATTCCTTTCCAGCCTGCGCTGAACTTTTCCCAGAACCAGATTCGGCTTCTTCATGGGTTTTTGAAGTCCAACCCCGGCGAAGGGTACCGCCAGTTTTTCCGCTGGGATTGACACGTTTGGTATAAACGTCGCCTTTTTTGTGGTTCTTGGAATCCCGCTTCGCTACGACCTCAATTTCTTTGGAATAATCCCCCACTGGAGTACGCTTAATGACTTCTGCCAGCAATCTTGCTGCGAGTTCTCTGGCGCAGGAATCCACAAACGCTTGCACATTGTCCTGTTGGAGTTTGTTCAATTGCGGCTGTAGTTGTTTCAGCCCGGCAAACGAAAAACCTCCCATTTTTGCCATCACGTCCACCCCCGAAACAGTTCCAACATGATCTCCTGGTGTGAAAAATAAACCGCTGGTTCCCCGCTTGCGGAATACTCGGTGGTGATCCCGTTCTGCGTCACGACGATTTTAGAACCCGAATTCACCGTAATTTCCGGTGCGATAAACAACTTAGTTCTTTGGGAAACAGATGCCGCCATATCGCTTTGATTTGCCGCGGATATGGTTTCAAAGGACAGCTTGCAAGGCTGACCTTCCAAAACAATGATCTCACCCTGACTGGTTATTTTTGTTTGCTCGTCCAGAATATCGCCGTATTCTACGATGTTGCACACACCCTCATACGTGCTTTCAATGGCTTTTCTAGTCGCTTCCCTTGCATTCACCATCGAATCCTCCGGTAACAGGAAAACTGTTCCCTGCCGTAGGTCAGTAGATAACTCACAAAGTTATCCAAACGCTGTTCGGTGGTTAGGCATCCCTCCCCGACCGCAAACACGATATTGGTATCGCCTGTCTGAATCTGCTTGACCGCGGCATCAAAATCAAGCCCGGCGATGCTGTTTGGAGAAAACGTTTTCTTTGCTGTTAAGAATTCACCCACCGCCATGTCGACCGCAATGTTCCGCAAACCGTCTGGAATCGTTGGAACGTTGCAGTCGTTCTTGATCGTGTTTTCCACCTTCTGAACGCAAAAGTTTAGGGAAAACTCGTCCCCTTCCTGCAACTCGTATCCAAAAGATTGCAGCCGTTCCTTAACCTGTTCCAGCATCGGAATCACCACCTTGCTCCTTGATTTCCGTTACCGTATGCCCCAACACTTTCAGGCGGTCGGCAAGTTTCTTGTCTTCCGTTTCCAACACACCACCCACAAACTTGCAAAGCAGATGATTTTTGCTCGCATCCCAGATCATATTGGGGGTATTCGGTTTCTTGGTTACCTGAAACATTCTATCACCTTACCTTTCTTATGCAGTCTTCAAACCGGTAATGGCACCGTGTAAAAACGCTGGGCCGTGTGCCAAACCGACCTGGCCATAAATTTGAATCTTATCCGACGCACCGGTTTTGGCTAACGGTTCCTCGAACATCACACCTTTACCGGGTACCGCCTGAAATACTGGAGCGATATGCGCGATATCGGCCACCAGAATGGAATCATTCGGCATGAAGCGATCCCACACCACGCCCATCTTAAAGAAGTCTGTTTCGATTTCGGTAATGTTCATCCCGCCGACATTTTGGGTGGTCTGCATGTTGGCTTTGAATTGCTCGGCATATAGGTTGGTGATCATCTGTTTTTGGTACGCGCCACAGAACAGCACCATTTTACCAAAATATGCGCCGTGATCTGCCATCTCGCGGAAAAGCTGGTCAAGCAGAGTTTTATTTAAGGCTGCATCTGCCGCTGCAATGGAAGTCCCGGTATCCGACGTGCAAAGCTCCAGCATACCGCGGGTTTTGTTGGCGACATTCGCTGCTGTGGATGCCTGGTATGCGCCCTGAATAAACGAAAACTCAACATCGCGGGCGATCTTGATTAGCTTCTGCTGAATCTGCCATGCCTTTTCGTCACCGGGATTTGCGGTTTGTCCGGCAGTATTCAAACCGGACATCCGGCCGGAATTACTCTGCTTGGCGTAGGTCAGATCAATAACCTCCTGGTGGATCTGCACTACGTTCTTTTCCTGTGTCCTCGCAATGTGACTGGCTGCCGGTGCTGTTGCGGATGCGCTCTCCGAAATCTCTGGTTGTGCCGCCTCTGGAAAATCGTACAGCACTGCCGTGGGAAATTCAAAATTATCGGTCTGCTTTCCCCCGGTTAAGCCGCCGATCATGGACAAAAGCGGAGTTTGCGTGGGGTCGGCTGTAAAAAGTTCGCCTGCGTAGTTCGGCAGGTTCCAGCTCGTTCCAATTCCTGTTACTTGTGGCATATTCTCACCTTACCCTTTCTTACATCAGGACAACGCCGTCTGCGGCGGCTTCCTGTTTGATTTTGATGACTTCTAACTGGTTGTTATTTTTGCGGG
>CATJNB010000193.1 GCA_949741605.1 uncultured Eubacteriales bacterium | reverse complement strand
TGCTGCCCCATCTTGGAACGGAACAAATGTCAAAAACATTGGCAAAGGCGATTGAGGGCGAAAACTTGAATGTTTTAATTGGCAGCCGTCCAGTACGTGCGGAAAAAGGTTCCAATTTGTTTAAACTCAATGTTATGAAACTCCTACACGAAAAATATAACATTGTGGAAGAAGATTTTGTTTCTGGCGAAATTGAATTTGTCCCTGCGTTCAAGGCATCTGATGTCGGGTTTGATGCGAGTATGATTGGAGGGTATGGACATGATGACCGTGTTTGTGCTTATCCAGCAATCGAAGCAATTTTGCATTGTGACAAACCAAAGCATACAGTTATGACGGTTTTGGCGGATAAAGAAGAAGTTGGAAGCGATGGGAATACTGGGTTGAATTCTGCGTTTCTGCGGTATTTTATTGCGGATTTAGCTGCTATGGAAGGTTTGGATGCTCATAGTGTTTTGACAAAATCCAAATGCCTGTCTGCGGATGTGACTGCTGCATTTGACCCAACTTATGCTAGTGCCTACGAGCCGACCAATTCCTGTTATTTGAATAACGGTGTAGGGATTATGAAATATACGGGTTCACGCGGGAAAAGCGGGACTTCCGATGCTTCTGCAGAATTTATGGCAGAGGTTAGACGTCTATTAGATAGCCATGAAATTCTATGGCAGACTGGCGAATTAGGTAAAGTAGACGGCGGTGGCGGTGGGACCGTAGCGATGTATCTGGCAAATCTCAACATGGATGTTGTCGATATGGGTGTCCCGGTGATTTCGATGCACTCTCCGTTTGAAGTCGTTGCAAAATTGGATGTTTATATGGCGTATCGGGCGTTTAAAGCTTTTTTTGAAGAACAATAATGTTTTCGATATACACTCTTGAAAAAGAGTGTATTTTTTATGAGTTCGTTCATGAAAATGTCATGAAAGTTAAGATGAGAAACGATAGAATAAAATAGATATATGAAAAATTTTCAGAAAGGGAAGGTTATGGGAAGGGAAAAAATAAAACGCCGGAAATTGTCGGTCAAGAAAGCCAAGGGAACCAGAGTGATAAAGTCTGGCAGAAGGAACATTGACGAAACGAAACGTCTGCGCTGGCTCTTGATTGGAATTGCCATACTTCTAACAGGGATTGTGGCAGCAGTGGGGTATTGGATTTGGAGCAGTTTGCCAGAATCGTTATTTTCTCAGAAAGTGGGTTTGTCCTCTGAGTTGACCGAGTCCGATCCAGAGGATTGGGACGGGAAAACTTTGCCCGTGTATCCAGATACGTTTAATCTCGTTTTAGTCAATGCTACTAATGAACTGTCCGATGATTTTACTGTTAAGCTTGCTAAAATTGATGGGGTGCAGGTTGAGGAACGGATTG
>CATJNB010000192.1 GCA_949741605.1 uncultured Eubacteriales bacterium | reverse complement strand
TACGGTGATGCGGTAACCTTTGCCGCGTTTTTCTACTGTTGCCATGCTTGTACCTCCTAAATTTGGGCGCAAAAAAAGCAGCCCTCTTGATTTTATGGGCTGCCCGTGGTACAATATGAATCTAAAACGCCAAAAACCTAGTAAAATCAAGGTTTTTTGGATTTCTTGTTACTATCTTGTTATTAGTTCAGTGTTCAGAAGCAAAAAATAATACGGTATTCTGTTGACAATCCTAACAGAATCCGTTATACTAAAAATAGAAAAAGAGGTGCTACCGGACAAATGGTTAGCCCCCCAATTTAGTTACAAGAAGTAACCGCTGGTGTCGGAGCCGGGCGGTTACTTCTTTTTATAGCCTTGCATGAAAAGGCCGATAATGCCAACGATCAAAATGCCTATCTGAATCAGATCGGAATATGTAACCATTGTCAGCCCCCCTCTCCTGTAAGATCAGGGGGTAAAAGAATGGCCCCCTGATAAAAACAGGGGGCTAACCGCTTGCCGTTTATCGGTAGCACCATAGTCAGCATAGCATAAACGCCGACAAAATGCAATTTTGTAAGAGTAATTAGTTCAATCGCAGCTTTAAGCTCTGCTATTGTCTTATGGTTGTAGACCCTGTTTCCAGTATCCTTTGAAACGTGTCCCATCATCAGGTCGATACATCTCCGGTTTGCCCCGGCACTATCGAGTATGGATTCAAAAGTGTGTCTACATTCGTGCGGGGTTTTCTGGATGCCGATTTGTTCAGTGATGCATTTCCAGATATTCCGATATCGGTCAATCAAACAGTGTTTTCCTTCAAAACTAAGAAAATATTCCCCGGGTTCCTTCATGCGCTTTTCTATGTAGGGACGAATTAGGGAATGAATCGGGACAATCCGGTTCTTCCCGGCTTTTGTTTTGATGCCTCCGGTCATGATCCCAACCTCTAAATCCACATCCGATTTTTTCATGTTGATAAGCTCACTGATACGCCAGCCGGAATAAAGCAAAATCAAAATGGTATCCACCCAAGGAATGTGCTGATTGTCCCAAACCTTTTTGATTTCCGTGTCAGTGAACCGTTCCCGTGAGGTCGGCGGAATCGGAGCGGAAGTTAGCAGTTCAGAATAGCACCGGGTAATAATGTCCAGTTCCAAGGCGAAACGGTCAAGGTGCCCCCAAAGGTTTTTAATGACTGACTGGGTGGAATAAGATTTCCCGCAATGGTCAATACATTCCTGCATTTGAAACGCTTTAATGGTTTTGTAGGCTTGACCCCACAGCTTGGCACAATATTTCATGCCGGAACACAAGGATACCCGATTTGATTTTCCGAGTTTCGGTGCTTTCTTTTCCTTCCACAATTCGAACAGTTCTCCTAGTGTGATTTTTGCCCGATCCACGTCCCAAGGATTGCGGTTGTACTCGGCAAGGAGCATATTCCCTTCCTCGCGGGTTTCAGCATAGCCTATAATATCAAACTTTGGGTAGCCTCGTTCATCGTATCCATACACGCCGCCACGCACCATGAAAGGTCAGCGATGTTTCCCGGACAGTTTGACAACACTCCCGTAACGGTTCGGATTTCGCATTTATATCACCTTTTTTCTAAAAATGGGTAGCAAAATCAAACCCAGTGTGATATAATGCTTTTTGTATGGGAAGCATATTCACAATGAGTATGATTTCACGAAAACGCTTTCGGTGTTGGTAGCACCGAGAGCGTTTTTTTATTTAATTACCTTTTACTTTTTCTTCTAGTTTAAAGGCAAATGAAAGGAGTTCAGTTTGTTCTTTGACATTTAGGGCTTCAAATATCCGCAGTAGTTCTACTGCCTGATCTGAAATTTCACGCTTATAAATGCCTCCATTTCTTACTATTAAAGTAGTAGCATTATTTCCTTGCACTACCGCACTATTGGTAATCGTTGATCCAATCATGCCATCAGTATTTATGTTTGCAGACCATCCCATAAGGTAACAAGGATCACATTGAAAAAGGTCAGCAAGCTTGCAAATAATTTCGTGCTTTATTGTTTTAATACTTCCACTTTCATATCTTTGAACAGTTGCTTCCTTTACTCCTATATGTTCAGCAACTTCTAATAAGGTAAACCCCCGTTTGAGCCTCATTTCTTTAATTCTTTCGTGTAACGCGTGCTCTCGATTTGTCCATCGAGAACGTCCAACTGCTCATTGACAGGGGTGAGGTGTACTACCAAAATTTTGAGTGTCTCTATGACCGTATCAACACGATTTTGAGCCTGTTGAAAAATTAAGACCTGCTAACAAATGTCAAGATCTAAATGGAGAAAATGTGCTATTTTTTAGGGACTGCAAAAAGGGAATACGAAAGCAAGGCACCGCCATTGAAATTTTTGGCGCTGGCTTGGGATAAGCCGATTTAAGGTAGGATGTTAGGTTTCGAGGTTATCCAGGTAATGCTTCACGGTGGCGTAATAAATGCGCAGGAACTTGTTGGCGGAGGCCATCATGTAGACGCGGTAAGGCCTGCCCTCGGCGCGTTTCTTGTTCATGAACTGGAACACTGGCTCATCAGCAGGGGAGCATTGGAGAATCACGCCCATCACTAGAAATAATGTTCTGCGCAGAGCGGAAGATCCGCGTTTGGAAATGCTGCGGCTGCGGACTTTCATCTGGCCGGACTGGTACGGCGGGGCGTCAATGCCCGCAAAAGCTACCAGCGCCTTTTTGGAGTGAAAACGGCGTACATCGCCGATCTCCGCCATAAGTTGGGGGCCAAGAGCCGGGCCAACGCCGAACATCTTCATCACAGCAGAGTACTCCGGTAGCGATGCCGCCAGGGATTGCATTTCATTTCTGAGTGTGGTCAGGGCAGTGGAAGTGGCCCAAAGCTGGGATACCGCCTGATCCACTAGAAGCCTGGCAGTATTGGTTATGGGCATAACACTGAAATGTCCACAGGCGCAGGCGTAGATGTCCAATGCTTTGCCCTCACGAAAGTGATAGCCGTGCTTCCTGCACCACTTCTGATATTTGGCTGTAAATGCTTTTTCGGACAGCCTATAGACACATTCACAATGGGGGAAAGCAGCTACAAAATCTACCCACTTCTCGCTGCCGTCCGCCCTGGCAGGGCTGGAAAACAGGCGATTCGCATTCGGGAAAGCGGTGTCAAGCAAGGAAATCAGATTATTTTTGAGCATGGTCTGTATTTTGGCACATTGCTGGTACTGCCGGTATGTAGTCTTGAGCATGAGCCGCACAGTATCCTCTGGGGTGTACTTTGGCAGTGTCAGCCAGTGGTCGAGACCGTAGTTAGCCAGCTTGATCGCGTCCTTCTTATCGGTCTTTGCCCGCCGCAGACTGTTGTTTCCGTAGCCATGTACCAGCATGGCGTTCACTACAGAAACGTAAAACCCGGAATCGTAAAGGAAGCTGGCCACTGGCATATGGTAGTTCCCCGTGGCCTCCATCACCACACGAGTGTCGCCGTCCAGTTCCCTTAACAACCGAGATAACTCACACAGTCCAACATCGGTGTGCGCAACCTCAAAGGGCGGGATCACCATTTCTCCCAAAGGCCGCATGACGGCGATCATGCTCTTGCCTTTGGAAACAT
>CATJNB010000191.1 GCA_949741605.1 uncultured Eubacteriales bacterium | reverse complement strand
ACGGGGAGAATCGCCCATGATTTTCCAAATATTTCTAAAAAAGAACCTGTGAATCGCATATTATTTTCCAATATTTTCAAAAAATTACCAGTCATTTTACATAGGTTTAGGAAAAAGATGTAAAAAATTGCATAGTGGAATACCCATTTCACAAAGAAAAATTGATATCACGAAAACGCTAGGCTCTGCCTAGCTCCCAAAGCCATTTGGGGTCAGTTTTCCCTTATGCTCTTTCTCTAGCATTTTTCTATCTTTCTGAAAAATTTAGCTCAACTCATTTTCTATTCAAAACTTTACGGAGGAAATCATCATGAAGAAAAAAGAAATTTTGTTAGCGCAAAACCACCTCGACTATTTAAAATATTTTCAGCATCTGCGCAATCTCTCCAGCGCAAACCAAGCAATCCGTACCATCATCGAACAACATCAATTGTATTTTAGCCAGACGGATGGAAGTGTCGGACAAATCATTGCAGCTGTGTTGGAAGAAAAGTACAGCGAATTGTTACGTGCGATTCGGGCATCCACCCAAAATACAGAAATCAACTCGCAAATCGTTTTAGAAATATTCAATACTCTATTTCTCAATCAGTTTACAAATATCTCCCACGCCACACTGACCAGTCTTTATGAATGTGAACCGATCGCACAAGCCCGCAAAGCCGTGAAAGACAATCTTGCGGCACAACGTCAAAGAAAATTTTCAAAGTAACTCAGGAGGTAAAAACTATGTGTACAACATTTATTGCTTGTCCGGCTAATGTATTTCAAGCAACAATCAGTCCCACCGCTTACAAAGTTTTTCTGGTTCTTAAAAGTTTTGACGGCAAAGATCATAAAATTTTCCCGAGCAAGAAAACGTTAGCCCAAAGATGCGGCCTAGGCTTGACGAGTATCTATAAAGCAATCAAGCAGCTTGCCAAGGCTGGTTTGATTACCATTGTTTCCCGCTTCGACCCTAACGGCCGCCAGACCTCGAACTTCTATCAGATTAACGAAACCCAAGACAATTGGTTTGCGGTGGATAAAAGTGCTGTTTCGCCGTTCCTATCTTCTGTTGAATTGAAGGTATATAGCTGTCTTGCCAGCCATGCGGACACAAACGGTCAATGTTATCCGTCACAAAAACAAATTGCAAAGGAATGTCAGCTGAGCGTGGTCATAGTGTACCGTGTGATTTACCGTCTGCAACAAAAAGGCCTACTGAAAATCACCCGGCAAATACGTACCAACGGCGGTCAAAGACAAAATCTTTATACTCTTCTTTCCGGTCTTGAACAAAAAGAAGTCGGGCAAAAAGTTTCCAGAAAAATTCCAATGTCTATTTTGCGTGAACAGGTAGAACGCGCAATACGAACTGTCGAAGCTGTTTTTGGCGGTACATCACTCAGTTATATTGCTGAGAGTGAATCCTCCCCCCTTTCGTAGAGTGAACCCCTATGAACTAGACTTATAATTAGCAGTATCCTCATAAAAGAAAAAATATTTCAAGATAATTTTTAAATTATTCTTGAAGGTTAGGAAAGGTCAGCTTTGCTTAGTGATTGAGTAACTTTTATATGCTTTTTGCTTCTTTTCTTCCTGTTTTGTGAAGTTTTAATGCACCGCCGAATTTTTTCAAAAAATTACATAAAATATCAAATTCAACTTTTCTATAACGACTATGTATACACAGGTCAGGTAAGCGTTCAAAGAAAAATAGAATTCCATGGAAAAAAACAATTGACAAATAAAAACAAAAGGAATACAATCTTTATTAAACAGGTAAGAATTATAAAATATTAGCAATAGGAGTGACCTTACATGTCATTATTCGATGCCGCACACATCAGGTACCATCACGAGCCGTTCCGGGAGGAAACCGCTGTGATACGGTCGCAGTCCCCGTCTGATCATGGAATATCAGATTATCAGAAAGCAGTCGCCGAATACCGGAAAACGTTTCCGTCAAAACAGGACGTCATCGAACAGACCCCTGACCCCGCTGTACGGGAAATGCTGCTGCATCTGCAAGAGATGGGCTGTGAAACGACCTTTGACCGGTTCGACCAGCAACAGCCCCAGTGCAGTTTTGGAATGGCCGGGGTATGCTGCCGTAACTGCTGTATGGGACCTTGCAAAATTACCAAGAAAAGTCCCAAAGGCGTGTGTGGCGCGGACGCGGATGTGATCGTTGCCCGCAACCTGCTGCGTGCTATGGCCGCTGGCATTGCGGCTCACGGTGCCCGCGGACGAGAAAGTATGCTTGCACTCAAATATGCCGCAAACGGGACCCTCGATTTACCAATCGAAGGCGAAGGAAAAGTCCGGAAAACCGCGGAAATTTTCGGTTTGGAAACCGAGGGGAAAAGCATTGCCAAACTGGCGGGACAAATTGCGGATATCTTGCTGGAAGACTTGTCCAGGACGGTCCCGGACGAACACCGTACCCTGAAAGCCTTTGCTGCACCGGAACGCCGCGAACGCTGGAAAGAACTCGATCTGCTGCCAATCAGCGCCTACCATGAGTCGTTTGAGAGTCTGCACCAAACCAGTACCGGTACCAACGGCGATTGGAAAAGTATCCTGCACCAGTTTGAACGGTGTGGACTGGCTTTTTCCTGGTCGAGTGTGCTGGGATCGTCCATCGCCATGGACAGCCTTTTCGGTTTGCCGGCGCGCAGTACCTGTCGGGTAAACCTGGGGGCATTGAAAAAAGGATATGTCAATATTGCCGTGCATGGGCATTCCCCGCTACTGGTACAGAAAATCGTCAAACTGGGACAAGAGGAAACATGGGTGCAGGAGGCCAAAAAACAGGGCGCTTTGGGAATTCGTTTCTATGGCATCTGCTGTTCGGGACTTTCCGCCATGTACCGGTATGGGAATGTGATCCCGCTGTCGAATGCAGTGGGTGCCGAACTAGTCTTGGGGACTGGGGCCTTGGATTTGTGGGTGGCCGACATGCAGGATGTTTTCCCGTCGATCATGGAAGTTGCAAACTGTTTCCAGACAACCATTGTCACCACCAGTGATTCCGCACGTCTGCCCGGAGCCGAACATTATGGGTTTACCCATGACCATTCCAATCTCGGACAAATCAAACAGCTCGCCCAAACTATCCTCCAACGTGCCATCGAAAGCTTTGCTGCCCGGCGAAATATTCCTGTTTTTATCCCGCGCTATGAGGTCAAAGCCGAGGTCGGGTTTTCCGTGGAGTACCTGACCGCATTGTTTGGCGGCACACTCAAACCTCTCCAGCAGGCGTTGAAGAACGGTAAAATCCTTGGGATTGTCAACCTAGTCGGATGCAATAATCCACGGGTACTTTATGAAAAAGCAATTTTGGAAGTGGCGTCGCTGCTCAACAAGCATAATATCCTGATCCTGACCAACGGCTGTGCGTCCTTTCCCCTGCTCAAGTTAGGATTCTGCAATCCCGATGCGGCCAGTCAGACAGGAGATTCCCTGCGGGGCTTTTTAGAGGAATATAACCTGCCTCCGGTCCTGCATATGGGGGAATGTCTCGACAATGCGCGGGCATCCGCTTTGTTCAAGGGCGTCGCCGACGCTGCGGGACAGCCCATCCCAGCCATGCCGTATGCCTTTTCCAGCCCGGAATGGTCCAATGAAAAAGGCATCGCTGCGGCACTGAGCTTCCGGCTTTTGGGAATGAACTCGTACCATTGTGTGTACCCACCCACACAGGGTTCCGCCAATGTGACCCAGTATCTCATGCAGGATACCGAAAAACGCTTCGGCGGCAAAATGATGGTGGACTGCAACCCCTTGACGTTAGCCGAAAAAATCGTGGAAGATATCAAACAAAAACGCAGACAGCTTTCCTGGGATTAAACAGGAAATTGATATAGGAGGTTTTTCTTATGAACACAAAAAAATATAGGATCATTGGGAGCGCGATTTTAGCGGCATTGCTGCTGACGGTAAGCATGGTGGGCTGTGCGGGAGGGGAACCGTCTGATTCCGGCACCCCTGCCTCCTCCCAGACCGGCACACGGGCAGAAAAACAAACGGTCAAAATTGCCTATCTGCCAATCACGCATGGGATGCCGTTGTTTGTGGAAACGGAACTGCAAAAGGAAAATCCGGATCTCTCAATTGAACTGGTCAAATACGGGTCGTGGCCGGAGCTCATGGATGCGCTCAATACCGGACGGGTAGACGGGGCGTCGGTGCTCATTGAACTGGCCATGCAGGCCCGTGCACAGGGGATCGACCTCAAAGCAGCCGCGCTCGGTCACCGGGACGGGAATGTAGTGGTGGTGGCGCCGGGCATCGAAAACGTAAGCGCCTTGAAAGGCAAAAGCTTTGCCATTCCGCACCGTCAGTCGTCGCACTACATCCTGCTCAACCAGATGCTCAAAAATAACGCCATGACCACCAACGATATCAACGTGGTGGAAATGCCCCCAACCGAAATGCCGTCGGCTTTGGCTCAGGGACAAATTTCGGGGTACTGCGTCGCGGAACCGTTTGGGGCTAAAGCGGTATCGCTCGGGGTTGGGAAAGTGCTGTATGAGTCATCACAGCTGTGGGAGGATTCGGTGTGCTGCGCGCTGGTATTTAACGGCAATTTCCTGAAAAACCACCCGGATACCGCAAAAGAGATGGCGGCACAATATGCGCAGGCAGGCAATTACATCGCCGAACATAAAACGGAAAGCGACGCCGTGGCGAAACAGTATCTGAACGTAGACGATACGGTTCTTGGGCTGTCGATGAAATGGATTTCCTATGATGATCTAAGGATCAGCAAGGATGCCTATGAAAGCTTGTGCGGCTATCTGACGGAATTTGAAATCTTACAATCCCCGCCGGCTTATGAAGATTTTGTAGATGCCTCTCTGCTGGAAGAATGACGGAGGGAACAGCATGAAAAACATTTGGAAAAGCGCGCTGCATATCACGGTAGGGTTTGGCGGCCTAATCGTAATCTGGCAGCTGGTCGCGTCTTTCGGGGGCTTTAACCCGGCTTTATTCCCATCCCCGTGGAAAGCACTGCTGGGGTTTGGGGAGCTTGTCGGCAACGGCAGTTTACTGCTGGGCATCAAAGACAGTATGATTCGTTTTTTGATCGGTTACAGTGCGGCTGTGGTACTGGCCGTGGCGCTGGGTCTGCTGCTCGGATGGTTCAGCCATATCTGGGGATTTGTCAACCCGGTCGTACAATGGCTGCGTCCGATTTCGCCGCTTGCCTGGATGCCCTTTATTGTCCTGTGGTTTGGGATCGGCGATCTGCCGGCAATCATCATTATTTTATATGCGGCCTTTTTCCCTGTCCTGCTGACGACCGTATCCGGGGTTGCCAAAGTCGACCCCACCTATCTGAAAGTCGCAAGGAATTTTGGGATCCGTCAGCCACAGATTTTTTTCAAAATCATTTTTCCGGCTGTTTTCCCACAGGTTATGAATGGCCTGCGGCTGGCATTAGGAACCGCTTGGGTATTTCTGGTTGCCGGGGAAATGGTCGGCGCACAATCCGGTTTGGGTTATTTGATCATCGACTCCCGCAATAACCTGCGTGCGGACCATTTGATGGCGGTGATGATCGTGATCGGGGTGATCGGGTTCCTGCTGGATACGGGGATCCGCCAGTTAGAAAAACTGGTTTCCAAAAACTGGGGTCATTCGCTTTCCGGGAAAGGGGTGTGACCGTGTACATTACAGTAAAAGACGTTTCGCAGCGCTACGTGCAGAAAGGCAAGGAATACTGTGCGCTGGAACACGTGGATCTGACAATCGAACGCGGAGAATTTATTTGTCTGCTTGGGCCGAGTGGATGCGGGAAAACGACCCTGTTAAACGCGATCGCGGGCTTTCTTCCGGTCAAGGAAGGGAGTATTACGATCGACGGGCAAGAGGTGAAGGAACCGTCGGAAAAATACGTGACCATTTTCCAGAATTACGGTCTGCTTCCTTGGCGCAATGTGCAGAAAAACGTGGAGCTTGGACTGGAATCCAAAGCGATCAGCAAGCATGAACGCCAGCAGATTGCAGAACACTATATCGAGCTGGTAGGGCTTCGGGACTTCCGGCACCACCATCCGCACCAGTTGTCTGGCGGGATGCAGCAGCGGGTAGCGATTGCACGGGCCTTGGCGACCGATCCGGAAATCCTTTTTATGGATGAACCCTTTGGGGCGCTGGATGCCTTGACGCGTTACAAATTGCAGGATGAAATTGCGGAACTCCAGAAATCGCAGAAGAAAACCATCCTGTTTGTCACGCACGATATTGATGAATCCGTTTATCTGGCCGACCGTATCGTGGTGATGAGTCCGAATCCCGGACGCATCCAACAGATCATCCCCGTAGACATGGGACGTCCAAGGGATCGTACTAGTGCAGATTTTTTCCGGTTGCGTGACCGTGTGTTTGAAGCATTTGGCATGCTCCCTCCCCAGACAACCGAATATTTCATTTGAGTTTCCAAAAGAACGGATCGCCTGTTGCTGACGATTCGTTCTTTTTTTATGTAAACTAGCAAAACAAGGAAAAACAATCATACCTAAATACCCAACACAACTGATTTTAGCAAATTTATCATTTTCTTCCCATGTTTCCTTGCCGACCGCCTCCAATCTGAATTGAAAAATTTTAAATTTACAATTTCAAATTGGAGAAATATTATGGCATACAACTATGGACGTGAAAAATACAAATGGAATAGCATGAAAAATAAAGAAGAAAAATTCCACCGGGAACTTGGTGTTTCTGAAACAGTCATTGAGGAACTTCGTGACTACGATTGGCAGATGTTTAAAAAAGAACGTACTTATTATCACTGGAATCTCAGTGAGGAAGAACTATTACAGCACCAGGTCAATTTACGGGAACGACCACTGGAAAATATGCAGCAGTTTCTTGATGACTTAGACAATCAGGAACTGTACCGTGCTCTTTCTTCCTTAGATGAAATTACCTTACAGATCATTTTCTATCGGGTACAAAAGTATTCTTATCAGGAAATCGAAATACTCACTGGGATAAAGGAAAGCACGCTTTCGGTTCGGATGTCGCGCTTACGAAAAAAATTGAAAAATCTTTTGAAATAGTGTAGCATTTTGCCCCTTCCCTATGCCTATATAGAGAAGGGGCTTTTGCATGGGTCTTTTCCGAACGTTGACAAGTGAATATCAGTCCTGCGGGTACGTTCCCGGTTGAGCGAGCGACATTGGTAAAAACGCGATGATATTT
>CATJNB010000190.1 GCA_949741605.1 uncultured Eubacteriales bacterium | reverse complement strand
GTAAGTTCTTCATGGCATATTCAGCAGGATAATTAAAAAGTCCGCTCCCCAATTTTAGGGAACGGACTTTTTACTTTGTCTTTGCAATTTTAGTAACAACCGCAATCACTTTTTGAAAGAAATATAAGCTGTTCAAAATTGCATTATTTGGTGCTGGTGACCGGACTTGAACCGGTACGGTATTGCTACCGAGGGATTTTAAGTCCCTTGTGTCTGCCGATTCCACCACACCAGCGTATGGAATGTTATTTATTATAGCATACATATCTGGAAAAATCAAGAGATAATTTCTATCTCATATTTCCGATAATACTCTTTTGTTTCATCAACCCTGTACACTTCTGATTTGTGTTTGTTTAAAAGGAGTGTCAGGGGATAGAGGTTAACCCAGATCTCATTATTGGACTCTTTTTGCGATTCATCAAAAATAAGCTGAAGTCCAAGATGCAGATGGCTTACTTCAATATTGTTGACATTTTCTTTTGTACTGTACCCAGTGTGCCCGACGTATCCAATTACATCCCCAGCTTTGACTTCCATACTTTCGTGCAAACCTTCCGCAAAAGGCCGATTCTGACGAAGATGAGCATAATAATAATACCGTTTTTTATCGTGGCTCCGGATCCCAATGCGCCAACCGCCATATTGGTTCCATCCCATTGCCTCAACCGTACCGGATTCAATCGCAATGACCGGGGTTCCTGTGGCAGCCATAAGATCGTGTCCAAGGTGCCGACGTTTGTAACCATAGGTACGTTGCGCTCCAAAATCGTCATAATGTTCAAATGGAAATTTCTGGGCAATCGGAGAATACCCAATCAATCCATAGCGTTCTTCCCAGATTGGATGTTCCTGGCTGGTATCGGTTTGTATCCGGTATTCTCCAACCAGCCCCCCTAAAACCGCTGTGTAAGCTTCCAGATAATACGAATAATATTTCATATCTGTAGTCAATTCTTCCATCGAACTTCCATTGTCCAATTTTGTGGAAAGGTTTTCTAAATCCTGATTTTTATACTTCGAGAAATCCCCGCCATATTTTGCGCCTAAATAGGCTAACAGTTCAATCCAATTTTTTGTCTTTCCCTGTTCATGGGCGCTGATATCCAAGGACAGGGCTTTTTCCAAAGCGGGATACGTCACATTAAATTCCACATATTTTATGTAATCGGTTTTCGTACCGGACGCAGTACTGCTCTGTTGCTGCTGTACTACGGTTTCCAACGAAGGAAACCATCCGGCCTGAAAACCCAATGCTGAAACGCTGATGATCGCCGCAATTCCCAGCAAAATCCCCAGAACTGCAACGTTCGATTTCCAATGCCTACATAGCCAAGTCCTAATACGGTTTTTCAAATTATCACCCTATTTATCCACTGGTTTCCCTCAATCTTATGAGATACCGCAGAAAAATATGGCATAAATTTTTAAAGATCATCGGCATCCTGTTCTGGTTTGTCGTGATCTCGTGACATCCCCGTATAACTTCCAAGAATATCCGATGCAATTTCTTCTTGATTGGTTTTTCGCAGAGTAGCAGCAATATTTTTGATCCGGTGAATTTTCATATTACTGTGTAACCGGTTGTTTTTTTGGTGCCGTTCTCGATGCTCCATGTGAGATTACCTCCCCAGTACTCCTTAAAATTTCCAAATTCTATTGGTTAGTATAAACAATCCCGGAGGTTTCATGCATGGCAACTACAGAAAAATATTGGAGTAATATCCACATAAATCCAGCATGATTCGATAAAATCTTCATAAAAAACTGCTTTTTCCTTTACAATACCAACAAAAAGGAGTACAATATTGAATAAGACTGTTCTGCAACTATACAAGCAGACAGAAAGGATGAAAGCATAGGATGAGAAACGGTATTTGGAACCAGGAAATGGAATGTATCAAGCGCCCGGATTTGGAACGGCTACAATTAGAACGGTTACGGGAATTAGTCGATTATTGTGACCGAAATGTGGAATTCTATCATAAACGCCTAGAGAAAGCGGGAGTAACTTCCGACAAAATCAAGGCCCTGTCAGACATACAGTATATCCCTTATACCACGAAGGCCGATTTACGGGATACCTATCCATTTGGGATGTTCAGTGTACCGAAAAAGGAATTGGTACGAATCCATGCATCCTCAGGCACCACAGGAAACCCAACGGTAGTTGGCTATACCCGTGAAGACCTTGCACACTGGGCCGAACAGGTTGCCCGTCTCACTGTAGCGGCTGGGGCATCTGAAGAAAGCATGGTACAGATCTGTTTTGGGTATGGGATGTTTACCGGGGCGTTGGGACTGCATTATGGCCTTGAGAAAATTGGCGCGACCGTTGTGCCAACCTCAGCGGGAAATACCGAAAAACAGCTGAAATTTATGAGGGATTTTGGCACCGATACGATTGTCGCAACTCCATCTTACTGTTTGTATTTGGCAGAAGCCGCACGTGATCTGGAATGGCCTATGGAAGATTATCAGTTAACATTAGGGCTGTTGGGAAGCGAAGGCTGTACTCCGGAGATGCGTACCCAAATTGAGCAGCGTTGGGGAGGCGGATTTTTTGCCACCGATAATTATGGGATGTCTGAACTTAATGGTCCGGGGATGTCGGGGGAGTGCCGTATGCGGAATGGCCTACACATCAATGAGGATCATTTTTTATGTGAAGTGATTGACTCGTCTAGTGGGGCAGTTTTGGATCCTGGCTCCTCAGGGGAACTCGTTGTTACCGCCTTAACCAAACGGGGCATCCCGATGTTGCGCTACCGAACTAAGGATATCACACGCATTGATTATGAGCCCTGTGCCTGTGGACGTACCACAGCACGGATGCAGAAAATCATTGGCCGCAGTGACGATATGTTGAAAATCCGTGGCGTCAATGTATTCCCATCACAGGTGGAAAGTGCGTTGATCGGATTCCATGAGATTAGTCCACACTACCAGCTTGTGGTACGCCGCAAAAATTTTGCGGATCATTTGGAAGTCCGGGTAGAACTCATTGATGGCTCGCTCCTGAAAACCTACGGGGCATTGGAAAGCCTGCAAAAACGCATCCACGACCGTATTAAGACCATCTTGGGGATTGAAGTTAAGATCAGCTTGGTTGAACCGCAATCTATCGAACGTTTTACCGGCAAAGCACAGCGGGTTGTGGATCTTCGCAGTCAAAAGGAAATCAATTAGAAGGGGGTAGATGCAACATGTCTTTTTATCAACCAGAAATCGAATGTGCATCCCGGGATTATCTTCATGCATTACAGTCGCAAAAACTGCTGAAGATGGTTGGGCATGCTTATGAAAACATCCCATTTTATCGGAAAAAATTTCAGGAGATTGGCTTGCAGCCCGGGGATATCCACTCGATTGATGATATCCGTAAGCTACCTTTTACCGTCAAAAATGATCTGCGTGACCATTATCCGTTTGAACTGTTTGCAGTGCCGCAGTCGGAGCTAGTGCGGATTCATGCGTCATCGGGTACTACTGGGAAACCTACGGTAGTTGGCTACACAGCCCATGATATTGAAGTCTGGGCAGATGGTGCGGCACGTGCGATTGTAGCGGCAGGCGGAACAAAACATGATATT
>CATJNB010000189.1 GCA_949741605.1 uncultured Eubacteriales bacterium | reverse complement strand
TTTTTACTTCCATCGAAATATCAGAAAGGACTTCCAATTCTCCAAAACGTTTGCATAAATGTTCCACTTGAATCATGGTCATATTGAGATTTCCTCCTTCCTTTTATTTGTAGTAATCCAGCTTCTTTTCCAAAAACCGGAATACAAACGAAACCAGCAAGTTGAAAACATAATAAAATACACCTGCAATTACAAGAGGGAAGGGCGATACCTGTTTGCCCATGAGTTTGTTGGCCAGTGAAAACAGTTCGACAACACCAACCGCCTGTACCAGCGAGGTATCCTTGACTAATGTGATGACCTCATTGCCTGAGGCGGGAATGACCCGTTTGATGACCTGAGGCAAGATAATACGGAAAAAGGTTTGTCCACGTGTGAACCCGAGTGCCGCTGATGCCTCATATTGGCCAACCGGCATGGATTGGATTCCCCCGCGGAAGATTTCTGCAAAATACGCAGCGTAATTGAGCGCAAACGAGATGCTTACCGCTACAAACCGATTCCAGTTCCAGCCGAACATATAAAAGGGACCAAATGAGAAAAATAACAGCTGTAACAATAGTGGTGTGCCTCGCATGATCGATATGTATGCGCCCAGAGGCCATGAGATCACTTTGTATTTCGACATACGTCCCAATGCCACCACAAACCCCAGCGGGATCGAACATAGTAATGTGATCCCAAACAATTCTAATGTTACCAAAAAACCGTCCAGAAATGTTAGCAGCATATTTCCAAACATTTCTCCTGTCATAACAGCGCCTCCTTCAAAACAGACGGGTTAAAATTACGAAAAGACGCACTGTCTTTGGTGCGTCTTTTCTTATGAGGATTTCCCTTTTGAAACATTCTGGTTTACTGGATTGTAGTGACATCCTTCCCAAACCATTTGGTGGAAATTTCTGCCAGTTTACCATCTGCTTTCATTTCGAGAAGGGTTTCTTCCACTTTGTTCTTCAGGCTGTCAGAAGCTTCTTTACGGAATCCGATGGCATATTGTTCTTCACTCAGACCATCAGGAAGCTTACGAAGGGTGCCTTCCGGTTTCTGGGAGATAATATAATCTGCAACCACTTCATCTACGAACAAAGCGTCAATCGTACCAGCTTCAAGATCCATAAACGCAGTAACATTGTCTTCGAAGTCCATTTGAGTAATTTTGCCGTTGAGTTCGGAAGTGGAAATTAACTTCTGTGCCGTAGAGCCATTTTGGATACCGATTTTTTTACCTTCCAGTGATGCTAAACTATCATAATTTGATTTTTCAAGAACGACAAAAATCATACGGTTGTTCATGTAAGGGATCGAAAGATTGGTTTTTTCTTCGCGATCCTTGTCAATTGAGAAACCGTTCCACAGACAGTCCACATTGCCAGCATCGAGTTCCATGATGTTGGCTTTCCAGTTTACAACAACAGGCTCTAATTTTACGCCCATACGTTTTGCTACTTCGGTAGCTACATCAATGTCAAAGCCAACGATAGTATTATCTTCCTGCCGGAACCCCATAGGTGGGAAACTATCATCAAGACCCATTTTCAGGACACCACTGTCGAGAACTTTTTGTAGGGAATCGTCGGTAGCAGTTTGGGAAACATTGGAGTCAGATGGCGGGACAACCGCAGGGTCGGAGGATATGGAGGTTGTGTTCTCACCGCAGCCAGCAAACACAAACAGCACCGTCATCATCATTGCGACCAATGCCAAAGATATTTTTTTCATTTTGGGGGATCACTCCTCTTACAAAATTAAAGCTGTTGACACAAGTTTGCCAACAACCTTGCTTATCCGTAATTCTATCGCATTATCACGGTAAAGTAAATAGGTTTTTACAATTTTTTAAATAATTTGTGAAAAATTAAAAAAGATTTTGTGATCTTTTTGTCAAATCCAGATACAATTAACCATTTAGAAGTTGAAAATCTGTACGGATCACGATAAAATATTCTTGATAAGTGGTATTGCACTGTGAATAATTCCCACAATTACATCATACAAGATACAGAAGAAATTTTGTTGCTTTTGCTAGAAAATGTAAATTTGGATTGTACAATCCAGGCTTTTGGTGATATAATATAAAAATACATGATTTTTTCTAATTTGGAGGTGGATGTGTGGATATTCGTCCGGGAGATCGGTTGCAAATGAAAAAGACACATCCTTGTGGGAGTAAAGAGTTTCTGGTGTTACGTGCTGGTATGGATTTTAAAATCCGTTGTACTGGGTGTGGGCATGAAATTATGCTTCCTCGTTTGAAATGCGAAAAGAATATTAAAAAGGTTTTACGGGAAAATGTTCAGGATGAAGGGTAGCTGTTGGGATTGTCAGGCACACATATTTTTAGAGATAGGCGGTAAACGAATATGTTTGATAATTTAGCGGTCTTTGAACAGCGTTATGAGGAAATTAATGAGAAACTTTATGACCCTCAGGTCGTATCAGATCAGAAAATTTATGCTGACCTTATGAAAGAGCATAAACATTTGACCCCCATTGTGGAAAAGTACCGTGAGTACCAAAAAGCGGATGATACTTACAAAGAAGCCCGTATCTTGCTTAGTGAGGGAGGTCTGGATAAGGATTTTAAGGAAATGGTGGAACAGGAGCTTGCAGATGCGAAAAGCAGGCTGGAAAGCATTTCCGAAGAACTGAAAATTCTTCTCCTGCCTCGTGATCCCAATGATGACCGTAATGTCATTATGGAAATCCGTGGAGGTGCTGGTGGAGAAGAGGCTGCTTTATTTTCTGGGGTGCTATTTCGTATGTACAGTATGTATGCCGAAGCACGTGGGTGGAAAGCGGAGCTTCTGAATGCTAATGAAACAGAGTTAGGTGGTTATAAGGAAATCAGTTTTATGATTACCGGCGATGGGGCATATTCACGGTTAAAATATGAAAGCGGTGTACATCGGGTACAGCGTGTGCCCGAAACCGAAACGCAAGGGCGGGTGCATACCTCAACTGCAACTGTAGCTGTGCTGCCTGAAGCAGATGATGTGGAAATCGAAATCAATCCTGCTGATTTGCAGATTGACACTTATCGTGCCAGCGGCGCTGGGGGGCAGCATGTGAATAAAACTGAGTCAGCTATCCGCATTACCCATTTGCCAACTGGCCTGATTGTGGAATGCCAAGATGAACGCAGTCAGTTTAAAAATAAGGATAAAGCAATGAAAATCCTGCGTTCGCGGTTGTATGAAGCGGAACAGGCCAAACAAAATGCTGAGTTTGCGGCAGAACGCCGGTCACAGGTTGGGACAGGAGACCGGTCAGAACGGATTCGTACGTATAATTATCCACAAGGGCGTATTACGGATCATCGGATTGGTTTAACTGTATATAAGTTTGAGGATATGCTGAATGGTAATCTTGACGAAATGATTGATGCATTGATTACGGCTGACCGTGCTGCCAAACTGAAAGATACTATTGATAACCAATAAGGTTTATGGTAATATGTAGAATGGTAGAGTGATATGGAAACCAAACAGATCAAAGTATCCGATCCCAATGCTTTGCAGATAGCTGGTCAAATTTTGAAGCAGGGCGGATTGGTAGCGATCCCAACGGAAACAGTGTATGGACTGGCTGCTGATGTCTGGAATGAAACCGCAGTCACAAAAATTTTTCAGGCCAAAGGTCGCCCTCAGGACAACCCATTAATTGTCCATATCTGTGATCTCGTCCAATTGGAACGTTTAACCAGACAAATTTCATCAACTGCTAAACTCCTTATGAAAACATTCTGGCCTGGCTCCCTGACGCTAATCTTTCCAAAGTCCAATGAGGTGCCAGATGTGGTAAGTGCGGGGCTGGACACTGTAGCGGTGCGTTTTCCTTCGAATCCGATTGCACAGGAAGTAATCCGTGCAGCTGGGACTCCGTTAGCGGCTCCCTCGGCGAACCGCTCTGGACGTCCAAGCCCCACTACTGCACAACATGTATGGGAAGATTTGAATGGCCGGATTGACGCTGTATTAGATGGTGGTGCCTGTGAGGTGGGAGTGGAATCCACGGTACTGGATTTAACTGTGTGTCCACCTAGGCTTCTGCGTCCGGGTGCTGTGACTTATGAACAACTGCAAGAACTTTTGGGACAGGTAGAAATTGATCGAGCTGTTTGCCATCCAGTAGAAGTGGGGGGGAAAGTTTCCTCACCGGGAATGAAATATAAACATTATGCGCCCAAAGCACGGTTAGTTTTATTGGATGGCAGTTATGAACAGTATTGTGCTTATGTCAACGCACATTCTTCTCCAGAAACCGCAGCACTTTGTTTTTCTGGGGAAGAATCAGGATTACAAGTGCAAACAGTTACCTATGGTTCCATTCAGGACGATTCTGGACAGGCTAGGGATTTGTTTGATGCACTACGTCAACTGGATGGCCAGAATGTTTCTTTGATCTATGCACGCTGTCCACAGCCAACCGGGATTGGACTGGCTGTATATAACCGTTTGATCCGTGCGGCTGGATTTGAGGTGATTTCTCTTGCCTGACTATATCTTTGGACTTACTGGTCCGACTGGTGCTGGAAAATCGACGGTTGCTGCCGAACTGCGCCGACAAGGATGTACAGTTCTGGACTGTGATCAGATTGCCCGTCAGGTAACGACTGACTGTATCCCATGTCTTGAGGATTTACGGCAGCAATTCGGCGATGGAATCTTTGAGCAGGACGGTGCCCTGAATCGGACGAAATTAGCAGAAAAAGCATTTTCGTCTACGGAAAACACCCAAACACTCAATGGGATTACTCATCCGTGGATTCGCCGCCGTATTGAGCAGGAAATCAGACATTGTCACGAACAGGGTCACACGTTTTTGGTTTTGGATGCCCCGTTATTATTCGAAGCAGGGGCAGATACTTTTTGTGACCAGATTTTGGTAGTATTGGCGCCAGCTGCCCTAAGATTGCAGCGGATTATACAGCGCGACCATCTTACAGAATCTTTAGCCAAAGCTAGGATGCAGGCTCAGCCAGATGATACTTTTTATAGAGAACGTGCTGATATTTGTTTGGATGGCACATTGGATGCCTGTGAATTATCTTGTCAGATCCGGCAAATAATACGTGGGGTAGAGGAGTGATATTAAGGAATATGCAGAGACAACGTACAAAATTGAAATTGGTTGGGTCAATGGAGATGGCTAGGGCTACCTCACAGGTACACAAAAAATATCCCCATAAACCTTCAGGGCGTCTGTTGACCCGTACCGAAAAAATCCTTAAAATTGGGATCCCTTGTATTTTACTAGTAATCGGCGGGATTTTGGCGGTGATTTTTCTAACTGCTGTTCGGAACAATGGGGTAGAACCATTAATCTCTAGCCCCAATAATGTAATTATTAAAAAAATGATGTATCCAGAAGAATATAACGACATTGTCGTGCCAGAAGCTACAAAGAATTATCTGGAACCTGAGTTGGTTTATGCGGTTATCAAGGTGGAAAGTAAGTTTGATCCTGAAGCAGAATCGCAGGTTGGCGCACTCGGACTTATGCAGATGACCCCTTCTACCTTTGAATGGGTTCAGACCATGGTCCCTTCCGATGAGATTTATATCAAAGAGGATCTCAAAAAACCCGAAATCAGTATTCGGTATGGATGTAAATATTTGGCGTGGAACATCGAGCGTTTTGGTAGCGTGGAAACAGCCTTGTGTGCTTATAATGCAGGTCCGGGGATTGTTGAGAAATGGCTAGCAGATTCTACGTATTCTGCGGATGGAAAAACATTGGATTACATACCGTATCCGGCAACCAAAGCATATGTGAAAAATGTTATGGAAGCCTACGAGACGTATAAAAAACTTTATACAGGACATGAATCGGAGGTGTCATCGCAGGGATGAACGAAGAAAAACAATTGCACGATGGTCAAATTGATGTTGAGGCACTCACAAAAGAACTTTTGATTTCTCGGAAGAATGGCTTTACTGCTGTAACCGATGAGGAAGTAGATAAAGCAGATATTTTTTGTGAGGGTTACAAAGCCTTTCTGGATCAGTCAAAAACAGAACGGGAAGTTGTGACTTTTACAATAGCACAGGCTCAGAAGGCTGGTTTTGTGGAGTTTGACAGGAACCAGAGTTATCGGGCAGGTGATAAGGTTTATTATAATAATCGTAATAAAGCTTTGATTTTAGCTGTGATTGGGGAAAATGGGTGTCAGGATGGTGTGCGTTTGACTGCGGCCCATGTCGATTCTCCGCGTCTTGATTTAAAGCCGTATCCGTTATATGAAGCTAATGATATGGCGTTGTTTAAAACCCACTACTATGGCGGCATTAAGAAGTATCAGTGGACTACCATCCCACTTGCGATGCATGGTCGGATTGTGCGCCAAGATGGTACGTATATAGATATCCGTTTAGGGGAGGAACCGGGAGAACCACAGTTTTGTGTGACCGATTTGCTGCCCCATCTTGGAACGGAACAAATGTCAAAAACATTGGCAAAGGCGATTGAGGGCGAAAACTTGAATGTTTTAATTGGCAGCCGTCCAGTACGTG
>CATJNB010000188.1 GCA_949741605.1 uncultured Eubacteriales bacterium | reverse complement strand
TGCTGTACCCGCTGATACCGTCAATACAGCATCTTTTTTGAATGTTACATAATCGTTGTCAATAAGTTCTGCCGCCGTTTCCACTGTTTGGACATCCATTTCTGTACCGTCGAGCAGAGTAGTCACATCGTAGCCGCCTGCCGGGCTGTCCTGCACCACAATCGACAAAGCGTTTCCCCGACTGCCGCCATATTTCGCCGTTGCATAGATATTTTGCGCCTTGACTGTCCCGCTGTTCAAACGGTAAAGATATAATTTGGTCGCGTGACAGAACAGTTCCCGAAACATCTGCGTTTGCGGGTGAATTGCGTTGTACCCAAAATATTTCGTTGCATTGCTTTGGAACTCGTCCGCTGTTAAAAGGAATACTTCATTTTCCGGACCCCAGTCCCCGACAAATGGCATTGCCGCAATCCCTCGGTCAGACAGGGTTGCCGAAGCCCTTGCCGCGCTCACAAAATTGATATAGGTACCAGGCAACACTTTATTTTGCGCAGTAAATACGCCGCCTCCAAGTGCCATTATGCCTTCATCTCCTTTTTCAAAAATTCCTGTACTAGCTTTTCAACCTCAGCTAGCGTGTATGTTTTTCTGTCGGTCAGTAGCGCATTGAGTAAATCCCGCTGGCCTCCATATTTCGTGGCTTTCAGCAGTTGATCTTTGGTGAACCTCTTTTCGGGCGCGCTGGTATCAATTTTTACCTTTACTGCCATTACGTTCTCCTTTCTGTGTGTTCGTTGTCACATCTACCTGTTCCATCATGTCTTGCGGTACGCTGTCTGCCCATCGGATTTCATATTCTGCCAGCACGTGCAGCACATTGTCTGCCACTTCACTGTGCAAGTTGAAACCGCGGGATTTCGTTCCATCCAGCAGCGTCACGCATTCCAATAAATCCATAAGCTGTTCGGACATGGAAAACAGCTCGCCGTGCTTCCCTTTCCGTTTTGGAAAATAGTGAACATCTAAGGCATACTTCCCAGCATACCGACCATTGGGGATGGGGCTGACCGATGTCCCAATCATCATAAGAAAAAAGCAAGGTTCGCGAAAACCTTGCGGGATCTGATCCTGATAAATGGTGTATGTCTCCCCGAACCGTTCATGCAGCTGCCGGGCAATCCCGCCAATCAAATTATCAATCACCGCCGAAACACTCCTTTAAATACGCTTCCAGCCTCTTTTCCAGTACCTTTGGGGCGATCTTTTGTAATTCCTGTTCAGAAAGCGTCAGCATGAATTTTCCTTCTACCCAACCTGTTTTGTTTGCGGTACGATGACCGTACTCCACATAGGAAGCGTATTCGACTGGATTAACGATTTCCACCTGATACATACTGCCAATCTTTTTCACCTGCAAGCTCTGGGCATATGCGGCTGCACTGGCGGCACTGCCTCCCGCTGTTTTTGATGTCCACCCACGACGTAAAGTACCGCCTTGCTTCCCTGAAGTTGCCGGATATTGTCCAACAGGCGTTCTCGGTATCACAGCCGCCAACAGCCGTGCAGCAAGCGCCTTACAACAACTCGTGTAGAATTCATCCTTTTGATTTGGTGTAAGTTTGTCAAACTGTTTTGCCAATTTTTTAAATCCAGAGAAGTCGCAGTTCCCCCATTTTGCCATTATATCCACCCCCGGAACAGTTCCAGCATGATTTCCTGATGCGAAAAATAAACCGCCGGTTCCCCGCTTGCCGCATACTCGGTGGTGATCCCATTCTGCGTCACAACGATTTTAGAACCTGACTTCACCGTAATTTCCGGCGAGATAAATAACTTGGTTCGTTGAGAAACAGACGCTACCGTATCGCTTTGACTTGCCGCGGATATGGTTTCAAAGGACAGCTTACAGGGCTGACCTTCCAAAACAACAATCTCTCCCTGACTGGTTATTTTTGTTTGCTCATCCAGAATATCGCCGTATTCTACGACATCACACACACCTTCATACGTGCTTTCAATGGCTTTTCTGGCTGCTTTCCTCGCATTCACCATCGAATCCTCCGATAGCAGGAAAACTGTTCCCTGCCGTATGTCAGCAGATAATTCAAAAAATTATCCAGACGCTGTTCAGCGGTCAAACTTCCTTCCCCAACTGCAAATACGGTATTGGTATCGCCTGTCTGAATCTGCTTGACTACAGCATCAAAATCAAGCCCGGCGATGCTGTTTGGAGAAAACGTCTTCTTTGCTGTTAAGAATTCGCCAACCGCCATATCAACGGCAATATTCTTGAGGCCTTCCGGAACCGCTGGAACATTACAGTCATTCTTGATGGTGTTCTCCACCTTCTGAACACAAAAGTTTAGGGAAAACTCGTCCCCTTCCTGCAACTCGTATCCAAAGGATTGCAGACGGTCCTTAACCTGCTCCACCATTTGCTTCACCGCCTTGCTCCTTGATTTCCGTTACGGTGTGCCCTAACGCTTTCAGACGGTCGGCAAGCTTCTTGTCTTTCGTTTCCAAAAAACCGTCCACAAACTTGCAAAGCGGGCTATTTTGGTTCGCGTCCCAGATCATATTGGGGGTATTCGGTTTCTTGCTTACCTGAAACATTCTGTCACCTTACCTTTCTTAGGCTGTTTTCAATCCGGTAATCGCACCGTGTAAAAATGCAGGGCCGTGCGCCAAACCAACCTGACCGTAAATCTGAATCTTATCCGACGCACCGGTTTTGGCCAACGGTTCCTCGAACATCACGCCCTTACCGGGTACCGCCTGAAATATCGGAGCGATATGCGCGATATCGGCCACCAAAATGGAATCGTTTGGCATGAACCGATCCCACACCACGCCCATTTTAAAGAAGTCGGTTTCGATTTCGGTGATGTTCATCCCGCCGACGTTTTGGGTGGTCTGCATATTGGCCTTAAACTGCTCGGCGTACAGGTTGGTAATCATCTGTTTTTGGTACGCGCCGCAGAACAGCACCATCTTGCCGAAGTACGCGCCGTGGTCTGCCATCTCGCGGAAAAGCTGGTCGAGCAGAGTTTTATTTAGGGCCGCATCTGCCGCTGCAATGGAAGTCCCAGTATCCGACGTGCAAAGTTCCAGCATCCCGCGGGTTTTATTGGCAACATTCGCCGCTGTGGATGCCTGGTATGTACCCTGGATAAAGGAAAACTCAACATCACGGGCAATCTTGATTAGCTTTTGCTGAATCTGCCACGCTTTTTCGTCGCCGGGATTTGCGGTTTGTGCGGCTGTATTCAAACCGGACATCCGGCCGGAATTGCTCTGCTTGGCATAAGTCAGGTCAATCACTTCTTGGTGGATTTGCACCACATTTTTCTCCTGCGTTCTTGCAATGTGGCTCGCCGCCGGTGCCGTTGCGGATGCGCTCTCCGAAATCTCCGGCTGCGAAGCCTCTGGAAAATCGTAGAGCACTGCCGTTGGAAATTCAAAATTATCGGTCTGCTTTCCCCCAGTCAAGCCGCCGATCATGGACAAAAACGGGGTTTGCGTGGGATCGGCTGTAAAGAGCTCGCCTGCGTAGTTCGGCAGGTTCCAGCTTGTTCCGATTCCTGTTACTTGTGACATATTCTCACCTTACCCTTTCTTACATCAGGACAACGCCGTCTGCGGCGGCTTCCTGTTTGATTTTGATGACTTCTAACTGGTTGTTATTTTTGCGGG
>CATJNB010000187.1 GCA_949741605.1 uncultured Eubacteriales bacterium | reverse complement strand
TGGCGCGGCACTTTTGACCGCTTGCAGCAGTCCAATGGACAACCTCAAACAATATGAAACTCCGTCGCTGTCGGTTGTTTCGCCAACAGAATTTATTTACACCGAACCTTTTTCTTTTGTGGGAACGTCAGAATCTCAAATTTCCCATTTGTTTGATGAAAAGATGATGTTAGGCGATAAGCTGTTTGGGAAAGCCCATGTCCAGTATCGGGTTCTTTCTCAAAAGCCTGTTCTAAAACAGCAAACGATTTCCGAAACCGTTTCCTATCCCGGCCTGACCTCGCAGGAATTGGATGCGCCACAGACGATCACCGTGGAACGGGACGGGCAAAGCGTTGAGGTAGCTTTGCAAGAGGTCAAGTTTGAATCCGAAGGAACACAGGGGGCGGAAACCGGACGCTTTATTCATTTGACATCCAGCACCAGTTTTGGATATACCACCAGTATCCCGACTGCTGGCGGCACCAAACGTGTGGAGTACCGGGACGAAGCCACAGGGCAGACGGTATATGCAGATTTGCCGTTTCAGAGTATGAATCCCGTACAAGACTGGCACTGGCGGGAGGATGTGAAAATCCCGATTACCGTCACAACGTATGACGCGAATTATTATCTTTTGGGAGATAAGAAAATCCCTAAAAATGAGGAAACCCCTGCATTGTCCGGCTATGAAACTGACCTGTTACAATCGCTCGGTTTATCCCCGGGAAGCTACCGGATTACCCGCTATGCGTGGGACGGGGAGCCTTATAGCAAAGACGGGGAATTATGCCGCAATGCAACGGCGTATGGGGAACGGTATGTGATTGCGTGCAGGGCGGTTTTTTCGGGCAACATCCCCCTGCCTGATGTTCAAAAAGAAACGTATCAGGGACTTGCGGTCTACACCGCAGCGGCTGACCTTCCAACCGGGGAAACCGAATATCAGGTGGAAGGGATTGTTACCTACAAATCCTTAGAAAAATCGCAAATTTCTGTCCCGCTTCTGGTATTGTCTGCGGGGGCGGCAGTTGTGATTATGGCAGCTTTGTTGATTTTACTGGTATTCGTAAAACGCCGCAAAAAAGAAAACAAACAAGTGTAAACAGGATGGTTAAAACATCCTGTTTTTTTATTTTGGAAGGAGTGTCATAAATGAAATTTATGTTATTAAGTGAAACAGGTGATAACGCTATGCAGCAACTCGAAACCACGGCCAACAATTTTTTTGGCGATATTCAGCCCTATGTGTGGATTGCGGTTGCGGTTGCCATGATTGTCAACGGGATCATGATGGCAGTCGGCGGCGAAGAAGGGCGGCAGAGAGCAAAAAAGGCATTCCCGTGGGTACTGCTCGGATGCGTGTGTGTAGCTGGTGCAGTTACAATTGCCAATTGGGTGGTTGGCAATATCGCGTTTGGAGGGTAAACCATGAGAAGGTGGATATGGAGATTTTTTGCACAGAAATTCCAAAAGCCAGATTCCAGCTATGAGATCAATAAAACCGGAAAAGAACTTTTGCCCGAACACCGTTTGATTTGCAATCCGAAAATCTTATTTCCGGTTTTGGGCGGGTGCAGCCTGTTCTTCTTTTTTCTGTGCAACTATGTTTTTCAGATTTTTATACAAATTATCAAAATAAATGAGATTCGTACAATTTTTGATATGGGAATCCGCAATGCATTCCGGATTTCGGGGCAATATTGGCTGTTCTATGGATTTTTGATTGTGCTGATTTTCCTATTGGATGCCCTGATTTTATACCGGGTGAAAACGAACTTTAAGGATTTGAATATCAATCAGAAAGGCTCGGAACGGTTTGCCACCTTAAAAGAAATCAAGGAGCAGTATAAAGCGATCCCGGAACGCAGCTTTTTTTATGCGGGCAAACCGGGGGTGCCGGTGTGCCGTTATCAGGATAAAATCTACATTGACGACAGTCCGGTTAATAACCTGATTATCGGTATGACGCGAAGCGGCAAGGGAGAAACGTTTGTGTTTCCGACCATTGATATTTACAGCCGCGCACAGCAAAAAGCGTCGCTTGTCCTGATTGATCCCAAGCTCGAACTTGCAAAATCCAGTTACAAAACTTTGGAAGATCGGGGTTATGAGGTACACGTTTTGAACCTGACCGACCCTGCGGATTCCATGGGGTTTAACCCGTTGCAGCTTGTGATAGAAGCGTATAAAAAAGGGGACTATGCAGAAGCGGAACTTCTTTGCAGCAGTTTTTGTTTCTCGATTTTCAATCCGAACGCGGCGGGCGGGGATAACGAATTTTGGGCGAATAATTCTACTTACCTGTTGACCGCCCTGATTCTTGCCCATGTTGCCGACTGCCTGAGTGCCGACGAGCAGGAAAACGAACGGGAGAAAGAACGGTTCCCGGAAAAACAGGCGGCCTTTTTGAAACTTGCCCCAGAGGTACAGAAGCAGGTGCGGGACAATTGGCAGAAAAATCCCAAGCTCGCACAAAATTATGCGCTGCCGGAGCAGACCTTCCAGCCTACAAACCGAAATGAGAAAAAGATCAATATGTATTCGATTCTCAATACGTTTTCGACGCTGGCAAACATCAAAATGAAAGACGGTGTGACAACGGCTCTGGATGTATACTTTAACGAACGTCCCGACCTTGACCGCGCCAAACTCAAATATGCGTCGATTGGCATGGCGGGGGATCGCACCAAAGGAAGTATTTTCTCAAACACCCTCTCCAAACTTACGATTTTCACCTTTGAGAATATCTCTAAAATGACCGCTGAAAATTCCTTTGAACTGCGTGACATTGGTTTTGGGAAAAAGCCGGTTGCAGTCTTTTTGAGCATCCCGGACTATGACCGAAGCAACCATTTTATTGCCAGCGTTTTTATCCGGCAGCTATATTTTGTGTTGGCCAAAAGCGCGACGAAAAGCCAGTCCGGGACGTGCAAGCGGGAAGTGATTTTTTTACTGGACGAGTTTGGCAACGGTGCGACACGTTTCTAACTGAAAAGGTTAGACGTGAAGCTGAAATAAAGGAAGAAGGAAAGGAGCTTATAAAAATCAGTTTCATAGAACTGGTATTCTGACAGATGGAATGAAGGAGTAACGCCCGGAAACGCCTGCCCTAAGACTGCGACGGGCATGAGGCAACGCAATTTGCTGAGTGTCTGAGAGCTCGCAGAAGTCGGCGGAAGTTTGTCCTAACGAGTAAGTCGAGGAAAGCGTTCCAGAGGTGGGATGTGCAGATGATACGCCGGGGGTCTATAAAATGTCTATGGTGAGAATGTACAGGTCAAGACGAATGAGCCACAGAAATGCGGTTGCCGCCTAGGGCGGTGCGTATGGGGATGAGTAAAAATCGTTACTATGAAAGTCCCTGGGATGTTACAGGCATCTCAAAAGTACACTGGCTTAAAGGGGACACCTAAGGGGATATGCAAAGATAGGAATATCGGAACGTGGAAAGGTCGGGACACAGAGCGATTGCGGGCTGAGAAGTGGTATAAAGGAAACAAAGCAAATTGTAAAAAGGACTTTGAGGGAACTTTATTTTATCCGGCTGAGAGCAGCGGCACAGTACCTGAGAAGCTGTGGATAACACAGTGGAGGGATGGCCGCAAGTCGATTTTGAGAACAAGATAAAAGATATCGTAATCATAGGTTCGAGTAAGACTAAGAAAGGCAAACTTCTTAAAAGGAGTGAGCCGACTATGACAGGAAACAGGCTGCAAAAGAAGCAAAAGTTACGTCATGCGGAATATTTTGATTTGCAGAAAATACAGGATACTCTTTATGCAAAAAGTAAAGAAAATAAATCGTTTACCCAGCTCATGCAGTGGGTGGAAATGGATGAGAATATCCTATGTGCATATCGAAATATCAGCAAAAATAGAGGCAGTAAAATAGCGGGTACGGACGGAAAAACGATTCGTTATCTGTCTGGATTTATCAATGAAAATCTCATTCGTTATGTAAAACGGCGGTTGGAGTATTACCGGCCGCAGTCGGTACGCCGGGTAGAAATCCCCAAAGGCGATACCGGAAAAGTCAGACCGCTGGGAATCCCTACGATTGCTGACCGTCTTATCCAGCAATGTTTTCTGCAAATTCTGGAGCCGATTTGTGAAGCCAAATTTCATGAAAGAAGTAATGGTTTTCGACCGAACAGAAGTGCAGAACATGCCTTGGCACAGTGTTATTCCATGATACAAAAACGTGGTTTGCATTTTGTGGTAGACATCGACATTAAAGGATTCTTTGATCATGTCAGTCATGGGAAATTACTCAGACAAATGTGGGCAATCGGAATACAAGACAAACGTGTACTGAGCATCCTTTCCGCTATGCTGAAGGCAGAAGTTGCAGGAATTGGATTTCCAGAAAAAGGAACGCCCCAAGGCGGTATCATTTCTCCATTATTGTCCAATATCGTTCTTAACGAATTGGATTGGTGGGTTAGCAGTCAGTGGGAAAATATGCCCACAAGAAATCATCGGGAATATGTGCGTTCGGACAATGGCGTGATCGACAAAGGACAAAAGTATGAAATGCTTCGAAACCATTCGAACCTCAAGGAATGTTATATTGTCCGTTACGCAGATGATTTTAAAATATTTTGCCGGAAAAGAAGCGATGCAGAAAAAATTTTCATCGCCGTACAATCATGGCTGAAAGAACGTCTTAATTTGGAAATCAGTACCGAAAAATCCAAGATTGTAAACCTCAAAAAGAGGTATTCGGAATTTCTCGGATTCAAACTGAAAGCTGTGAAAAAAGGAAAACAGAGTAACCATAAGGCAAAATATGCAGTAGAATCCCACATGAGTGATAAAGCGGTCAAATGTGTAAAACTGCGGGCACGGGAAATGATTATGCAAATTCAGTGCCCGTCTGACAGAAATGAGGAATACAAAGCGATAGGAGCGTATAACGCCTATGTATCAGGTGTACATAATTACTATTGCTTTGCTACGCATATCAGTAGAGATATGCGTAAAATAGCCTTTCCTATTATTCGAACCATGAAGAACAGATTAAGAGGACGATTGCAGAAAAAGGGAGGACAACTCCCGCTATTCATTGCGCAAAAGTATGGGATGAGTAAGCAAATCCGTTACATCCATGAACACCCTTTGATACCCATAGGATATGTTCAGACAAAAGCGCCTCTGTATAAACGCAGGGAAGTGAATCAATATACCCCGAAAGGCAGGGAGAGTATTCATAAAAATCTTACTAAGATTGATATGAGAATTCTGCACTTTCTAATGTGGAATCCTGTGGCATATGCCAGTGTGGAATTTAACAATAACCGGCTGGCGCTTTATTGTGCCCAACAGGGAAAATGTGATGTTACAAAACAAAAGCGGGAGATTGGAGAGATACATTGTCATCATAAAGTACCCAGAAAATCAGGTGGGACAGACTGTTATGATAATCTGATCTTAATTTGTGAAGCAGTTCATATTCTGATTCACGCAACGGATAACGAAACGATACAGGAATATATGCAATCATTAAACCTAAAACCACAGCAATGGAAAAAGTTGAATGTTCTGCGAAAAATCGCAGGATTACCTCTTATCTGAAATGCAGCTAAACCCTGAAAACGATATCTATTTGTGACTTTCTCAAAACCGATGGAACGCCGTGTGCGGGGAAACTTGCACGCACGGTGTGAAGCGGGGGAAAATCCGGAGATTGCTTCAAAGGATTACCTATCGCTATTGCCGGCCATTGAAGGGATGGCGAACATCATCACGGTTTGCTTGGGACGAAAAATCCGGTTTAATCTGGTGATCCAATCGTATGCCCAATTAGAGCAGCTTTACGGCGAGGACAGCAAGACGATTGTGGGCAACTGCGGCAACAAAATTTACATTAAAACGGACGATTTAGGGACAGCAAAGGAATTTTCAGAATCCCTCGGAAACCGCACCGCAATCAACGTCAGCCGGTCGGGAACCGTTCTTTCCCTGCACAAAAGCATGAGCGAACAGTATGAGGAACGTCCGCTTCTCACGGCAAATGAACTCATGCGCCTGCGCCAGTCGGAATGTGT
>CATJNB010000186.1 GCA_949741605.1 uncultured Eubacteriales bacterium | reverse complement strand
TTGCACACAGGCCATTGCCAGTGCCTGAATCTGCCTCGCCTCTTGCGTGCGCCAGCTCATCCCGCCGATCAGCACCAACGCTTCATAATCCGCAGGCATGGTATCCAGATCAAAGTCTACTTGGGTGTGGAACCCTCCCATGGACTCCACCTCTCCCTTATGCAAAGAAACGGTCCGGATGGTATAGGTATCAGGGGCGAGCATCCGTACTGCCGATGAAAGATAAGCGGCTTCCCAGTCTGCATATGGGTCGAGAAGGACAAATAAAATGGTTTTCGACATATTTTCCCTCACGATACGGCAATGTACAGACAAACGTACAGCTTACCATCCTTAGTATATTCCGCCGGGACTGCATTTTCATAATCTCTCGTAAAGGTACGGGCAAGCGTCCCCTTTTTGTGATCCTCCCAGACCCGCTGCCATGCCTTACAAATGAGGGCATCCATTTGATCAGGTTCGCCCCGCTCCTCATATTTGATATAGTGTCCGTTTTGCGCTTCCTGTTCCAGATGTTGGAAAAAATCTGCTGTCACCCCAAGAATACTCAAGTCATAGGCCCCTGTTTCGCCAGCCTCATAATTGCTGTATTCCGCGACCGGACACCGCTTTTCCTGAAACTTATGTTCACTGTCAAACATCAGCGGGATTTTCCCACTCATTACATCCTGCCAAAGCCCTTTGATTTTCTCGCATCCTTCTTCTGAATTGTTAGTACGTATGGTCACGCGGTCGATGATATATGCCATATCCATTCCTCCTAAAACATTTGTACGGTTATTTTACCATATTTCTCCAAAAAATGCAAACAATTTTTTGTTTTGGCAAAGAAAAAAGCATACGAAACCGTATGCTTGCCATTCCTATTTTTTTGTAGCATTCATATGGGCCAGTTCGCGGATAACCTCGCCAGCGGCAATGAGCCCAGCCACAGAAGGTACAAAAGCAACACTGCCGGGGGTAGCACGTTTGCCGGGAGGAAGGGGTTCCTGCGGTTCGTTTGGATCAGGATTTTTCACATTCTCCTGCGAATATACCACTTTTACATGCTCAATCCCGCGTTTGCGTAGCTCCTGGCGCATCACCCGCGCCAGTGGGCAAACCGATGTTTCAGAAATGTCTGCCACTTGGAACTGCGTGGGGTCGAGCTTATTGCCCGCACCCATACTGCTGATAATCGGCGTGCCTGCCTTTTTTGCCATCTCAATCAAAAGCAGTTTGGAGGATACCGTATCAATGGCGTCAATGATATAAGAATATCCCGAAAAATCAAAAAAATGCGCTGTTTCCTTGGTAAAGAATACTTCATGTACCGTGACCTGTGCGTGGGGGTTGACGTCCAGCACCCGTTCCCTTGCTACCTGCACCTTCGCAAGCCCTACCGTTTTATAATTCGCCACCAACTGGCGGTTAATGTTGCTCTCACTCACCACATCAGCATCCACCAGCACAAGGCTTCCAACCCCGCTGCGCGCTAACGCTTCGACTGCATACGACCCCACGCCTCCAACTCCAAAAACCGCTACTTTGGCACCTTCCAGCCGGCGCATACCATCCCCGCCCAGCAAAAGCCTGGTACGGGAAAATTCCGATTCATTTTTTTCTTCCAAGTGCTTTTCCATCCCTTCTTTCCGCCGGCTCCCCCTTGCGGCGTTTTGTTTTTCTATTTTAAGATAAAATACAAAAAAAGTCAAGGCTTGCAGATAACACGCCACCGACCTACAAATTTTCTTCCCCCCATTGTTTCATATGTTCCAAAACAGGAAGAAAACTTTTTCCTAAATCTGTGAGCGTATATTCCACATGCGGTGGAATCTCCTGATAATCATGCCGGGAAAGGAAGCCGTCGCTTTCCAACGCACGCAATTGTTTTGTCAAACTCGACTCCGTAATGTCTCCGAGACATCTACGCAACTCACCAAAACGGTGGACATCCCGAAACGCAATATAAAACAGGATTTCAATTTTCCATTTTCCTCCCAAAATTTTTTGTACCATAGATACTGCTTTACAGCGTTCTATGGATCGTGGACTTTTTTTCATATGATCCCGCTCCTTTTTCTCTTGATGATAGCATAGGAAGATCCCAAAAATCAAGGCAGACTGTTAAAGATAGATACTATAAAAAAGTACCGTACTTGTAAAAAGATGGTACAGGATTATAATGAAACTATCCAATCAAGAAAAGGAGAGATAACAGATGCACTACACCGGAACCGTTTGGCGTCCCCCTTATGAGGCGTCCTCCCTGCTTTTGCAGGCCACTGTGGGATGCACGCATCATACCTGTAAATTTTGTACCCTCTATCATGATTTGCCGTTCCCTTTCAGAATGTCACCCTTTGAGGAGATAGAAAGCGACTTACAGGAAGCACAGCTTTGGAGTACAGACCCTGTTTCTAGGCTAACAGCCCGGCTGCAAGGGCTCCCCAGTCCAGAACGCATCCAACGTGCCTTTTTAGTTGGGGCAAATCCGTTTGTACTCCACTATGAGCGTCTTATGTCTATCGCTGGACGAATCCAAAAATATCTTCCATCCATCCAGACCATTGGATGTTTTGCGCGGATCACTGATATTGCTTCCAAAACCGATCAGGAACTATTGGCACTAAAACATGCCGGATATAACGGCCTGACCATTGGCATGGAAACAGGCGATGACGAAGCGCTGGCCTTTATGGACAAAGGCTATCAGTCCCAAGACATCCTTTTGCAGGGACAGCGGCTGGACCAAGCGGGAATCGAGTACCATTTCTTTTATCTGGTCGGTATTTCCGGTGCTGGCAACGGCAAAAAAGGAGCAAAACAAACTGCCACGCTTTGTAATGAGCTGCATCCCAAAAGGATTGGAGCAAATATGCTCACCATTTATCCAGATTCCAGACTTTATGCAGAAATCCAAGCAGGGAACTGGAAAGAATCGACCGAAATAGAAAAATATCAGGAATTAAAAACTTTGGTAGAAAATTTGGAAATCCCGGTATGGTTTGCAGCACTGGGCGCTTCCAATGCCATTCCGCTTCAGGGGTCTTTGCCCAAAGACAGGTCGAAGCTCTTGTCCATACTGGATGAAATTATATCTCACACCAGCGAGGAAGAATTGCGGAACTACCGGGAAACTCTTCCCCATTTATAACTCGATTTCAGAAGCATCAGAAAAGCCCCCTGTTCAAATCGACAGAGGGCTTTTCTCATCCTTCCCGGAACCGTTTCTGAAGATTAGATAACGCTTTTTTCTCAATCCTAGATACATACGATCTTGAAATCCCCATTTTTGCCGCAACCTCCCGTTGAGCCATGGGCTTTGCGCCCGGTGTCAAACCATACCGCAGGCGTAAAATCCGTTGTTCGCGGGGGGTCAATTCCTCTACCAGATACCGTTTCATCTGTTCTATTTTCATTTTGCTGTCCAAATCATCGACAATATCATCCTCGACCGCCATAGTATCCATGAGCGTGAGCGCATTGCCGTCTTTATCGCTGTCAATGGGTTCATTCATGGACACATCCTGTGCCGACTTCTTCATACTACGGAAAAACATTAAAATCTCATTTTCAATACACCGTGCCGCATAACTCGACAACCGGATTCCTTTCCCATAATCAAACGAATCAACCGCTTTAATCAGCCCAATGGTGCCAATGGAAATCAAATCGTCCTGATCGTTTGCACTGGCGTAATATTTTTTAA
>CATJNB010000185.1 GCA_949741605.1 uncultured Eubacteriales bacterium | reverse complement strand
TGGGAAATCACCCCTTTCTATTTCTGCAATCTTCTGGAATACTGGATAAAACTGTTGAGGAACGACAGCATTCCCTAAACATTTAAGTCTGTCCACCCGATGGGGAACCCCATAAGCCACTCGACCCACGTTGGGTTCAGCTGCCCACCATTTCCCGCCGACATACTCTGGCGTTCCTCTGCTGTGATCTGTCCTGACTGTTCTAGCGCTTTCAACTGTTGATAGTTCCCCGAACCGCCGCAAAGCCCCGCTCCCGTTGTCGGGGTGGGATACATTCTTGCGATTTCTGGAAGCCCCTGCTGTTTGCTGTTCGGTCCTCTCCGTTTCCAATCCGTTGAAACTGGTGTCGGCCACATCCGGCAGGTTTCCGGGTTTACCTGTTCCCGTAAATTCGACGGGCGTTTTGACCCCTTCTTGCTTTTCTCCACCATTTTCCGCGATGATTCCGGGGAACGCTGCGGCAGATAGTCCATTGTGTTTGGAGTAGCCCACAATTGCCACTCTGTACCTTTGGTGCGGTGCTCCGACACCACAAGCTGGAAGTACAAACGCCGTTGTTTCGTAACCTTCGCTTTCCAGATCAGTAAGCGCAATGTCGAGTGCCATATTGACGAACCCAGCAACATTTTCTCCAAGCACCCAACGGGGCCGGATTTCTTTGATAACTCGAAGCATTTCCGGCCAGAGGTAACGGTCATCTTCACAGCCTCTGCGCTTCCCGGCAACACTGAACGGCTGGCAGGGGAACCCGCCGGAAATAATGTCAACTGTTCGTAAGCCTGTTCTTGCATGAAAATCCTCCTTTGTCAAAGTGCGGATATCCCGCCATTTGGGAACATCCGGCCAGTGTTTACATAGTACCTTGTATGGGTAGTCTGCAAATTCGCATTGGTCAACTGTCTGAAACCCTGCTAATTCTGCCGCACAATCCAGTCCGCCAATTCCGGAAAACAGGGATAAGTGGGTAAGTGATGGCGTATTGTCACGGACTTCTTGTCCATCGAATTTTTTCTGAAATATCACGGTTTACCCTTCCTTTCCGGCTTTCCCAATTTCCGCCCTTAGAACCGCCGAGCGGATACCAATTGTCAGCCTGATAAATAATTCCTTCATGTCCTGCCCCTGTACTGGAATAGGCAATCAGCCCTTTAATTTGATTGTAGTGCTTACGAATATACTTGCGGGCTATTCCCAAGCATTTACTTTCTGTACATTTGGGGGTATCGTCCAAAAAACACATGCGTGTTAATTCTAATATTTTTGTTTGGTCAATCTTTCGGCTGGTAGGACGACCCCACATCATACATCCCATTATATTTCCCGCTTGATTTTTGAAGCAAAGCCTTAGCATCGCCCCGGCAGGCGTGGAATGTAAATAATGGTGCTGTTTGATCCATTTATCCACCGAGGTATCATGTTCTACATACATATGAACACCCTTACGGCAGCTGTCTGAAAATAATTTTTCCTGTTCAATCATTCTTTCGTTCTTCATCCAGTCGACCGGCAATATTTAAAATCCCGGTTAATGCGTCTTTGATATTTCCGTCACTGTCAGCAGTGATAGAAATAATCCGCGCAATATCCCGCAATTCTTCTGCCGTGTTTCTCTGATCCGCTCCCATGCCTGATGCTTTCATACATTCCGGGCATACAGGCATAAGCACGGCGGTTTTCTTTTGGCATTGCGTACATGGTTGCGATTTCATCATCATCCCTCCCAAATCGTTAAAAATTTATTATGTCATAGCCTATCACGAGAGAAACGACTAAACAGATTAACCATCCGATCATCAAGATTAAAAGAAGGATTTCCATATATTCTGCTACATGTAAAGCCATGCAAGCAGTGTGCAGGGGAATTACTTTTCGTTGTGCATGTCCTCTTATTTTGGGATCAACGTGCTTTAAATCGTATCGGTTTGCTTTTAATGCTTTCGCCACAGTTTAGGGGAAAATCCATTTTTGATTATGCCGATTACTAGGTAAACCGTCAGTAATATCCATATTGATTTCATGTTGTTTCCTCTCTTAACCGTTTTTCTGTATGGCGCATTTTATATTGATCCCAGCTTTCTTTCCGATAACACTTTCCGTATATGTACCGCTGGGCAAACTTTTTCTGGAGTGTGTTTGGGATGATTCCTTTGCGTTCATCACGTTCCGGCTGTGCGTAAACTGTAATTCCTTTTAGGTGCTTTAACCGCTCTACACGTTCGGCTGCGTTTTCAATATCCTTGGTGACAAGCAAATAAATAAAAAGGCGGTACGGTTTTATTCCGTGATTTTCCAGCAATTGTGCCGCTCTCAAAACCGCATCAATTTGCGTGGTTTGGTCGCACGAAAAACGGATAAAGCGAATCCATTTCAGACGGGCCAATATCTCAGCAATACGCGCATTCACAAGTTGCGCGTCCATGCCTTGATTCAGGTCAATTGCATAGCCGGAACCAATCAGGCTTTCCAGTTGTGAAATTCCATATTCACTGGCAAGAATGTTGTTGTCCATTAAGACAATTTTTTTCGTATCTGATCGTAC
>CATJNB010000184.1 GCA_949741605.1 uncultured Eubacteriales bacterium | reverse complement strand
GCCTGAGCAGCCGGAAAATCCCGATGAGCCACAAGAACCCAAACCAACGACGGGGACGTTTGCTATTGACCTTACCCGGTATTTTGTGTGGGCGTGGGATGCAGAACATGAAATGGAGCATTTAGCACAAACGCCCAGTGAAATGTTTCAGGATGTGACGTTCGGTTTATATAATCGCAAGGAAATCAAAAATGACGCTACGGGCACAGCCTTAGTCCCAGCGGACACGTTACTTTGTATTTTTTCTTTTGACGAGAATGGCAACGGCACGTCTAAAATGCTGGACGAGCAGGGGAATATGATCGGCTATTCCTGTGACCTTCCGATTGGCGATTATTATGTTAAGGAACTGACTACTTGCGAGGGGTACATACTCAATGTGGAAGAATATGACTTGCGCTTTTATCCGAATGAAATCGCGCAGAAAAAGTTGTCGGTGATTGCAGTTGGAACCAATAAGGATACGTTGCTCAACCGTCCAGACGGTACTCCCGAACTGCCCGAATATCCGCAACCGGAGCCGCCCAAACCAGAGAAGCCAGACAAACCCCATAAACCAAAGCCAGACCCGCCGAAGAAGGGCTATCTGGTACTGACAAAAACGGATGTGACCGCCACTACCCCACTTCCAAACTGCGGGATTCAGGTGCTGGACGAAAATATGAAACTGGTATTCCAAAGCTATACCAACGAAAAAGGAAAAGTGACATTTACCCTGTCACCGGGCAAATATTTTTATCGTGAGTGCCAGGCACCAGAAGGGTATCAATTAGACGATACGCCAGTCCCGTTTGAGATTTTAAGCAGTGGGAATACCGTCACAGCAACTATGACGAACGTACCCGCCAATGGTAAACTGGAACTGACGAAAAAAGACGTTTCCGACGGTATCTTGATTCCCGATTGTGGGGTGGAAATTTTAGATGAATCCGGGAAAATAATCCGGCAGGGACGCACGGATGAAAACGGCGTGATTGTGTTCGAGCAATTACCCGCGGGCAATTATTTCTACCGGGAATTTGACGCGCCAAAGGGATACCGGCTTGACAATACGCCTTTCCCATTCAGCATCAGGGAAAACGGGGAAATTGTCAAGGCAGAAATGACAAACGAAAAGCTACCCAGCTATTTGGAACTGACGAAAAAGGATGTTTCGGACGGTACTTTGATTCCCGATTGCGGGGTAGAAATTCTGGATGAATCCGGCAAGGTGATCCTGCAAGACCGTACCGATTCGGATGGTGTTGTAAAATTCCAGTTGCCAACTGGCAGCTATTTTTACCGCGAGTTTGATGCGCCGTATGGTTATGTTCTGGATACAACCCCATTCCCCTTTGAGATTCGGGAAAATGGAGAAATTGTGAAAGCGGTTATGACAAACGAAGCGAAAATTGGCAGGATTACCGCGACATATCAGGCAAGCGGCGGCGGGACTGGTTTGACGGGAACCCCGAAAAATCCGGGCTATCCGAAAACCGGGGATAATCTGTCCGTTACTTATTTGGCCATTGCCGGATTGAGTGTGTCAGGGATGGGATTGCTTGTATTATTGCTGTTGAAAAAGAGGTGGAAATGATGTTGAAAATGTGGAAAAAGATCAAAACAGGGATATTTCTTGTTCTTCTTGCTTCTTGTGGGACAGCACTTTTAACCGCTTGCAGTAACCCGATGAATGACCTGAGACAATATGAAACCGAATCCCTGTGCGTCGTTTCCCCAACAGAAATTACTTACACGGAACCTTTTTCATTTGTGGGAACATCGGAATCCCAAATTGTCCGATTGTTTGATGAAAAGAAGATGTTAGGGGATAAGCTGTTCGGGAAAGCGCACGTACAATACCGGGTGATTTCCAAACAACCCGTTACCAAACAGCAGGAAATTTCCGAAACCGTGTCTTATCCCGGCCTGACCTCGCAGGAATTGGATGCGCCGAAAACGATCACCATAGAACGGGACGGGCAGAATATTCCAGCGCAGTTACAAGACATTACGTTTGAATCCGAAGGAATTTCCGCTGCCTAGACCGGACGCTTTATCCATTTGACCTCTAACACGAACTTCGGATTCAAACCAGCGTTCCAACCGCCGGTGATACCAAACGGGTGGAGTACCGGGACGAAGCCACGGGACAGACGGTACGTGCAAACCTTCCCTTTCAAAGCATGGAAACCGTACAGGATTGGCGCTGGCGGCAGGATGTAAAAATCCCGATTACCGTGACAACGTATGATGCGAATTATTATTTGCTGGGGGATAAGAAAATCCCAAAAAATGAGGAAACTCCAGCGTTGTCCGGTTACGAAAATGACCTTCTTCAATCGCTGGGTTTATCCCCGGAAAGCTATCGGCTTACCCGCTATGCGTGGGACGGCGAGCCTTATACCAAGGACGGAGAATTGTGCCGAAACGCGGTTGTCTATGGGGAGAGGTATGTCATTCAATGCCAAGCGGTTTTTGCTGGTGACGTATCCCTGCCGGATGTTCAAAAAGAAACGTACCGGGGGATTGCCGCTTACGCCGCGACAGCCGACCTTCCAACTGGCGAAACCGAATATCAGGTGGAAGGGATTGTAACGTACAAAGCCTTAGACCAATCCAAACTTTCCGTGCCGGTTCTGGTATTATCCGTGGGGGCGGCGGTCGTGATTGTGGCAGCTTTATTCATTTTGGCGGTACTGGCAAAACGCTGGAAAAAACAAAAAAACCAAACGTAAACAGGATGTGTCAAGCGTCCTGTTTTTTTATTGCAGAAAGGAGCATCACAATGGAATTTATGTTATTGAGTGAAAATGGCGGAAACGCTATGGAACAACTGGAAACCACGGCTAACAATTTTTTTGGCGATATCCAGCCCTACGTGTGGATCGCGGTCGCAGTTGCCATGATTGTCAACGGGATCATGATGGCAGTCGGCGGGGAAGAAGGGCGGCAGAGAGCGAAAAAGGCGTTCCCGTGGGTACTGCTCGGATGCGTCTGTGTGGCCGGCGCGGTCACAATTGCCAATTGGGTGGTTGGAAATATCGCGTTTGGAGGGTAACACATGAACAAGCTCATACGCAAACTGCATCGAAAAATCCAAAAACCAGACTCCAGCTATGAGATCAATAAAACCGGAAAAGAACTTTTGACCGAACACCGTTTGATTTGCAATTCGAAAATCTTATTGCCGGTTTTGGGCGTTTGCAGCCTTTTCTTCTTTTTCCTGTGTAACTATCTGTTTCAAACACTTGTACAAATTATCACAATCAATGAAATTCGTACAACTTTTGATCTGGGAATTGGAAATGCGTTCCGCTTTTCGGGGCGGTATTGGATGTTCTATGTATTTCTGATTGGGGGGATTTTGCTGTTTGATCTGGTGGTTCTATACCGGGTGAAAACGAATTTTAAGGATTTGAACATCAATCAGAAAGGCTCGGAACGGTTTGCAACCTTAAAAGAAATCAAGGAGCAGTACAAAGCAATCCCGGAACGTGGCTTCTCTTATCCGGGCAAGCCGGGGGTGCCGGTTTGCCGTTATCAGGACAAAATCTACATTGATGACAGCCCGGTTAATAACCTGATTATCGGCATGACGCGAAG
>CATJNB010000183.1 GCA_949741605.1 uncultured Eubacteriales bacterium | reverse complement strand
TTGGAACTTTGCGCCCACCTCATCGCGCATCCGTTTAGTAAACGCGATAAACAGGTCAACCACTTCTTTTTCGCCGCTGTTGCACCCCAAAGCGTGGAAAGAATACGGCTCGATTGCCTTCAAAAACTTCTGGTAATTGTCACCGGTTCGGCCTTGGCCATCCCCGCCGCCGGTCAATGGCTCGCCCGCTGATACTGTCAGTGCGGCGTCCTTTTTGAATGTAACATAATCGTTGTCGACCAATTGCGCCGCCGTTTCCACGGTCTGGATATCCATTTCGGCACCGTCAAGCAGCGTCGTCACATCGTAACCGCCCTCCAGGCTGTCCTGCACTACAATCGACAAAGCATTCCCCCTGCTGCCGCCGTATTTTGCGGTTGCGTAGGTATTGCTTGCTTTGACGGTACCACTGTTCAAACGGTAAAGATAAAGTTTTGTCGCATGACAGAACAACTCCCGGAACATCTGCGTTTGCGGATGCTTTTCGTCATAACCAAAATACGTTGCAGAGTTCGCTTGAAATTCTTCCGCATCCAGCGAAAACACCTGATCCTCCGGCCCCCAATCACCGACAAAGGGCATTGCCGCGATCCCTCGATCGGACACAATCGCCGAAGCTCTCGCCGCGCTTACAAAATTGATATATGTGCCAGGTAAAATTTTATTTTGTGCGCTAAACACACCGCCTCCTAATGCCATTTTTTACATCTCCTTTTCTAAAAAATCTTTGATCCGCTTGCCAACCTCCTCAATGGAATACGTTTTACGGTCTTCCAATAGAGCCGACAGCAAATCTTGCTGATGTCGGTATTGCTCAGCTTTCAGCAGCTGTGCCTTTGAAAATTTGCGCTCTGTTTCTTTCGGTTCACTTGCGGTCTCTTTGATTCTTGCCGCCATTTTATCACCTAACCTTTCAAACCAATCTGTTCTGAAAACTCATCCATGGAAATGAAATCTTGTTGTTTTTGGACAAACACGTCATAATTAACAAAGAAATTCAAAATCTCATCCACAGTCTCATATTCCATCTTTGTACCGCGAATCCGATGTCCGTCAACCGAGATAACCTCTAAGCATTGAAAAAGCCGTTCAGCGACTGCATTACATTCTTCCTGCGACTGACAGGAGGTTTTCGGAAAATATTGGATACAAAATTGATTTTCCCTGCGATACCGATTGCCGCGAAACAGGGTGTGTGTTGGGTTGACACAGGAAATAAAAAAGCAAGGTTCTTTCAAACCCTGCCGCACTTCCTCGGTATAATTCCGGTAACCGTCGCCAAATTCACCATGTAAAGCAACACTGATCGCTTTTGTAATCGCTTGAATCACTTCATACAGCCCTCCAAAAACTTCTTGATCTGCGCCTGTAAAACTTTAGGAGCAATCTTTTCAATCTGTTCCTTAGATTTCGTCATCATAAATTTTCCTCGAACCCAGCCTTGTTTGTTTCTGGTCCGATGCCCAAACTCTACATAAGAAGCGTATTTTACTGGATTCACAATCTCAATCACAACGAAGTTATCAAAATGGTTGATTTTGAGAGAATCCGCATATTCCTTGCCAGCCTTTGCCGAACTTTTCCCAGAACCAGCAACGACTTCTTCATGCGTTTTGGAAGTCCAGCCTCGGCGTAGGGTACCGCCCTTCTTCCCGCTGGGATTGATACGTTTGGTATAAACGTCACCTTTCTTGTGCTTCTTGGAATCCCTTTTTGCCACAACTTCCACTTCTTTGGAATAATCGCCTACCGGGGTACGCTTGATTACCTCGGCCAGAAGGCGTGCGGCTAATTCCCTGGCGCAAGAATCTACAAACGCCTGTACATTTCCTTGCTGGAGCTGGTTTAATTGCTGCTGTAACTCTTTTAGCCCATCAAACTTAAAACCGCCCATTTTTGCCATCACGCCCACCCCCGGAACAGTTCCAACATGATTTCCTGATGCGAAAAATAAACTGCTGGTTCTCCACTTGCAGCATATTCTGTCGTGATCCCGTTTTGCGTCACAATGATCTTGGAGCCAGATTCTACTGTCACTTCCGGTGGCAAAAACAGCTTGGTCTTTTGGGAAATGTTCGCCACCGTGTCGGTTTGATTGGCCGCGGATATCGTTTCAAACGACAACCGGCAAGGCTGATCTTCTAAAACAGTAATCTCACCCTGACTGGTGATCTTGGTCTGTTCATCCAGAATATCCCCATATTCCACAATGCTGCAAATTCCCTCATAAGTACTTTCAATGGCTTTCCTTGCCGCCTGACGTGCATTCACCATCGAATCCTCCGATAGCAGGAAAACTGGTCCCTGCCGTAGGTCAGGAGGTAATTCAAGAAGTTATCCAAACGCTGTTCAGCGGTCAAGCTGCCTTCTCCAACCGCAAATACTGTGTTGGTATCGCCTGTCTGGATCTGTTTGACCGCGGCATCAAAATCAAGTCCGGCAATGCTGTCCGGCGAAAACGTTTTCTTCGCTGTTAGGAATTCGCCCACCGCCATATCAACGGCAATGTTCATCAAACCGTCCGGAACCGCTGGAACATTGCAGTCATTTTTGATGGTGTTTTCCACTTTCTGAACAGAAAAGTCCAGGGTAATTTCGTCCCCTTCCTGCCATTCATACCCGAATGCTTGCAGACGCTCCTTAACCTGCTCCTGCATCGGAATCACCGCCTTGTTCCTTGATTTCCGTTACGGTATGTCCTAATGCTTTCAGACGGTCGGCAAGCTTCTTATCTTTCGTTTCCAAAACACCGTCCACAAACTTGCAAAGCGGACGGTTTTGGTTCGCGTCCCAGATCATATTGGGGGTATTCGGTTTCTTGGTTACCCGAAACATTCTATCACCTTACCTTTCTCACGCCGTTTTCAGTCCAGTAATAGCACCATGCAAAAATGCTGGACCATGTGCCAGACCAATTTGGCCGTAAATCTGAATCTTATCTGACGCACCGGTTTTGGCTAAATTCTCCTGGAACAGTACGCCCTTCCCTGGTACCTCCTGGAATACTGGAGCAATATGGTTGACATCAGCCACCAGAATGGAATCATTCGGCATGAACCGATCCCACACCACGCCCATTTTAAAGAAGTCGGTTTCGATTTCGGTGATGTTCATCCCGCCGACGTTTTGGGTGGTCTGCATATTGGCTTTAAACTGCTCGGCGTACAAATTGGTAATCATCTGTTTCTGATACGCGCCGCAAAACAGCACCATTTTACCGAAGTAAGCACCCGCATCTGCCATTTCACGGAACAGCTGGTCGAACAGTGCTTTACTCAACGCTGCATCTGCCGCAGCGATTGAAGTTCCAGTATCCGAAGTACAAAGCTCCAACATCCCGCGGGTTTTATTGGCAACATTCGCCGCTGTAGCCGATTGATAGGCACCTTGAATAAAGGAAAACTCAACATCCCGGGCGATCTTGATCAGCTTCTGCTGAATCTGCCACGATTTTTCATCGGGTGGATTGCCTGTCTGCCCCGCCGTATTCAAACCGGACATCCGGCCGGAATTGCTTTGTTTGGCGTAGGTTAAATCGATCACTTCCTGATGAATCTGTACTACGTTCTTTTCCTGCGTTCTTGCGATATGGCTTGCCGCCGGTGCTGTTGCTGAAGCACTCTCGGAAATCTCCGGCTGGGACGCTTCTGGGAAATCATAGAGAACCGCGGTCGGAAATTCAAAATTGTTGGTCTGTTTACCCCCAGTCAAACCGCCGATCATGGACAAAAACGGGGTTTGCGTGGGATCAGCTGTAAAAAGTTCGCCTGCATAGTTCGGCAGATTCCAGCTCGTTCCAATTCCTGTTACTTGTGACATATTCTCACCTTACCCTTTCTTACATCAGGACAACGCCATCTGCGGCGGCTTCCTGTTTGATTTTGATGACTTCTAACTGGTTGTTATTTTTGCGGGCGTCCGCAAGCCGGGATT
>CATJNB010000182.1 GCA_949741605.1 uncultured Eubacteriales bacterium | reverse complement strand
TTTACTGGAACTGCTCCAGCCAAAAGGCGGCATATCCTTCCAGGATGAAAAGTTTATCAAAACCGGGGACGGGTATGCAGCGTGCGTCCATGTTTACCAGTTTCCGCGCCACGTTCCGTCCCTGTGGCTGTCTGCCATTGTCAACATTGATGGTGCGGTGACAACGGTTGATATTGGCACGAAAGATAAGCTGGAAGTGCAAAGGAACATTAACCGGTCGATTCAGGAACAGTCTATGCGGTATGCTTCGTCCCGCGCGGTCAGTGAGCAGATGGACACGCAGTCCCGATACGATGAACTGCCCGCCTTGTATGATGAAATCTCGAACATGGGCGAGGTCGTGAAGGTGGTACATGCGCGGATTTTCCTGTCCAGCCAGACGATGGAGGAACTTGATAAAAATATTGCTGGGGTACTTAACCATCTGGAAAGCTCCGGGTACAAGGGCGCGGTATTCCTCAACGAATCCAAACATGAATGGCTGTCGCTGTTCCGTTCGGTGACGCAGCAAAACCGCACCGAATATAAACGCTACGGACAGCCGATTGTGGCAAGCGCGCTGGCAATGGGAAATCCGTTCCACTTTACGTCCCTGCAAGACCCGAACGGCACCTATTTTGGTTACACGCTTGCAAAGGGGTGTACCGGAAAGGTGCTGTTTGATTATTTTGGAAAAACAGACAGCCCTTTGTCATACAGTGGTGTCATTGTGGGACGCATGGGCGCAGGGAAATCAACCGCAATGAAAGCCTTAATTGAGGATCGCATGATCCGGGGTGATTTCATCCGTGGCTTTGACGTCATGGACGAGTACCCGCCGCTGGTGGAGCGTTACGGCGGGAAAATTGTGTCACTGGATGGATCACAGGGAATTTTAAATATGTTTGAAATCCTAAAGGCAGACGAGGATGAATTTTCTTTGTTCAGTGTCCACATTTCCAAACTACATTCCATTTACGGTTTTCTTGCGCCCGACACAACGTTTCCCGAACGCATGGAGTTTGAACGGTTATGCCGCCTGCTTTACGAACGGTTTGAACTTGTGCCGAAACATTTTTCCCGCACGTCGCAAGTACAAGTGACGGGTTTACCCGCAGATTTGTACCCTACGTGGTCGGATTTGCTTGCGCTTGTCCGGGAAGAACGCCAGAGGGAGATCAGGCGGGACAAAGTGAGTGTGCAGGAAAAAGAAGCCTTGGGCGAAAAAATCAAGCGTCTGGAAACGATTGAAATGACGGTAGAAAATATCGTCACAAACTATGGCGCGATTCTCGACGGGCATACGTCGATTGACAATATTTCGCATACCCAAGTGGTATTTTTTACGATTAAGCAGTTAAAAAATTTGAAAGACGAAATTTTCAACGCACAGTTTTTTAATGCGATTTGCCTGTGCTGGAATAACTGTGTGCAGATTGGCGGGGAGATGAAACGCAAATGGGGCGCAAAAGAAATTGCGTGGGAGGACATTACCCGGTTTCTCATTACTATTGATGAAGCCCATCTTCTGGTAAACGCCAACAAACTGCAAGCCGTGGAACAGCTTACTGCCTTTATGCGTCAGGCGCGGCATTATTTTTGCGGGCTGCTGTTTGCGTCGCAGTCCATCCGTGACTTTGTACCGGAGGATTCCGACAAGGAAGGGAAAGCGGTGATAAAATCGGTGTTTGAACTCACGCAGTGCAAATTCATTTTACAGCAGGACAATAATGCCCTCGATACCCTGTCGAGTATTTTCCAGAACCAGTTGACAGATACCGAGCTGTCACATATTCCGCGGCTGGAAAAGGGGGAATGTGTGCTTGCAATCAGCGGCGATTCCAATGTGGAATTTCGCTTTGATATCGAAAACAAGTACATTAGCCTGTATCACGGTGGCGCATGATGAGCCTGAAAAAATTACTTGGAAAAAAGGCTTTGAAATGGGTGGTTGCCGCAGTTGGAGGTACGGTTCCCTTTGTGATTATTTTGCTGTGCAGCTCGGTTTTCATTCTGGTCATGGGAGCCAGTGCGTTTCACAGTAATTCGATTTCTGGCGGCGGGACAGGCGGCGGGATTGACGAGCCGTACAGCGACATTGTTTCGGCCTATTCGCAGGAATTTGATGTTCCGCAGGCTTTAGTTTTCTCGGTAATCAAGGCAGAAAGCGGGTTTGACGCGCTGGCGGTTTCGCTGGTGGGTGCGTCCGGTCTGATGCAGATGATGCCAAGCACTTTTACATGGATGCAGCAAAGATATTTCCCGGATGATACTTATTCCACCGCTGACTTGTTTCATCCAAATGTCAGCATTAAGTACGGGACAAAATATCTATCCACGCTTGTCGAAAAATACAAACCCGAATTAGAACCCGCGATTGCCGCTTACAATGCCGATTCCGGAAACGTGGACAAGTGGCTGCAAAACGGGAAATTAACCTTTATCCCCTTTGCCGAAACGCGCGCCTATGTCAAGATCGTTATGGGATATTATGAGGAATATTTAGAACAGCAAAACGCGCTGGGAAATCCCGGTTCCGGTTCTCTGACGGACAATCTCAATACGATGAACGGGAAAACGAATATCGGTCTGGTGAACTTTGCCTACAATGCTTTAAACGCAAAGTCCGCGTACATTTATGGGGCGTTCGGGCAAACCGTGACGATGGATTTTTTACAGCGTCAGGCGAACCAGTTTGCGGGAAATACCGCCGCCAACCTTACCCCGTCCGAAGTGGAGAGCATTTACTAC
>CATJNB010000181.1 GCA_949741605.1 uncultured Eubacteriales bacterium | reverse complement strand
CAAAGCCCGGATTGCTTACCGCGAATGTATCCGCTGTTACTGCTGCCATGAAATGTGCCCCGTACAGGCCATTGATATCAAACGTTTCCGCCTGTTCAATCTGTGAGATCCCATGATCCAAGGAGGTTCCTGCCTGTGAAACAAATCACCCTGCAAGGATACGCCAAAGTCAACCTCACCTTAGATGTCATTGGACGCCGTGAGGATGGCTACCATCTTTTGGAAACCGTGATGCAGTCGGTATCGCTGTCGGATATGGTGCATCTGCGTACTGTGGATACGCCCGGTATCCAGCTTTCGTGTACGAATCCGAACATCCCATGCGACCAAACCAATACCGCATGGCGCGCTGCTAAACTTTTTTTACAGCACCATCCTCAAAACTGCGGCATCGCAATCGGCATTGAAAAACGCATCCCGAGTGAAGCCGGCCTTGCAGGTGGGAGCGCAGATGCCGCAGCGGTTTTGGCGGGGCTGAATGTGCTGCTCGAAACAGGGGATTCTATGGAAACCCTATGTGAACTCGGCGTGCAGATCGGTGCGGATATCCCGTTTTGCATCCAAGGCGGTACCCGGCTTGCCCATGGGATCGGGGAAGAATTATTGCCGCTTCCAACGCTTCCGAGCTGCTGTATGGTGGTGTGCAAGCCTCCGGTGAACGTCAGTACGCGCCTTGCCTATGAGCGGATCGATCAGGAACCTTTGCTGGCACGTCCCGACACCCCTGCCATGCTCAAGGCTTTCCAAAACGCTGACTTATCGGAAATTTCCCGTCTGCTTTGCAATGTATTTGAAAGCGCCCTTGCATTACCGGAAGTTGCTGCGATTCGTGCCCAAATGCTCCAAAACGGCGCTCTCGGCGCGTGTATGAGCGGCAGCGGTTCCGCCGTATTTGGGATTTTCCCCTCAAGCGTACAAGCCCTAGATTGTCTGGAGGGGCTTAAAAAGGAATATCCGCTGACATTTTTATGTCTGCCTGTGGAAAAAGGGGTTGGCTAACCATCATTTTTCCAAAAAACGCCAAAAAATTGCCCTTGTACTGCTAACGCAAACCTTCGCATAAATCCTGTGGCAGGAGCGATACTAATGCAAGGTTCAAATTTGACCTTTGGACTGTTTGCTTTCCCACTCTGATGCGAGGTGAACCAATATGATCATTGCAGACCGTATCGCGCTTATCATCCTGATTATCAGCGGGCTAAACTGGGGTTCGATTGGAGTGTTCCAATTGGATCTGATTGCATGGCTGTGCGGCGGACAAACGGTGATCCTAAGCCGGATTATTTATATTCTGGTGGGGATTTGTGCAGTATGGTGTATTTCGCTGTTGTTTCGGGACCGTCAGCCCCGCAAAACAGCACGCGAAATCCGCCATCACGGATGATATGCGCCACATCTCTAATACAAAAAAACCATCTGCATAGATGTGCAGATGGTTTTTCTTTTTTACGCAAGCATCTCTGCGACAATCCCTTCGACAGCCGCGAGCGCCTCATCTAACATAGTCAAGTCTTTTGCGCCTGCCATCGCACTGTCTGCTTTGCCGCCGCCGTTACCGCCAGCAATTTTCGCTACTGCACGCACAATATTCCCTGCATGCGCGCCTTTTTCCTGTGCATTTTTCCCACAGGCTACTGCGATGGTCGCCTTCCCGTTGCTCGTGCCTGCGATAACCGCTACCACATTCGGGGCAAGGTCCCGTGCTTTATCACACATCGTACGCAACGCTTCACTGCCTGTACCGGAAAGCAGCGCCGAGATAATCTTGATCCCCTGCACTTCCCGTGCTGTCTCAAAGAGCCCCTGGATCTCCATGCCAGCTAATTTGGAATTGAGTTCCGCAATCCGCCGATCCTTTTCCTTGAGTTCCTCATTGAGGCTCTGGGCTTTGGCTGCGAGTTCCTGTGTATTGTTGAGTTTAAGCGCAAGCGCCGCATGGTCAATGAGCGCCATGGTCTGGTTGAGCATTTGCAGTACGCCGCCGCCTGTGACTGCCTCAATCCGGCGTACCCCGGCCGCTACCGAACTTTCCGAAATAATTTTAAACAGTCCCAATTTGGAGGTATTGTCCACATGGGTGCCGCCGCAGAATTCCTTAGAGAATTCCCCGACCGATACCACCCGTACCACATTGCCGTACTTCTCTCCAAAGAGTGCCATAGCCCCCATTTTTTTGGCTTCTTCCAGGGGCATTTCGCGGCTCTCGACCGACATGGCATCCAGAATCACCTTGTTGACCAGATGTTCCACTTTCCTGATTTCTTCCGTAGTCATGGCAGAAAAATGTGTGAAGTCAAACCGCAATTGGTTCCAATTGACCATCTGTCCAGCCTGTTCGACGTGGTCGCCCAAAACTTCCCGCAAAGCCGCCTGCAACAGGTGTGCACCTGTGTGGTTACGCATGGTGCTTGTCCGGCTTGCTTCATTGACCCGTACCGAAACCGTATCGCCAACCGCGATTTGTCCAGCATTCACCTGTGCATGATGCAGGAAAATTTTCCCTTGATGTTTGGTCGTATCCGTAATATCCAGCGACGCATTCCCGGATTCCATCTGGCCGAGATCCCCGACCTGTCCGCCGCCTTCGCCGTAAAACGGGGTCTGGTCGAGGACAATGACGATGGTATCACCTGCATCCGCATGGTCTGTTAAAGCTCCATCCTTTACAATTGCCAAAACTTTCGCCTCAGCGGTCAAGGTTTCGTACCCCAAGAAATTTGTATCCGGGATCGTCTCCAGCAAATTCCCTTCCCCTTCCCAAGCGTCTTCCCCGGCATTCTTGCGCGCTGCACGGGCACGGGCACGCTGTTCCAGCATCAAGGTTTTAAATTCGTCCTCATCTACTGTCATGCCGCGCTCAGCCAGAATCTCCTTAGTCAGGTCAATCGGGAACCCATAGGTATCGTTTAACCGGAACGCTTCCGCACCAGAAAAAATCCTGCTCTCTGCACGGTCAATAAATGCTGTCAATAGCTGCATCCCTTGATCAATGGTGCGGTTAAAGCTCTCTTCTTCCACGCGGATCAATTTAACAATCATAGCGCGTTTCTCATCAAGCTCGGGATAGGCCTGTTTATTTTCGTCAATCACAGTATTGGCAATCTCCGACAGGAAACTCTCATGAATCCCCAAAAGACGTCCATGACGCGCTGCACGACGCAGCAGGCGGCGCAGGACATAGCCACGCCCTTCATTGGACGGCATCACGCCATCCCCGATCATGAAAGTCGTGCTGCGGATATGGTCGGTAATGACGCGCAGGGAAACGTCAGACTTTTCGTTGTCGCCGTATTGGACGCCCGCAACCCGGCAAATATGCTGCATAATTTTCTGTACTGTGTCCACGAGGAACAGATTATCGACCCCTTGCATGATGCAAGCCAGACGTTCCAGACCCATACCGGTATCAATATTCGGATGGTCGAGCGGGGTATAATGTTCCTCACCGTCGTTGCTGAACTGGGTAAACACCAGATTCCAGAATTCTACATAACGGTCACACTCGCACCCAACTCCACACGTCGGAGAACCACAGCTGTATTTTTCCCCACGGTCAAAATAAATCTCCGAACAGGGTCCGCATGGGCCTGCGCCGTGTTCCCAGAAATTGTCCTCCTTGCCCAAACGGACAATCCGGTCCGCCGACACGCCGACTTCTTTTGTCCAAATGTCAAAGGCTTCGTCGTCATCTTGGTAGATGGTCACCCAAAGCTTATCCACTGGTAGCTCCAAGACCTTTGTGCAGAACTCCCAAGCCCATTGAGTAACCTCATGTTTAAAATAGTCGCCAAAGGAAAAATTTCCCAACATTTCAAAAAAGGTACCATGGCGCGCCGTAATCCCAACGCGCTCAATGTCAGGCGTACGGATACACTTCTGGCACGTAGTCACCCGTTTGCTGGGCGGTGTGATTTCCCCGGTAAAATATTTTTTCATTGGCGCCATACCCGAATTAATAAGCAGCAAGCTATTGTCATCTTTG
>CATJNB010000180.1 GCA_949741605.1 uncultured Eubacteriales bacterium | reverse complement strand
TTGCCAAGTTATGCAAAAACGATGTGTCCAAACTGAACACATCGTTTTCGTTGTTCTATTCCGTTATCTCGTCCGCTTGTCCGGGAAAGGCAACTCGTAAACATCTTTCATCAGGAGCATCCCTAAAGCAAATCCATATTGAAACTGCGTCTCCACCTCCATGCAGTGGGAAGAAATGACATCCGAGTGGAATTGATTAACCAGTTTCATTTGCTCAGGGGTGAGTTTGCTCTCCAGTTCCTCCAGCCCCTTTAAGATCTTTTGTCGGAGTTTCTGATACTCCTTGTCCAGCGGTATAGCTTGATCTGCCGGGCAGATGTTTCCGCAGTACAATGATTCCAATATCATCTCACATACCACCTCCTACTGGGCTATAAATCATCTCATATTTTACAATCTCCTCTGCACGATTGCGAATGCTGTTCATCGCTCCAACCCATGCCATTTGATTCTTTTCCTTGAGCTGTTCGGTAATACCCTCTCGCTCCTTCATCTGCTGAATAATCAGAGATAACCGATCCTCAGCCTGCTCATTGAGATCAGCAAGGTATGTCCAGAGTTTTCCCGTGAGAATCAAATCATTGAATATGCCTGGATTTGTCATTCTCAGATACTCCCGATGGAGTCGCCCCCATCTTCCAATCGATCTGGTCTCGTTAGGCAAACTAAGCTCCGGCACATAGTAGTCACCCACCAACACATAATAGATGCCATTTTCGAAAATTCTTTTTTTCATATCTTTATACACTCCTCTCCGGTTGTTTCGGTCGTTACCAAGTTCAAGGTAATATTGCTTCCTGTACGGCTGCGATTATTTTCATATCGTATACCAAACTCCTGCATCAGTTTTCCCACTTTGACATTGAGCTTCTTACTCAATGCATTCGGCTGAATAGTCATCTGCAGCGCCTCTGCAAGCTCTGTAGCGCTGCCTTTCCATTGAGGGGATTCTGCTGTTACCAGCTTAGCTACTGCCGTCAGAATAGGGTCTGGAGGCTCTTTCCACAGCTGTCGTTCTGCCTTTTCAAAATTCCATTGCAGAGTCACCTCATCTCGTATCAGATGAATCTTTTGGTCTGGTTGGTCACGACCTACAATGTCCAGTGCAGCTTTATTATCGGTACGTTTCTCCTTCTGCATCAGAATGGCTCCATCAGCACATCCCAGCAATCCTGTAGTACCGGAAATCGTTTCAAAACTATCCCCGGCTGGCTGCTTTCTGGTGTGATGAACAATCAGTACACACACTCCGTTTTGCTCTCCAAAAGCTTTCAGCCGACTGATAATCTCATAGTCACCAGCATAGCTGTAAGCATCTCCTGACATCTCACGCACCTTCTGCAAGGTGTCCACAATTACCAGTCTGGTGCTGGGGTGTTCCCGAAGAAAGAAAGCCAACTGCTCATCCAATCCATTGCCAACCTGTTTTGCACTTACAGCGAAGAAGAGTTCTCCTGCACTTTCCACGCCAAACATTCGGGCCATACGTTCTTGCAATCTCTGATAATCGTCCTCCAAAGCCAGATAGAGTACCGTTCCCGGTTGTTTGATCTCATACTCCCAGATAGGCTGTCCGGTACTGACATGGTGGGCAAACTGCGCCACTAAGAAGGATTTTCCGATTTTGGGCGCTCCGGCAAGGATATATGCTCCTGTATAGAGCAGATTCTCAATTACAGGTATCCTGCTTCTATAAACCGTATCATACAACTCTGTCAGCGATACAGTATGCAGATAATCCGGACTGTTCATCTGACGTATTTGCCGGAGCCAAGCTTCCATTTCCTCCATTTCAACGCTTTCATGGTTGCCATCCTGCTGATTATCTGTTAAAATGGTTTCGTTACATAGTGGTGGCTGTCCTCCGTCTGCGCCAACAGACGGGATTAGGGCAGTCATCTTTTCTTTTTTCTCATCGGTCATAAAACTCCTCCTTTTCCGCATTGATAATCTGGAGCAACTGCTCCATCAGTGCTCTGCATTCTAATAGCAAATCGACCGCTTCTTCTGGGACTTTTACTCCATTTAGAACATCTTTCAGCCGACGCACCTCCAGACTCAGCCGGTCACTTTCAAATTTACCAACTCGGATACTGATGTGCTGTTCCAGCATTGAACGGATCATGAACTCATTTTTAGGAAGTCCCGTTATCTTGATTCGCTCCTCCATCTGACGGTATTCCTCCGGTGTCAAGCGAAAACTTACTGTTTTATTTCGTGTTCTGTTGTGGTCTTGATACCGATTCATTTTTCTTCCATCTCCTTTTTTACGTTATGAAACTGATCCAGCTGCTCCGCCAGACGCTCCTGTTTGTCTGGGTACAGATGAGAATAGGTGTTCAGTGTGGTTTCGATATTCTCGTGTCCCAGGCGTTCTGCAATCTCCTTGGGAGAAACTCCCATCTCAATCAGAAGGCTGGTATGGCTGTGACGAAGTGAATGGATATGAATTTTTTTCATTCCGCTGAGTTTCATTCCTCGCTGCATCTCCTTTTCCAGAAAAGTCTTTGCTACTGGAATCACCCGATCCTCTGGTTGTGGAGCATAAAGACTTTCTTTGTAGTCCCGAATGTCATCTGCCAAAAATTGAGGAATATTGACTCTGCGGTTGCTTTTTGGTGTTTTAGGCGGTGTAATGACATCTTTTCCTTTCAAGCGTTGATAGGATTTGCTGATGGCGATAACCTTTCCATCCAAGTCCACATCTCTGAAGGTAAGAGCCAACAGCTCACCAATGCGGATTCCTGTCCAGAAAAGGATTTGAAACGCCAGCCACGAAATCCGTTTATCCATCAGACAGTCAGCAAACTGCTGAAACTCATCCTTTGTCCAGATTTCCATCTCATCTGCCTTGGCTTTCCCCATACTGCCAGCCTTGCGGCAGGGATTGTCTTTCAGCTCATAATATTTGACTGCATAGTTGAAGATAGCTGAAAGTTGATTATTGATGGATTTAAGATAAGTTGGCTTGTACCCCTGCTGAATCAATTGGTTCTGCCAGACCCGGATATCAGCCGCTGTAATCTCGTTGATACGTTTTTCTCCAAAGTAGGGAAGCAGCTTATCCCGTATCACATACATCTTGTTGATCATGGTGTGCTCACAAAGACGATGTTTCATATCTTCTGCGTAGAGCTCGGTAAAATCCTTGAATTTCATGTCACAGCTCTGGCTCTGCTTCATCAGGAAATCCCGATACCATTCCTCTGCCTCCCGCTTGGTCTTGAAGCCTCGTTTAGTGGACTTGCGATTCTTGCCTGTCCAATCCTTATAACGGTATTGGATCAGCCATTTCCCGGTTTTGGGGTCTTTCTCTGTGGTCATCAGGCACTCACCCCCTCTCCCAGACCGTAGCAACGCTCTTCCAGGTACTTTCGGGGGATTCTTCCTGAGAAGGTCAGATACCCCTTCTGTGTCAGTTCATCATTCAGCCTGTGAATCACCTTGTAAGCGTGTCCCGTGGAGATGTTCAGCATCTCAGCCAGTTCCTTGGCTGTGATAAAGCTTTGCTCTTTCATCATGGTAACCTCCTTTTTATTTGTTGTAGCTTAATCGCTACATTCATTATAGCGTAGCGAATTCGCTACGTCAACCCATTTTTGATAATTTTCGAAAATTTTGTAGCTTATTCGCTCTATCCGTGCTATACTAAATGAAAAGAAGATCGAAAGGGGATTTTTAATGCTTACAGTTGGTGATAAAATTAAATATTTTCGCAAACAGCGAGGTATGACTCAGGCACAGTTAGCTGAATTGACCGGTATCCATCCTGTGTCCATCCGAAAATATGAAACAAATAAAATGCAGCCCCAGTCCCAGCAGATTGAGCGAATTGCAGAAGCGTTACGGGTCAACAGCGGCGCTCTCAGCGATTCCCATTCTGACATCATTCACATGGAAACCAAAGGCGATCTGATGGGTTTGCTGATGCTGTGGCACAAGTCCGGCATCCTGTCCATTGAGGGTGAGCGTGGGGAAGATAACCTTCTGGACGCTGCCACCGTTCAGTTTCAGCCCAATACAGTTTTCGGGACTTATCTGGCACTCTGCTGCGACCAGGCAAAAAAAGAAGAGGTCATCCAATTGGATAACCTCAGTGTGGTATTACAGGATAAATCCATTTTACAGAATATGCTTCGTTGGGAGAGTCTCTACAATGGCTATGTCCTCATGTCCAAGAAATATGGAGACAGTGACAGCGAACTGACACTTGCTGCTCTCAATGAGTTGGGAGAAAATCTGGAGCTGATTGAAATGGAACTGCAAGGAAATACAGAAAAGCTGATTTGATAGCAAGATGATAGCATTTATTCCTAGCATAAAAACCTAAATGTACTCAATCTGTACTCAATAGACATGGAAAAACCCCGGAAACCCGCATAAATACGGGCTTTCCGGGGTTGTAATTTTTATTCCCACTCAATGGTTGCTGGAGGTTTTGAGGTAATATCATACAAAATTCGATTCACTGCTTTGACCTCATTTACAATCCGGCGGGATATTTTGTCTAATAAATCATATGGGATTTTAGCCCAGTCTGCGGTCATAAAATCAGTTGTAGTTACAGCACGCAAAGCAATTGTATGATCATAAGTACGATCATCCCCCATCACACCAACGCTATGTATTCCAGTTAGTACTGCAAAATATTGATTTACAGAATGGTTCAAATCAGCTTTCATGATTTCCTCTCGGAAAATGGCGTCGGCTTCACGAAGAATATCTAATTTTTCTTCTGTGATTTCCCCAATTACTCGGATTCCAAGTCCAGGTCCCGGAAATGGTTGACGCCATACTAATGCATCCGGAATACCCAATTCGATTCCCACTTGGCGAACTTCATCTTTAAATAAATCCCGCAGAGGTTCGACAATTCCAGTAAAATCGACATCTTCTGGCAAACCGCCAACATTATGATGGCTTTTAATTACTGCAGAGTCCCCTATCCCGCTTTCGACAATATCAGGATAAATGGTTCCCTGACAGAGAAAATCCACATGACCAATCTTTTTTGCTTCTTCCTCAAAAACACGGATAAATTCTTCGCCAATAATTTTCCGTTTTTGCTCTGGATCTTGTACGCCTTTGAGTTTAGCGAGAAAACGCTGTTGGGCATTAATACGAATCAGGTTCATATCAAACTGCTGACGGAAAACACGTTCGACATCGTCGCCTTCATTTTTTCGGAGAAGACCATGATCCACAAAGATGCAGGTTAAATTTTTACCAATTGCTTTATGTACGAGCAAAGCAGCGACCGAGGAGTCTACTCCACCTGACAGCGCACAAAGGACTTTTTTATCGCCAATCGTATCCTTCAACTCTTGGATCGTTGCCTCTACAAACGAAGCCATTTTCCAGTCACCTTTACACTGACAAATCTGATACAAGTAATTTTGTAGCATTTGACTGCCATAAAGTGAATGTTCAACTTCCGGATGGAATTGTACAGCATAACATTGTTTTTCCTGATTTTCCATTGCCGCTACAGGACAATGCTCGGTATGGGCGGTGATGCGGAATCCAGAAGGTACTTGTTTGATTTGATCTGTGTGGCTCATCCATGTAATACTGTCTGATTGGGTGTCAGCAAACAAAGGGGAACTTAGGTCAAAGGATACAGAAGTATTTCCATATTCCTTAACGGACGCGCTCCCTACTTCCCCACCCAAACATTGGGCAATTACCTGTGCGCCATAACAAATCCCTAATACTGGGATGCCTGTTTCCAGTAAAGCTGGATCACATTGGGGAGAATCTGGATCATATACGCTGTTTGGACCGCCTGTCAGAATAATCCCTTTATAGCCTGCCTTTTTAATTTCATCAACTGGAGTTTTATATGGTTTGATTTCACAGAACACATGGCAGTCACGAACTCTGCGTGCAATTAACTGTGCATATTGTCCGCCAAAATCCAAAATTAGAATTGATTCATTTTCTACATGCCTCATAAAATTTTCCTCTATTCCACAGTCACAGATTTTGCTAAATTTCTTGGTTTGTCAATATCGCAGCCCTTCATGGACGCTACATAGTAAGCAAATAATTGCAAAGGGATCACCGCCAAAGAGGCCAACATTAAATCATTTGTTTTGGGGATATAGAAGGTATGTGTAGCAGATTTTTCCATTTCAGGATGATCTTCCGTGGTCAATCCCAATACAACCGCACCTCTTGCCGTTACCTCCTGTACATTGCTCATCATTTTTTCAAACAGGGTATCTTGGGTAGCCAACGCTACAACTAAGGTACCATCCTCAATGAGAGAAATCGTCCCATGCTTCAACTCGCCAGCTGCATAAGCTTCTGAATGGATATAAGAAATTTCTTTGAGTTTCAGAGATCCCTCCAAAGACATAGCATAATCAATATTTCTACCAATGAAGAAAATATCTTTTGCATTGAAATACCTGGAAGCTAAGGTCTGCAATTGATCCTTTTTCTTCAAAATCATTTCAATCTGTCCGGGAAGGTGGCACAGATCATCCAGATACCCCTGATATTCCTGTCGAGAAATCAGTCCCATAAGATCAGCCATATAAACTGCCAGCAAATAAACCACTGTTAATTGGGTGCTGTACGCTTTAGTAGTAGCAACCGAAATTTCTGGGCCAGCCCATGTATAGAGTACATCATCGGACTCGTTCGCAATGGCACTCCCCACTACATTTACAATGGACAATACCCGTGCACCTAAACGTTTTGCTTCGTGGAGAGCTGCCAACGTATCAGCAGTTTCACCAGACTGACTGATCACGATAACCAAAACCTTTTCATCAATAATGGGATTGCGATAACGAAATTCGGAAGCAACATCAATATCCACAGGGATACGAGTCAGTTTTTCAATGACATACTTGGCCACTACCCCAACATGGTAGGCAGAACCACACGCAACAATGGAAATTTTCCGAAACTGTTCCAGATCTTCCTTAGTCAGAGTCATATCATCCAAAACAATCCGTCCCTCTTGGATACGTGGCTGGATGGTATCAGCAATGGCTTTGGGCTGTTCCATAATTTCCTTGAACATGAAATGTTCATAGCCGCCTTTTTCTGCCGCCGAAATATCCCAATCAATATGGCACCGTTCCTTTTGGACAATATTTTTCTCAAGGTCATAAATCATCACTTGGTCTTTTTTAATTTGTGCAATCTCATTATTTTCTAACCGATAAATTTCTCGGGTTTTACTCAGAATCGCTGGGATATCCGAAGCAATGAAATTTTCATGTTGTCCTAATCCGATAATTAACGGACTTTGCTTGCGTACTGCAAAAATCTGATCTGGGATATCTTCACAAAGAATACCCAAAGCATAGGAACCTTCTACCTGATGGAGTACTTGAATAATGGCATCCAGCACGTCGCCTTGGTAATAATATTCGAGCAAATGGGCGACCACTTCGGTATCGGTTTCAGAAAGGAACTGTTTTCCCTGCTTGAGCAAAAATTCTTTTAACATAAGATGGTTTTCAATAATTCCATTATGGACGACCGCAAATTTCCCCTGTCCGCTGACATGGGGATGAGAATTCAGATCCGAAGGTTTCCCATGAGTAGCCCAGCGAGTATGCCCAATACCAACCGTACCGGGAATTTTTTCCCCCTGATCGATTAGGTCGGCAAGAACCTTGAGCCTCCCTTTGCATTTTTCTACTTGAATTGATCCGCCATCGCAGACCGCAACCCCGGCTGAATCATAGCCGCGGTATTCCAATTTTTCCAGACCATTGAGCAAAATTGGTGCTGCCTGATCCTCACCAATGTAACCAACGATTCCACACACGATATAACCGCCATTCTCCAGTAGTCCAAGATAATAGGAAGCGTCAACATCACTACTGGAAACGCTGACACCATCAACTTATGATTAATCATAAACAGTATTTACAAAAAATATGCTAAAAATTTTATCTTACCGATAAATAATATCTTCTCTGGCTGGACCATTCGAAACAATCTTTACAGGCACGCCAATATGTTTTTCAGCAAACTCAATATATTTTTTGCAGTTTTCTGGCAACTCGTTATAATCCTTAATGCCCCGAATGTCACATTTCCATCCAGGCAATGTTTCAAGGACTGGTTTACAACGTTTTAGCAAAGCCGTAGATGGGAAATAGTCAATCTGTTTCCCATCTAATTCATAGGCCACACAAACCGGAATTTCATCCAGATAACCAAGCACATCCAGTACCGCAAATGCAACACCTGTTGCGCCTTGCACATGGCAACCATAACGGGTGGCAACCAAATCAAGCCATCCCATCCTTCTGGGACGTCCCGTGGTAGCACCGAATTCACCGCCGTCACCACCTCTGCGGCGTAGTTCATCAGCCTGTTCCCCAAAAATTTCGCTGACAAATTCCCCAGCGCCAACTGCACTGGAATAAGCCTTAACTACCGCAATAATTTCCTTGATCTCATATGGTGGGATTCCCGCACCAACCGTACCAAATCCGGCCAGTGTGGAGGAAGACGTAACCATTGGATAAATACCAAGGTCTGGATCTTTCAGGGCACCTAACTGGCCTTCCAGTAAAATGTTTTTCCCATCGCGGATCGCCTGCTGCACATACGCGACCGTATCGGTGACATATGGTGCAATGAGTTCTTTATATTCCATTAGCTTTTGGAATACATCATCCGTTTTCATTGCAGCCTGATGATACAAATGCTCATACAGCACATTTTTGATGGTCAGCACTTGTTCAATTTTATCTTTGAGGAGAGCGGGGTCATCAAACAGCTCGCTGATTTGGAAACCAATTTTTGCATATTTATCGGAATAAAACGGTGCAATGCCGGATTTGGTAGAACCAAAGGATTTATCTGACAACCGTGCTTCTTCCAAGGTATCCAATTCAATATGATAAGGCATTACAATTTGGGCACGGTCGGAAATGAGGACGTTTGGTTTTGGCACACCCCGTTCCTGTAGTGCATTCATTTCATGGATGAAATTTTCTACACTCAATGCTACACCATTGCCAATAACACTGGTAGTATGTTTGTAAAAAATGCCGGATGGCAATTGATGCAATGCAAACTTCCCATAATTGTTAATAATCGTATGACCGGCATTGCTGCCGCCTTGAAAGCGAATTACAATGTCGGACTGCGCTGCGATGACATCGGTAATTTTCCCTTTGCCTTCATCGCCCCAGTTCGCGCCTACAATAGCCTTCACCATAAGGTTATCCACTCCCTGCTGTGCCGCCCAGCCAAAATTTCCAATTGCAATACGGCGATATTTCGCAATTAGTTTGTATGATGCTTACGATAGTAATTATACCATGAAATGTCTGGATTTACAAACGGATTTCTGCTTTTTGCAAGTCAGAAAGATTATACTTTTTACAAACTGGCTCCACGATCTCCCGGATAAACTCCTCCGTTTGTTGTGGTGCGCGTCCCACGTACTTTTCAGGACGCAGGATGGTCTGCAATTCTTCGCGTGTAACCCCAAAAGCTGAATCTGCGGCAATGCGTTCCAAAAGGTCATTTTCGCCGCCTTCCTCCTTGACAACCTTGCCAGCCGCCATAGAATGAATCCGGATCTGTTCGTGTAGCTGCTGACGGTCGGCCCCTTTTTTAACCGCATCCATCATGATATTTTCCGTGGCCATGAAAGGCAGTTCCTGAAGCAAATGCTGTTCGATAACTTTCGGATATACTACCAGCCCATCAGCGACATTATTGTATAGATCCAAAATACCATCCACAGCTAAAAATGCTTCTGGGATGCTGATCCGTTTATTAGCAGAATCATCCAGTGTGCGTTCAAACCACTGACTGGATGCGGTAATCATAGGATTCAAGCTGTCTACCATGACATAGCGTGCCAATGCACAAATACGTTCCGTACGCATAGGGTTGCGTTTATAGGCCATCGCAGAAGAACCAATCTGATTCTTCTCAAATGGCTCCTCAATTTCCTTTAAATGTTGCAGCAACCGAATATCATTAGCAAATTTAGACGCACTTTGGGCGATCCCACTTAAAACCGCCAGAATCTGACTGTCGAGTTTTCGGGTATACGTCTGGCCGGAAACTGCAAAGCAAGCTGAAAACCCCATTTTTTCTGCGATTTTCTGATCAAGTTGTTTGCATTTGTCATGGTCGCCTTCAAAAAGTTCCAAAAAGCTGGCCTGTGTACCGGTTGTCCCCTTCTGCCCCAATAGTTTTGCTTTGCTCAACTGGTATTCTATATCTTCCAAATCCATCAGCAAATCCTGAATCCATAAAGTCGCCCGTTTCCCTACTGTAGTGGGCTGGGCTGGCTGAAAATGGGTAAATCCTAAAGTTGGCAAATCCTTATATTTTAGTGCAAAATGGGACAATGCATGAATGACTTGTACCAGTTTTTTGCTTATTAGACGCAATGCCTCTGTCATAATAATAATGTCGGTATTATCGCCCACATAACAGGAAGTGGCCCCTAAATGGATGATGGGTTTTGCTTTTGGACACTGTTCACCGAAGGCATAGACATGAGACATCACATCATGGCGCACGATGTTCTCCCTAGCCTGTGCAACGTCATAATTGATATCTTCAGCAAATTGTTTCATCTCATCAATTTGCTCCTGCGTAATGGGCAATCCCAAGTCTTTTTCGGCTTCTGCCAAAGCAATCCATAATTTTCGCCATGTTTTAAACTTTTTATCTGGCGAAAACAGGAATTTCATCTCCGTTCCAGCATACCGCGCCGAAAGCGGGGATTCATAACGATCTCTCAATGTTGTTTCCATCCTTTTTATAAATTTCCGTTTTTAAAAGCGTTTGATGGGTTGGCAATACCGGTCCCCTTTGCCCGAAAGCAGGCGTTCGGGAATTTCCTGCGGATAGTTACCGGAGAAACAGGCGTCGCAGTAACCGACATCTTTCCCTTTTAAAATCTCTTTCAAACTGTCCAGTTCCAGATATCCCAAAGAATCTGCCCCTGTCATTTTTGTGATCTCTTCAATGGTATGGTTGGCTGCAACCAAATCTTTCCGGCTGGGAATATCAGTACCATAATGACAGGCCCACAAAAACGGCGGGGAACTAATCCGCAAATGCACTTCAGCAGCCCCAGCATCTTTGAGCATTTTCACAATCCGTGCTGATGTCGTTCCTCGCACAATAGAATCGTCAAGCATGACGACCCGCTTTCCTTTAATAGCAGTGGACAGGGAATTCAATTTGATCCGTACGCTGCGTTCACGTTCCGCTTGCGTTGGTTTAATAAAGGTGCGGCCAATATAATTGTTTTTTACAATCCCTTTTTCATATGGGATTCCCGATTCTTCACTGTAACCAATCGCTGCATCAATTCCAGATTCTGGTACCCCGATTACCATATCCGCTTCGACTGGATGCTGACGTGCAAGCAGGCGTCCAGATTCTTTCCGGGCTTCGTAAACGCTTACCCCTTCCAGAATACTATCCGTACGTGCGAAGTAGATATATTCAAAAATGCAGAATGATTTTTTGCTGGGAACCTCTGCGCGCAAGGATCGCATCCCTTTGTGACTGATGATAATGATTTCTCCCGGTTCCACATCTCGAACCAGTTCTGCACCAACCGCATCCAAGGCGCAACTTTCCGAAGCAAAGACATAAGTATCCTCGTCGATTTTCCCCATGCAGAGCGGTTTAAACCCCTGCGGGTCACGAACCGCAATCAGTTTTTGAGGACTCATCAGAACCATCGAATAGGCGCCTCGCAGTTGTGGGATCACACAACGAATGGCGTCTTCGATGGATGGTTCACGAACCCGTTCCCGGGCGATCAAATAGGAAATGATTTCCGGGTCGATGGTAGTCTGAAAGATCGAACCACGGCGTTCTAACTCGTTTTTCAATTCATAGGCGTTTGTCAGCACTCCGTTATATGCCAATGCCAAGGCGCCTTTGACATACCGCATCATAAGTGGCTGTGCATTTTCCCGGGCATTGTCATCTTCCTGTGAATAGCGTACATGGGCCACCCCCATTTGGCCCGGCAGGTTTTTAATATCCTTATGGTTAAACACCTCAGATACCAGCCCCATATCTTTTTTGCAAGAAATCAGGCCATCATGGTTGACTGCAATCCCACAGCTTTCCTGTCCACGATGCTGTAGGGCTAACAGGCCATTATAGCAAGCATACGCTGGGTTGGCAGAAGGGTCCTTACAATAAATACCGAATACCCCACATTCTTCCTGAGGCTTTTGTTCCTGCATGCTGAAATCGATCTTATTGTTTGTAAGAGGGGAATGTAACAAATGACTCACCATCCTAAAAAATTTTGACCTTTAATGAACCGGGTATCTTTCTCCTATTCAGTTTGACAACAGCGATGATTTTAAGCAAAGCTATTGAAATCCAATTATAGATTATACCATAATCAGACAGATTCGTCAAAAGTTTTGGAAAAAAATCGAAGAAATTTTCAAATCTCCTCCCCTTCTTTTCTCCCATACGAAGTAAAACCCAAAGCTTCTTGTATTTTTTGCAATATTATCATTATATTCTTGCAAAATAAGAGAATATTTTCATAAAAATCAGAGGTAAAATGAAATTTATTTTTAAAAGCTTGCGTAATAATTGGATTTTTTTGAAAATCATCTTGAAAAAATACCCTTTTTATGCTAAAATAATAATCATTAAAAACCTCACATACCCTATTCTTTCCCAGACGTTTGAAAATTTAACATTTTTTAGGAGGAACGCACACTATGTCTTATGTAAGCGAACAACTCGAAAAATTGGCTGCGAAAAATGCCGATCAACCAGAATTTTTACAGGCTGCCCAAGAAATCCTGACTTCTTTAGAAGTCGTCTTCGAGAAAAATCCCAAGTATCAAAAAGCTGGAATTTTGGAGCGTCTGGTTGAGCCAGACCGTCAAATTATTTTCCGGATTCCGTGGGTAGATGACAACGGTAATGTACAGGTAAACCGTGGTTTCCGTGTCCAGTTTAACAGTGCAATCGGTCCTTATAAGGGTGGTCTGCGTTTTCATCCTTCAGTGAACCTGAGCATTATTAAATTCCTTGGCTTTGAACAAATTTTCAAAAACTCTCTGACTGGTTTGCCGATCGGCGGCGGCAAGGGTGGAGCTGACTTTGATCCGAAAGGCAAGTCCGACCGCGAAGTTATGGCATTCTGTCAGAGTTTTATGACGGAACTGTACCGTCATATTGGTCCAAATATTGATGTACCTGCCGGTGATATTGGTGTAGGCGCAAGAGAAATTGGTTATCTGTTTGGTCAATACAAACGCATCCGTGACGCTTATGAGAATGGCGTACTCACCGGTAAAGGGCTTACCTATGGTGGCAGCCTGATCCGTGCGGAAGCAACTGGGTTTGGTGCTGTTTACTATGCCAAAGAGGTTCTCGAGCATTTTGGTGAAAGTATTGAAGGAAAAACCTTTGCAGTATCTGGTTTCGGCAATGTAGCTTGGGGCGCAATTTCCAAAATTGACGAACTTGGAGGCAAGGTTGTTACCGTGTCTGGTCCAGATGGCTATGTCTATGACGCGGATGGGATCCAGGGCGAAAAGATTGACTTTTTGCTTAATATGCGTTCATCGGGGCATGACAGCGTAAAAGATTATGCAGACAAATTTGGCGCAGAATTCTTTGCGGGCGAAAAACCTTGGTGCAGAAAAGTTGACGTCATTATGCCTTGTGCGACTCAGAACGAAGTTACGTTAAAAGATGCAGAACAAATTGTTGCTAATGGCGTGAAATATTATATTGAAGTTTCGAACATGCCAACTACCAATGAGGCTTTGGAATTCCTCAAAGAAAAAGGGTTGGTATTAGCGCCAAGTAAGGCAGTAAATGCTGGCGGTGTTGCCGTATCTGCCTTGGAAATGAGCCAGAATAGCGCACGTCTTAGCTGGACATCTGAGGAAGTTGATAACCGACTCAAAGATATTATGAGCAAAATTTATACGAACTCCAGAGATGCCGCAGAACGTTACGGCTTAGGCTATGACCTCTTTGCTGGTGCGAATATTGCCGGTTTTGAAAAAGTCGCCGAGGCTATGATGGCACAAGGTGTCGTCTAAATTTAGCGAGATCATTTTGGAAACAATGGCTGTGGGATTTTCCCGCAGCTATTTTTTTGAAAAAACCTAGAGAAAAATTGAAAAGATATTCAGAAATATTGCACAAAAAAATTACAGAATACAAAAATTATGTTTGTGCGAATGTGCATATTTAACAGACGATAAATGGGAATCTTTTGTGAATCTTACAAAAAAATTTTTAATCATCCTTTCGTATTGCAAACCGTTTTATTTTGTTATAAAATTAATAAATAAGGTAGGTTGTTCGAACATTTTTTAAAGCTTCTTACCAAAACAACCTGTGGGCTTTTGCCCTATCATCCAATATTTCAAAATAAAGGAGTCTGGTTTTGTTGAAAAAGTTTAAGAGAGTTTTGGTAGCAAATCGCGGTGAAATTGCGATTCGTATTTTTAGGGCTTGTAAAGAACTGGGAATTCGGACTGTCGCGATCTATTCCGAAGAGGATAAAGGCGCGATGTTCCGTACCAAAGCCGATGAGTCTTATTTGATCGGTCAGGGGAAATCTCCCATTGACGCATATCTTGGTATTACCGAAATCATCGACTTAGCGAAAGCCAAAGGCGTTGATGCGATTCATCCTGGTTATGGGTTCCTTGCCGAAAATGAACAGTTTTCCCGTCAGTGTGAGGAGGCCGGAATTGAATTTATCGGTCCCGATCACGTCATGATGAACCAGCTCGGTGACAAAATCAAGTCTAAATTAGTTGCCAACTCGGTAAATGTCCCCACCATTCCCGGTGTGGAACAAGCCATCAAGGATGAAGCCGAAGCTTTAGAATTCGCCGAAAAATGCGGCTATCCCATCATGCTGAAAGCAGCAGCTGGCGGCGGCGGGAGAGGTATGCGGATTGTTACAAAAGCAGAAGATCTCCCTGCTGAATTCAACAGTGCCCGCAATGAAGCCAAAAAAGCATTTGGTATTGATGATATCTTCATTGAGAAATATCTGGAAAAACCAAAACATATTGAAGTTCAGGTTATGGGCGACAAATATGGCAATATTGTCCATCTTTTTGAACGTGACTGTTCCATCCAAAGACGTCATCAAAAGGTGGTCGAGTTCACCCCTGCTTTTGCTCTCACTGACGAACAACGCAAAAATATCTGTGCCGATGCGATTAAAATTGCCAAAGCAGTTAACTATCGTAACGCTGGTACTCTTGAGTTCCTCGTTGATAAGCATGGCAATCACTATTTCATTGAGATGAACCCCAGAATCCAAGTAGAACATACCATTACCGAAATGACTACCGGTATTGATTTGGTACAAACCCAGATTTTGGTTGCCGAGGGCTATCGTCTGGATTCCCCAGAAATTAATATCAAATCCCAAGATGACATCAAACCCAAGGGCTTTGCGATCCAGTGCCGTGTTACTACAGAAGACCCAGCCAATAATTTTGCCCCAGATACCGGCCGTATTGATGTTTATCAGACCAGTTCTGGTTTTGGTATCCGTCTGGATGGTGGCAATGGTTTCCCTGGTGCAGAAATTACCCCTTATTATGACAGTTTACTGGTAAAAGTCATTTCTTCTGGCCGTACTTTCTCGGATACTGCTATCAAAATGGCACGTGTTTTGGCGGAAACCAAAATTACCGGCGTAAAGACCAATATCCCCTTCCTTCTCAATGTTTTGCATAATGAGGATTTCCTGAAGGGTACATGTGATACCAGCTTTATTGCGGAACATCCTGAGCTGCTGAATTTCCGTGCAAAAGGCAACAAAGAAAAGAAACTTCTGAACTTCTTGGCAAACAAGATTGTCAATGAGGAAAAGAGCCATAAGCCAGAATTTAATATTCCGGTTGTACCGCAGGTTCCGGAAGTTAGCGGTCTGCGCGGTACCAAACAAATCCTGGATGAACAAGGTCCGGAAGCACTCTCGAAATGGGTCGCTGAACAAAAGGGTCTGCTTTTTACTGAAACATCTATGCGTGACGGTCAGCAATCTTTGGTAGCTACCCGTGTCCGTACCATTGATATGGAACGAATTGCTCCTGCGGTTTCCGTTTTGGGTAAAGACTTGTTCTCCATGGAAATGTGGGGCGGCGCTACCTTTGACGTTGCTTATCGTTTCCTGAAAGAAAATCCTTGGGAACGTTTGGCTACTCTACGCAAAAAAATCCCAAATATCCTGATGCAAATGTTGGTACGCGGTGCTAATGCAGTTGGTTATAAAAACTATCCCGATAATGTAATCCGTAAATTTATCGATGAAGCTGCCGATGCTGGAATCGACGTATTCCGTGTATTTGACTCCCTCAACTGGCTGGAAGGCATGCAGGTTGCCATGGATGAAGTCCAGAAGAAGGGCAAAGTCGTCGAGGCATGTATGTGCTACACCGGTGATATCCTTGATGAAAAGCGTACCAAATATGATCTCAAATACTACATCAATATGGCCAAAGAACTCGAAAAACGCGGCGCACATATTATTTGTATCAAGGATATGTCTGGTTTGCTCAAACCGGTTGCTGCTTTTAAACTCATTAAAGAACTCAAAAATGAAGTGGGCCTCCCCATTCAGCTACATACACACGATACCAGCGGTAATGGTGTCGCTTCGATCCTGATGGCTGCACAGGCTGGTGTTGATGTCGTCGATACCGCTTTCAACAGCATGGCAGGTCTGACTAGCCAACCTGCTATGAACTCGGTTGTTGCTGCTATCCAAAACACTGGCAGAGAATCCACCATTAATCTGGACGATATCCAAAAACTTTCCAACTACTGGCAGGATGTCCGTCCTGTATATGCGGAGTTTGAATCTGGCCTCAAAGCAGGCACCACAGAGATCTATAAATTTGAGATCCCTGGCGGTCAGTACTCCAACCTGAAACCTCAAGTCGACAGCTTTGGTTTGGGTCATAAGTTTGAAGATGTCAAAGTTATGTATAAGACGGTCAATGATATGCTGGGCGATATTGTAAAGGTAACACCATCTTCCAAGGCAGTCGGCGATATGGCAATCTTTATGGTACAAAACGAGCTGACTCCGGAAAATATTTATGAAAAAGCCAAAGACATTGATTTCCCGGATTCCATTGTTTCTTATTTCGAAGGTATGATGGGTCAGCCAGAAGGCGGCTTCCCTGAAAAACTCCAAAAATTGGTTCTCAAAGGGAAAGAGCCAATCACTTGCCGTCCTGGTGAGCTGCTTGAGGATGAGGATTTCGGTGCCATTGCCAAACATCTCCAAGATACTTTCGGTTTGGAAGGTAACGGTCAAGAAGTTATCAGCTATGCTTTGTATCCGAAGGTATTTGAAGATTATCAAAAAGCAATCAAAAAAGATGGCAGCTTCCGTTATATGGGTAGTGATATCTTCTTCCATGGTCTGCGGAAAGGTGAAACCAGTGATATCCAAATTGCAGAAGGTAAAATCCTTACCGTTACCCTGCTTGATGTTGGTGAGCTGGACGATGCTGGATTCCGTGAGGTTGCCTTTGAAGTCAATGGAAACCGTCGTGTGGTTAGCATCAAAGATACCAATGCAAAATCCAAGGCGTCTTCTTCTGCTGCTTCTGTGATGGCTGACCCCGATAATGAAAAAGAAGTTGGTGCCAATATTCCTGGTACTATCCTGAAAGTTTTAGTTGCATCGGGTGATAAGATTGAAGCAAATCAACCAATCGCAGTAATTGAGGCCATGAAGATGGAAACTAACATCTTAGCTCCGGTTGGCGGTGAAATTGATAAGATTTTTGTTACAGCTGGACAGCAAGTTAAATCGGGCGAACTGATTGCTGTTTTGAAATAATTTCTGATCAGAACATCATAATATAAAACAAAACCCGAAACAGGATTTTTCATCTTCCTGTTTCGGGTTTTTCTATCTCTCGACTACTTTATACAATGCTTGGATTCGCTCCGCACAATGCTGCATTTTATGATTGATATATTGGTTATCATAAATATTGCGGATTTTCACCTGCGGGATTGGCTTGTCTTTATGTGATTTCCGGAGTTGTTGACGTGTACCTTGTAAAGTGTTCTGTAATTCACCGAGCATAGCCTCTAAAGCCTGTAAATCAACTCGATCTTTTGGCTGGACTGCAATGAGAGTATACACATGGGAAAGATCGGTAATGAGCTGGTTATTGATTTCTAAAAAGTTTCCCACATACGCTAAACTTTCCTGCGAGTTTGCTGCTTGGCGGTGTGCTTGGATTTTTCCACTAATCAGATAGGAAGTTAGAATTAAGTCGCGATCTAAACGTATGTTTTGTTTTCCCAATGCTGTATTATGTACCTGTTGTAAAATCATTTGGTCGATTTCCAACAAATTTCCTAGGAGATTGTGTAACTCATCTTTATTTCTAGTTGGAAAGATCAGGAAACTGGCCAAAACAGCAACTAAAATACCCACTACTGTATATAAAATCCGATATAAAAATAGGGTATCGTCTGCCCCCTGAATCAGCATGTTCATAGCCAAAGAGCTACAGGTAATGTAAATGGCAGTTATCGTATATTTCGTTGTCGCATAGGTCAAGGAATTAGCTACCAACATAATAATTAATTGAGCGGTCTGGGATGGGAAAAAGTGGCTGAAAATCAGAGAAATGATTGCTCCAATCACTGTGCCAAGCATACGTTCCCACATTTTTTTCATACTGTTTTCATGGAAGGGAAGCATAACGACAAAGATACTCATAGGAAGCCAGTAAGAATGTGGGAATTGAAAATAATATGCAAATGCCGCACAAGGGCATACTACAATACTGAGCCGTAGTGCAAAACGCATTTTAAACGAGTGTAAATGAAAGTTTTGTTTCACACGGATCCAGGTACGATGCTTATAATTCCATTTTTTTGCATGCAACTGGTATTGGGGCAAATCAGATAATGCGGTTGCTAAATAGTTGAGGACATACACCATATTATCGTCTAAAGTAGGGTTGGATAACTCGTGTTCGTGAGGAAATGCAATCAGCTGTACAATGAGTGGCTCGTTGATCTCCCTGCCAATACTCTGTACCGCATCCTGAAATAAAAGCGATAATTGATTTAAGTATTTCTGATCTTTTTCACAGAGTGTGCCGGATGATTTCTCAAAAACAGATACAATATTATTGATGTGCTGAAACACAATGATAAAAGGAAAATAGGCTTGTCCATCGGTACGTCTCAGAAAAATATTTTCATCATTGCCATATACATATCTGCTCATTTCTTTGCTGATTTCAAATAACTGCCGTTTCTCCTGCTGGACAGATTCCCAGTCCCCCTTTGCCAAGAAACGAAGCAGTCCGACCGTGGTTTCTAATCCTCTCTGTGTGCATGACGCAATCTGAAATTTTTTTGACCGCACAGTCAAAATCCGGATGAACACATACGTAATCACACACGAAACCAAAATGGACAGAAGACGGTATGGAAGCCCTTGTATGGGAGTTGGGATCATTTGGTATAAAATAAAGGCCAGTTCTAACGGTAACTGGTTCGTTGGATTGAATTCGTCTAGGAAAAGATAAATGACCGCAAAGGTACCAAAAAAATTAATCCCAATACACGATGCCAAATGTAATGTTGCCAAATAAGCAACCGTCCCAAGCACTAAATAGGTGCCAGTCAGCTTTAGCATATTACTTTCAAGAAACTGATCATTGCGTAACCGCATAAAGGATAATGTCAGAAAAATCGCTACCAAGGAATTGTTCATGCCAAAGAATACGCAATTCACGGTAAACAAAATGAGAAACAGAATGGTCGGCTCAATGGCTTTCCGACAACGTACCAGAAGTCCCTGAATCACGGGACCACCTCGCTTCCCTTTTGACATTGACGCTGGTAAAGGATGCGTAACCCTTTCAGAAGCAGGCTATCATCATAAATGATATCACGCTTGCAAAAGGGAATGATGGTACCAGCTACTCCCCCTGTTGCAATTACGGTTACAGGTGCGCCCAGTTCTTCTTCGATCCGTTCGATAATTCCATCTACCATTGCTGCATTGCCGTATACAATCCCGCTTTTCATGCAATTAATGGTGTTTTTTCCAATCAGCTGTTTCGGCTTATCAAGACTGACATGAGGCAATTGTGACGTGCGGCTGGCAACTGCTTCCAAGGTCAGCATCACACCCGGAATAATCATCCCTCCCTGATACCGGCCTTCCGTATCTACTACGGAAACAGTCGTTGCTGTACCCATATCGAAAATCACAAGTGGTTTGGGATATTCCGCAATTGCTGCGACAGCATCAACAATCAGGTCACTCCCCAACTGTTCGGGCTGATCCATACAAACCGTCAAATCTGTTTTGGCACCGGAACCAATCAAATAAGGTGGTGTCCCAATGAGCAATTTGACCGCTTCCCCCAGCACTTCCGACAACACTGGTACTACGGAAGAAATAATCCCTCCATCTACCTGCCCGATTTCCATATGGTTTAAGGCGAAAATATCCCGGAGCAAAACGGCATATTCATAGCTCGTTTTCAGACGGTTTGTCGAAAGCCGGGCTGTAAAACAAATGTGTTCTTCCGTCATACATCCCAGTACAATGTTCGTATTCCCTACATCCAGTGCAAGAATCATTCCTTTGCCACCTACTTCTTTTTTATTGTTATTTCTTACTTTAATATTATACTCCCTTCTCCCCTATGTTGCAAGAGTTCGCCAATGTTCCGTCATTTTGAGGGTTTACACAAGGGATATTTTTTGATATGATGATAGAAATTCTCTTCGGAAGTTGGTGAGAAACATTGAGAAGAAAGGATCGTCAAGTAACAAATCGGTCCAAAATTCAGGAAATCATTGCTTCGTGCGATTGTTGTCGGTTAGGAATCCAAGATAATGCAGGTATATATGTCGTTCCCATGAGCTTTGGATATGAGTCGTTGCAAGGTGTGGATACGTTTTATTTCCATAGTGCAAATACAGGAAGGAAAATTGATTTGCTTCGCCAAAACCCTCGCGTTGGTTTCGAGATGGATACCCACTATCAACTCAAAACAGCCGCCACCCCATGTGGATATTCCGCCCAATTTCAAAGCATCATTGGAACTGGTACTGTTTCTTTTTTGGAGGATATCATGGAAAAGAGACAAGCACTTTCCATCATTATGCGGCACTATACAGAAAAATTTGACTGGGAATTTTCAGAAGAAAGGTTACAAAGCGTTTGTGTTTTCCGACTTACTGCGGATACACTGTCCTGTAAAGAGCATAAATAGAGTTAGAAGAAAGGCGGGAAAATATTGCTGAAAAACAAAACTATCGTTTTAGGGGTCACAGGGAGTATTGCTGCCTATAAGGCGGCTGCTATCGCGAGCGGTCTCAAAAAACAACATGCCAATATTCATGTACTGATGACTCAAAATGCTACGAACTTTATTCATCCAATTACTTTTGAAAGCCTCACAGGAAATAAATGCGTTTGTGATACTTTTGACCGTAATTTTGAATTCCAAGTGAATCATGTTTCCTTAGCAAAACGTGCAGATCTCTTGCTGATTGCCCCAGCATCCGCTAACGTAATCGCAAAACTTGCCCATGGAATCGCTGACGATATGTTGACAACGACTGCTTTAGCCTGTAAATGTCCAAAAATTATTTCCCCGGCAATGAATACAAATATGTATGAAAATCCGATAGTACAGGAAAATATCCAGAAACTTCGCAACCTTGGTTATATAGTAGCAGAACCTGCTGTTGGTTATTTGGCTTGTGGGGATACTGGAGCGGGAAAAATGCCGGAACCAGATATTCTTCTGCAATATGTATATCGGGAAATTGCCTGCGAAAAAGATATGTTGGGCTTAAAAGTTTTAGTCAGTGCGGGTGCCACTCAGGAAGCAATTGACCCTGTGCGTTATATTACAAATCATTCCACAGGAAAAATGGGATATGCACTGGCTGAAAATGCCATGCGGCGTGGCGCTGATGTCACCTTAGTCACTGGCCCTACTGCGTTGCCTTCTCCCCTTTTTGTGGATACCATTTCGATCACTAGCGCTCAAGACATGTTAGAAGCTATTGTTGACAGACAGCCTTCTCAAGATATTATTGTGAAAGCGGCTGCGGTTGCCGACTATTGTCCTATGAGTGTCAGCGGGGAGAAAATCAAAAAGTCCGACTGTAATACCACAATTCAATTAAGCCGTACCACCGATATTTTACAATATCTTGGGCAGCATCGCATCCCAGGACAATATCTATGTGGCTTCTCTATGGAAACCGAAAATCTTTTAGAAAATTCCAGGAAAAAGCTTTGTACAAAACAGATTGATATGATTGTTGCAAATAGCCTGCGGGAGCCGGGATCTGGGTTTGCAGGTGATACCAATCGTGTGACAATCTTAACCCAAAAGAAAGAGATCCCTCTGCCGCTGCTCTCTAAAGCAGAAACCGCTTCCGTCCTTTGGAGTGAAATCCTTGCAGACCGTAAATAATCTAAAAAGATACCCGTCAGCTTTATTGCCAACGGGTATCTTTTTATTGCGTTTCGCCACGCTGCATGCCTTTTTTTAAAAATTCCAGTTTTTGGGCGAATTGTTTACAGGCGGCATCGTAGTCCCCCTCACAACGCATTGCTTTCGATAACTGATGTCGGATTAACATGATCGTCAGTTCGATCATCTCATGGAGGTCTTCTTCCCTTTCGAGTCGTAGATTTTCCGTATTTACCACCTTGCTGACAATTTCCATGAATCCTTCCGATCCTTCTGTTTTGTAGTATTCAAACACATTCCCATCAACTCCGGAACGCATATTTAAAAAGATCATCTTTAAATAATTGTTTTGAGCCTCCAGACATTGCCGTAGCAACTCCTGATACAGATGGTTCATAGACAGAAATAAATCGCCATTGTACTGGTCAAATACTTCTTTTGCATAGGCCCGAAATTGATCCCGATATTCCTTGAGAAGATAATCACTTAAATCTTCCTTTCCGTCGAAATACGCATAGAAGCTTCCACGTGGGATCCCTGCCCCTTCCACAATATTTTTGATGGATACTTCATTGAATGGTACCCGTGCATATTCGTTGATAGCAGCCTGCAAAATCCTTTCTTTTTTATCCGGATGGAGCCGCAGAAACGTGGGTGTCGGCATGACAGATTCCTCCTTTTATGTGCTTATTGTTCCGACTGGGCTCAAAAAACCAGATACACATTCTGGGGCCTGTTTCATTTCCCTTAGGATCTCAGCCATCCGAAGCAGCAGGATTTTCTGATTCTCGTTGGACAGTGTACGGAAATTTTCTTTTTCTGAATATTCGTCCTTAAGCAAAAACAGGCTTTGTTCCATTTCTTTTTTCGAAATTTTTTCTGTATGCAGGTCGTGAAGCAGCAGAAGCATGCGGATCGTCCATTCCTGCTCATGCATCAGATACTCGTTTACTTCTTCACTTTTAACATATTGATTGGTGGTTTTAATTTTTTGGTTTGCCGTGCGGATTTCCATAACCGCATGGCGGATACTCCCATATGTGCTATCGGGATTGGTCAGCTCACGGATGAGCTTGTCATTTAGAGCAACTGAGGTTTGGATGTGTTTTTTCATAGAGGAACCAAGGCGGTGAGGGAACACAAATTGATCCACCAACATCAAGGCAATACATGCCGCAGCGATGAAAACAAACCGGTAAAACGAGAGGTTCGCTACGGTTTCCCGGGCACTAATAGCCCCCATCACTAACGACAGTAAACTTCCATAAATGACTGAAAAATTAAATTGCAAAAACATATCGCCAATGATTAGGATTCCCGCTAAAATCAATAGGTGCACCCATAGTATATCTGTGATGGAAAATGCGATAAAGAACATGGCTACTGCATAAAACGTATGCAAAAGACGGTTCCATCCAGCTTTGCGGTTCAGTTCCACATAAGGCTGGGTCATAATGATAATGGCTAACGGTAACATATAGTTAGACGGAAGATCCTCAAAAAATAGCACATTTACCAAAACACCCAAGGCAACTAATACTGCCGTTTTTGATGCAAAGATAATTTTATAAATATTGACTGAAGCCTTGATTCGCTCCTGAAACGTAATCTTTGTTTTTTCTTCTTCTGCCTGTTCCTCCTCTACCTTCAGGATCAAGTCGACTTCTTCCTTCAGCTCATACTCTACATACTCATTACCAATGTGCAGTTCCAATTGCTGCAATTGATCCCGGAAAGATGCAAAATCTGCTTCCCCCTTTTCGTATTGGGTAATGTTTTGTAAGAGCCCTTTCATATTTTGATAAACGGCGCCATCCATCGTCTCCTGGTCTTCAATATAAGAATTGGTAAGGATATGATTGAGACGTTTTAAAGTGAACACAATTTTTAAATAATAACTCCCCTTTTTCCATTCATTGACTTGTGCCAAACGAGAATCCATACCACCGCTGAGACCAGCTAGGGTTTTATCAATCAACTGACTGCGTTTTTGCAGTTCGTCACGGTTTTCCCCGGACGAAATTGCATCCAACTGCTGACCCATCAGCCCAACTGCTCCACTGATCCCTTTGACCATTTTTTTGCGAAATTTGTTTTTATTGAGCAAAATTTGTACCAGCATAATGAGGAACGCACTGCCAGCTAGGATACATAAACGAATGATAAGCTCCATCCCCCAAATCTGCTCTTTGGGATAATACAACATCAAGATATAGGTGAGTAACAGCGGCATATACATGCTTTGCTTTTTATTGGAGGTAAACATATAAATAATGGCAAAGACAACCCCCAAGGTGATTAAAACCATTGCTGCACCATGCATTTGCGCTACACACGCTAACGCTCCCAACCCTACCTGTACCACTAAGAATAAAATAGTATTTTTTATGGGATGGATGGTATAATCATTGCGTATGCTCATGAGTACTGTGATCAGGCACATACTGGCCACTAAGGCGTTATTGACTCCAATGGCCGGCATCAAAGCAAACATGATTCCCAGGATCACGACGATCATAATAAAATTGGTAAACAATTCCTTACGGATTCCAAATTTAAATGGGATCGGGAATTTCCTTTTTAATTTTGTTTCTTCCATGTCTACATAGCAACTCCTTTTTTATTTTAATAATGACACCTTGTCACCATTATATATGACAAGGTGTCATTTGTCAAGAGAGGCATGGCAAAATTTTCTCAAAACAGTTTTATTGTTGTTATCAATAGGAAAATTATGCTATAATAAACCACGTAACTATTTTTGGAAAGGATCACTCTTATGAATCTCACTGCTACATTAGCGAATCAGTTTCAATTAAAGGATTGGCAGGTAGAACAAGTAATATCCCTGTTAGAGCAAGGAAATACCATCCCATTTATTGCCCGTTACCGAAAAGAAGCCCATGGTTCCTTGGATGACCAGACATTGCGTCAATTATCAGAACGCTTGGATTATCTCCGTTCGCTAGAAAAGCGAAAAGGAGAAGTTTCCCATCTGATCGAGGAAACTGGCCATCTGACACAGGAAATTTCCGAGTCACTGGAACAAGCCATCACACTGTCGGAAATCGACGACATTTATCGGCCTTTTCGTCCAAAACGAAAAACCCGGGCATCCATTGCCCGGGAAAAAGGTCTCCAGCCTCTTGCTGATCTCTTATTTGAACAAAATACAGGGATTGACCCGCTTCAGGCAGCTGCCAACTATTGCAATCCAGAACAGGTTGCTACACCAGAAGAAGCTTTGGCAGGCGCACAGGATATTTTGGCAGAACAATTTTCTGATGACCCGAGTATCCGCAAACGTCTGCGAGTGGTGACACTGGCCCAAGGTACGGTATGTTCCAATGCTGCCAATCCAGAGCAAGATTCTGTATATGAACAGTATTACAATTTCCGCCAGTCGGTCGGTAAAATGGCAGGGTACCAAATTCTTGCGATTGACCGTGGAGAACGTGAAGGCTTTTTGAAGGTATCTGTGGAACTAGAGAAAGAAAAAGGACTCCATATTTTATGTTCCACCTTTGTCCATGGAAATTCCTTATCATCACAGCTCGTCCAAGAAGCTGTGCAAGATTCCTATTCGCGATTGATTTTTCCCTCTATCGAACGGGAAATCAGAAATGTACTGACGGAGGATGCCGCAGAACAGGCTATCAAAGTGTTTGCAGTTAACTTACGCCATCTGTTGATGCAACCGCCAGTGAAAGGACAGGTTGCGATTGGTTTAGATCCCGGATATCGTACTGGATGCAAGATCGCTGTTGTAGATGAAACTGGCCGTGTGTTGGATACGGGAGTGATTTATCCTACACATTCCAAAGCCAAAATAGAAGAAGCGAAACATACCATGCATACACTTCTTGATAAATATGGGGCAACCGTAATTGCAATTGGAAATGGTACTGCATCTCGAGAAACGGAACATTTTACAGCTGAGGTCCTTGCGGAACGGAAAGGCACTGAAGTACAATATGCCATTGTCAACGAAGCAGGTGCATCAGTATATTCAGCTTCCAAACTAGCAGCAGAAGAATTTCCAGATTTTGATGTTACATTACGTAGTGCGGTCTCGATTGCCAGACGTTTGCAGGACCCATTAGCGGAATTAGTAAAAATTGATCCAAAGGCTATTGGTGTCGGACAGTACCAGCATGATATGCCAAAAAAACGAATGGATGAAGCATTAGGAGGCATTGTCGAGGACTGTGTCAATACTGTGGGCGTTGACCTGAATACAGCTTCCCCATCGTTGCTCGAAAAAGTGGCCGGAATCAGCAGTACAGTTTCTAAAAATATTGTGGCCTATCGCGAAGAACATGGTATTTTCCACTCGCGGAAAGAACTGAAAAAAGTCTCAAAACTGGGTCCGAAAGCATTTGAACAGTGTGCCGGTTTTTTGCGTATTAGTGAAAGCCCAAATATTTTAGACCGCACGGCAGTGCATCCTGAATCCTATGAAGCGGCAGAAGCATTATTAAAATTATGCGGATATTCTCTCAACGACTTTGCAGAAAATTCAGACGCCTTGAAAGAAAAATTAGAACATATAAATTTTTCAGAAGCAGCCGTAAAACTTGGGATTGGTGAGCCTACTCTAAAAGATATCTGTAACGAATTATTGCGTCCGGGCCGTGATCCCAGAGAAGAACTTCCTCCAGCAATTTTGCGTACAGATGTGTTAGAAATCAAAGATTTAAAACCGGGGATGGAACTTAAAGGTACTGTACGGAATGTAATTGATTTTGGTGCATTTGTGGATATTGGTGTGCATCAGGATGGATTGGTTCATGTATCCGAAATTTGTAATCGGTACATAAAACACCCAAGTGAAATATTAAAGGTTGGAGACATTGTATCGGTAAAAGTGCTTTCGGTTGATTCCGAGAAAAAACGCATTTCCCTAACTATGAAACAATAAAATTTTATCAAAAACCGCTAGCCTTTATCAAAAAGCTAGCGGTTTTTTATAGGAGTCCTGCCTGCATTTCAAGAGGCAGTATAATAGTGAAACGAGTAAAAGTATCATTGCTGGAAGCATATATCGAACCTTGATGCAGTTCAACAATTTGCTTGGAAATGGCCAAACCAAGACCAGCTCCACCGGTTTGACTGGAGCGTGCAGTATCCAGACGATAAAACTTTTCAAAAATCGTATCTAATTTTTCTTTTGGAATCTTTTTTCCACGATTTTCAAATGTGATTACTGCCGTGTTTTGTTGCCGTTGGGCGGAAATTTTAATAGTACTATTTGGGATACTGTAAGCACAGGCATTCCGTAAAAGGTTATCAAATGCACGGGCAATTTTATCGGCATCTGCATAAATGACAATCGTATCATCTACCTCTAATGTACAAGCCAAATTTTTGGAAGATAAAACCGGATAAAATTCTTCTGATAATTGAAGGAGAATCATGGACAGATCAAGGTTAGTTTTTTCCAAGGTAATATTTTGCAAATTAAATCTCGTAATATCGAAAAACTCATTAATCAATTCTTCCAAGCGAAATGCTTTTTTCAGGGAAATGGTAAGATACTTTTGTCTGAGTTCTTGTGAGATTTCTTTTTCATCATGCAGAAGGGTCAAATATCCAATTACGGATGTTAAAGGGGTTTTTAAATCATGTGCTAAATAGACCACTAAATCATTTTTTCTTTGTTCTGCTTCTTTTGCCACTTGTTCACTTTTCATAGACTCATATTTAATGGAATTTAACTTATTTTGTGTTTCACGGAATTCTTTTGGTAATTGGATCAATTCATCAGATTTCCGAAAGACCCCATCAATGGAATTTAAAAGCATGGTGATTTTTTTATGTGTTTGCCTCCTCGATACCTGCCAAATGATAATTACCACAATGGAGGAAAATAATAGCGCAATCAATAAAAGGATACTGAAAATAATCAACTGATGTCCACGATGATAAGACTTCAACAAAGAATAGATTGCGTCTAAAAGAGATAGTTTTGTGTCCAGCGGAAGAATCAGATCAAAGAATAAAAATAATAAAGTGAAGCCTGCTGATATTATCAATAAAATCAGAGAGAATATTCCGATCCTCTTCCACATATTAAACCTCAATTTTGTACCCTACCCCCCAAACGGTTTTAATGAACTTTGGCTTTCCTTGCGGTTCCTGCATTTTTTCCCGTAAATGCCGTATGTGTACCATGACTGTATTGTTGCTTTTTAAATACTTTTCCTGCCAGACTTTTTCAAATAATTCTTCCGAACTGATTACTTTTCCCCGGTTTTCACATAAAATCCATAGAATAGAAAACTCGATTGGTGTCAAAGAAAGCGGACGTTCATTTAAGGTACATTCATGGGTTTTCCGGTTAATAATTAATCCCGAAAAATCAATCACCTCTTGGTCGGTATTTCCGGATAGCTCATTATATTTTGTCACCCGGCGCAACTGTGCTTTCACCCGGGCAATGAGTTCTAAAGGATTAAATGGCTTCGTTACATAGTCGTCTGCTCCAATGGTTAATCCTGTAATTTTATCAAAATCCTCTACCTTAGCTGTCAGCATAATTACTGGATAATGATATGATTTTCGAATTTCTTTACAGAGGGAAAAACCATCCATTTCTGGCATCATGACATCTAAAATTGCTAAGTCCAATTTTTCTGTTTGGATGCATTCTAATGCTTCCAATGAATTATAAAATTTATACACATGATAGTTTTCATTGCACAAATATAATTCTACCAAATCTGCAATTTCTTTCTCATCATCTACGACTAAGATATTCATACGAAACTCCTCTTATGATAAGGTAATTGTTACAATAAACCCATCTATATTATTCCCGGAAATATCATAATCCTCATTTTCTGGAACTGGTACGGAAACCGTTTCTTGACCGGCAGGAGCTGCTTTGTAATAAATCTCATATCTATGGTTTTGATCATCCGTAACCATTAAATGATTGCCCTCATATGGAAAATTTTTGAGATATTGTATATATTCCTCTAAGCAAAGGTTTTCCTTTTCCATGATATATGCGTGTGGAACTCCAACATAACGAATATGCCATGGTTCATTTCCGATCTTGGTGACGTTTACTTTGTCCGATTTATAACGTACCACAAAACCATACCGATAGCAATTTTTTGCAATCCATTGATACTCGCCACTTCCTGTATATTCGCGATGAAAACCGTTTGTTGGCCATAATCCCAAATCAAAGGATAATCCTGTATGATGCTCACTAAATCCCGGTTTGGTTACAAACAAAGAGGTACTGGTTTGCCGGCTTTCGAGGTCTTCCCGATACAGCTTTGTTTGTAATTCACGGTCCCGATATCCGCTGGCAATCATGACATCTGTTTTCCCAGTATTCTGTGCAAAAGCGTCCATCATTTGATTGAGATTTTGAATCACATTTTTGTCTAAACGTACATTCTTATCTTGTGATTTATAGCTTTGGCTGCGTAAATCAAACACACTTCCCAAATGCGTTTCACTATCTAACTGGTATTCTGTTTCGTTGTTGACTAAAATGAGATTTCCCTGATAAATCTCCTGCCGATTTTTCTCTGCCTTTCCCGAATAGGTGCCGTTGGCAGTCCCAGAAGACTGTGAAACAACCCCACTTAAATTAGGCGGTGACATAGATCCAGCGGAACCAATCGGAAGGATTTTAAACACATAAATTCCCACAAAGGCAGTACCGGCTGCTAATACAGATAAGATCGCTACAATCCCAAATATAATCGCAAACCTCCTCATCATCAATTCGTTCTTTCGACTTCTTTTTCTCATCATTGTTACACTCCTTTCACTACAAAACAAGTATAACAATTTTTGAATTGGTTTGTTTTAATATTTAGGATGGAAAACTATTAAGATTTGTTTAAGGTTTTAAAGAAGAAATCTTATCTTCCGCCAAAATTTCAATTCCGCCGTTTTTCAGAGCCTGTAATGCTTTTTCATTATCCGGCACCCGCAGGATTACCCATGCGCGATCCTGTTCCTGCGCGATAAAAGCATACATATATTCAATATCAACTTTAGCCTCCGACAATACCTTTGCTGCTTTGGCAAAACTTCCCGGACGATTGTCAATACCAATTGCAATCACATCGGTCAGAGATACGGTAAGGCCAGCGGCTTTTAATGTCTGTTCGGCCTGATCTGGCTCATTGACAATCAGCCGTAAAATTCCGAAATTCGTGGTATCGGCAATCGACAAGGCGTGAATATCAATACCTGCATCGGCAATGATCGAGGTGATCTCCGCCAAACGGCCTGCTTTATTCTCTACAAATATGGAAAGCTGTCGGATACTCATAATAAAATCCTCCTTTTGTCACGTTAAATTCCGCTGGTCAATGACCCTTTTTGCCTTACCTTCCGAACGTGGCAGGCTGCCCGGTTCCACAAGGCGTACACGTGCATGGATGTTTAGGACACTTTGCAGGGCACTTTCCACCTTCTTTTCAATGGCTTCCAAGTTCCGTACGGCGTCCGAAAAAAGCCCATCACCCATTTCTACCTGAACTTCCATATCATCGGTACTATGCTTCCGGTTCACCACAATCTGATAATTCGGATCCATGCCCAGCCCCAACAGGACGTGTTCG
>CATJNB010000179.1 GCA_949741605.1 uncultured Eubacteriales bacterium | reverse complement strand
TGTTTTGTTTCTTCCGTTGACAAAACGAAAATATATCCTAATTCCTGCGAAATACCCGTTATTGAGATTACACCTAAAGTGGGTACATGGAGAAACCATAGATGTTTACTTTATCAACAATGGTTCATCTTATGCAATGAATATTTCCAGTGAAGGAGAGAATTAGTGGTGCTATAAAAAAGGGAAAACCTGGTTGATTCCCGTTGAAGCTCAAAAGCCTATTGATAAACGATATTCAAAGATAAAAGCTGATGATACCAACGCTTTACAGGGAGAGTTATATCATACCGATGAAAATGGTATCAACAAGCAATATCATACTCATGAGATTTATGACAATCTTGGACTCACAAGAGAAACATTACGGTACTATGAAGAAATCGGATTGATTAAACCAAAAAGAAACCAACACAACCATTATCGTGAATTTAATTTATATGATATATCACGCCTCATGTCCATTGATTTTTTCAAAAAAAGAGGTTTTACCCCCACAGAAATCAAAGAATTTCAAAAGACTTTACCAGAAGAATACACGGGCATTATGCAGAACAAAATTGACTTACTGCGTAAGGATATAGAAGATTTAAACATTACATTAAAACGATTGGAAGAAACAAACAAATTTTATACCTATACATTGGATCATTGTTTACAGTTTACGATTAAAGACCTTCCCCTCTATTACGTCCATGAGTTTATCGGTTCAGTAGCATCTTTCCATGAATACCAGGATAAGGTGTTAAATTATCTCAATGTAGAAAAAGAGGATATTTTGTCCAATATGGTTAGAGCGATAACTTTTGATGAAAATGGTTACCTTACCACTGGAATGTACATTGTAAAACCAGTTAAGGGGAAAAAGCAGATAAAGGGAAAACCATTTCTGGAATCTGGGAAATGTCTTCATACCACACTGATTGCTGACAACAATGATGCGTCTGTTATGGAAAAAATGTTTGACTTGTGCCATGAATGGGCCAAACAATACAACTTATCGTTTCGTGGCGTAGGATATATATTTATCTGTTTTGTTATATTCCATGAACAGACAGATAAACATTGTTATGATGTTTGGGTGCTATTGAAATAAAATTTAAAAGTTTCATTTGCCCTATTGACTTGGGGGGAACCACCGACCTTATACTTTCCACTATAAGGTCGGTTTTTGTATGACCATAGAGATTTAGGAGGGGTAAAATGAAATCGAAAGAAATAACAATTCCAAGATTATTTATCACAGCTTTAGTTCCAAGTGCGATATTTACTATCTTGTATCTAGGAATAGGAAGTGTGTGGCAAAGTATTCCCTCCATTGATCTATTTTTCATTTTATCTAGTTTAACTTTATTCGTATTTGAGATAGTCAGTGTTCTTCTAGCTAACAAACGTGAGTATGGACGGGTGGGTCTACAGATTGTCTTTGCAAAATATAAAAAAATGGCATGGTGGAAAATTCTTCTTTATGGATTGGCTTTATTTTGTATTGCCGGGCTTATGTCTGTAAGCATAGGAGCTTTAGAAAATATGCTGTTTTCACAAGTATCGGAGCACTTTTACAGGATCTTGCCTGCATATTTTGATTGGAATAACTTTGAGCAAATGAAACAATATCCGAACAGCATGATTATATTCACCGCTGTTTTTTATCTTATAATGAATGTGCTGGTATGCCTGATAATAGAAGAAATTTATTTTAGAGGATATTTGACGGCGAAAATGAGAGGTTACGGAATTGCTGCCCCTATTTTAGTTTCCGTAGCCTTTTCCTTGTACCACTGGTGGCTCCCCTGTAACAACATATTCCGAATCTGTATTTTTGCTGTTGCTTTTACCGTTGCATACAAGAAAGAAAATATTTATATTTCCATTGTATTCCACTGTCTTTGCAATCTATTTTCATCAATTGGCTTTGTTAAGACTTTACTTGTCCCTTGACAAATCATCCAAAAACTTGTAGAATACAGATGTCGCTTGTCAGAAACAAGCGAAAACAGCAGACAAAATTACATACGCATGACAGTGCCGACAAGGCCTAACAGGGAATTTGATGAAAAACAAAGCAGCCCCCGCTACTGTATTTGGAGGACGAAGTCTTTGGAAATGCCACTGGGAAACCGGGAAGGGAAAAGACTGAGGTAGAATCCGAGCCAGGAGACCTGCTGTCATGTGAGAAAACAACGCTTTCGGTGGGAGAGCTGTGTAATACCAAAACACTGTATTTTTACAGTGTCTTTTTGGCGTTCCCGGATGAATCGAAAGATGGATCCGGGTTTTTTATTTTCTGCTGAATCCCCCACAAAAATAGTAGGAGGAATGTATGATGAACTTTTCGCGTTTTGCTAAGGGAGCTGCGGTGTTCGTAAGCTTAGCATTCTTGACGGGGTGCGGGACTCCCGCAGTCACCTCGTCCATGCCGATCTCTGGGGGCATATCGTCACAGGTAGCCTCACAGGCATACGAGCCGGTTACCATCCAAAATGGAGACCGTACCCTCACCTTTACAGAAATGCCGCAAAAGGTGCTTTGCTGCAATTTGTACTCTGCAGAAAATATGGTCATGCTCGGGTTGGGCGATTATATTGCTGGGAAAAATATTCCTACCAATCCGGCAGAACAACCGCTCGAGGAACTGAAATCCCAATTTGAGCACATTCCCGGAATCGAACGCTCCCATGAAAACGCCGTTGCGCTAGAACCCGATTTGGTTATTGGACAGGTCAGTGCCTTTAAAGAAGGCGGTTCCAACAGCTGGGGGAGCTATCAACAGTTTGCATCTGAGGGAATCCAATGCCTAACCATCACCGGGACGGTTGTTGCCGATGAAACCATTGAGCACGTCTATCAGGACATTGAAAATCTAGGGAAAATTTTCCATGTTGAGGATCGTGCCCAGGAGCTAATCGCCCAAATCAAAGGAAAAGTCTCCCAGATCCAAGAGAAAGTGAAAGGGATTACAGAGGACAAAAAAATCAAAGTATTCGTGTTGGACACGTTCAACGGAAATGAAATTTACACCACGTCCAGCGGCTTGGAAAGCAACTTGATCGAACTGGCTGGCGGGATCAATGTGACACGGGGCATGGCAAATTCCCGCTGGTTTAACACCAGTGTCGAAACGCTTGTCGATACTAATCCCGACCTCATCATCCTCAACGATTACGGTATCCAAACGATCCAGGAAAAGCTTGATTTTCTCAAGAACAATCCAGCTTTAAAAGAGGTCAACGCGGTGAAAAATGAACGGTTCCTAACCATCCCGCTGGTAGCGGTCATGCAGGATGCCCGAGCCGCGGATGCCTGTCAGACCTTTGCCGAAACATTTTATCCAGAATGCTTCGCATAAGCTATATAGGGAAAAAGAAGCTGTGGGGGCTGATTCTTTTTCTTTTGCTCGGATGCGGGCTAGCCGTTTCTATTGTACTAACGATCGGTATCGGTTCGGCAGATATACCTGCTTCAGAGGTGTTTGGGATTTTGACCGACAAACTATTCTGCAACGGGCAAGGGATTTCCGACGGGGTTTGGAGCAAATCCCATTTTCAAATTGTCTGGAATATCCGCCTGCCCCGGGTTTTATTCGGAATGTTCTGTGGGATTGGACTGTCCATCTGCGGGGCTGCCATGCAGGCACTCGTACTCAACCCGATTGCCGACCCGTATATTTTGGGGATTTCTTCCGGAGCCTCCGCGGGGGCGGCACTGGCTTTACTGACTCCTCTGCCTCTGTTCGCCGGACAATACCAAGCCGCGGCATTGGCATTCCTGGGGGCAATTGTCGCAGCAGGTACAGTATACCTCATGGCAAAGCTGGCTGGGCGCGGCACATTACAACCAGTTTCCCTGCTGCTAGCAGGAACCGCAGTCAATGCCGTGATGAGTGCAGTCACCAGCTTTTTGATTTTCCTTGCCAAAAGCCCGGAAAGCTTGGCCGCGGTATATAATTGGCAAATGGGAAGTCTGGCATCGGCACAATGGGGAAATCTGTTGCTGCCTGCGATTGGTTCCCTCACTGGATTGGTACTCTTTACCCTAATGGGTGGACGCTTCAATCTCTTATTGATGGGCGATGAAGATGCTACGGCACTGGGGTTGCGGGTACGCGGATTTCGAACGGGGATGTTCCTGTTATGCTCGGCGGTGGTAGCCTCATTGGTATCCGTGACCGGGATTATTGGATTTGTCGGACTGGTAGTTCCGCACCTTATTCGGCTAATCGCCAAAACCAGCAATAACCGCCGTATTATTCCGCTAAGCGGGCTGCTGGGAGGAATTTATTTGGTTTGGGCAGATGCCCTCGCCCGGAATGCTTTCGGTGCCGTTGAACTTCCCTTGGGGATTGTCACGGCTTTTGCAGGCGCACCTTGTTTCCTCTTTTTGATGGTTCGGCGCGGGAACATCAGGAGGGACGCATGAAGCTTTTGTATGAATCAGTACGGGTACATCGTGGGAAGCGGGAAATTCTAAAAGGGGTCAGCTTGGAAGTCGAAAAGGGCCGCATGACCGGCCTCATTGGTCCAAATGGCTGTGGAAAATCCACGCTAGTAAAAACGACTTTACGCCTGTTCCCCTCAATTTCGGGAAAAATTCTCTTGCAAGGCCAGCCCATCGCCCAATATCCTTCACGGGAATTGGCTTCCCGAATTGGGTATGTCGGCCAGGAAACCAATTTCGCTTTCGACTTCTCTGTCGCTGAAGTGGTCTCCATGGGTCTATATGCCCGTAAAGACCGCCCTGCTTCCTCGAAAGACGTGGTATGCCAGGCTCTTGCAGAAATGCAAATCCCGCATTTGCACGACCGCAGTATTTTGTCGCTTTCGGGCGGGGAACGTAAGCTGGCTTTGATTGCCCGCGCCTTGGTGCAAGGAGCCGACACGCTCATCCTCGATGAACCCACCAACCATTTAGACATCCATCACCAGCTATTCTTACTAGACTATCTCAAACGAAGTGGAAAAACAATCTTAATTGTACTGCATGACCTGCGTTTAGCGGCGCACTACTGTGATTCTCTAGTCCTGCTCTCAGAAGGGATAAAAATCGTCCAGGGCAGCCCGCTAGAGGTACTCTGTGAGCAAAATGTTTCCAATACGTTTGGAATCACGGGTCACGCCTATTATAACGCAAACGGTCAAGCCGACTTCGA
>CATJNB010000178.1 GCA_949741605.1 uncultured Eubacteriales bacterium | reverse complement strand
TCAGGCAGTCGCGAATCAGGTGGTCGTTGTAGCCGCCGCTGGCAATGCCGCATCGGAAACGGATTTGTATTGCCCAGCACATATCCCGGAATTGCTTTGCGTAAGTGCCATTGATTCCAAAGACCAGTTAGCGTCTTTCTCGAATTATGGTTCAGCGGTAGATTTAGCCGCACCAGGCGTAAGTATTCAAAGCGCGGTTCCGAATGGTTACGGTTACAAAAGCGGCACTTCGATGGCGGCACCCCATGTAGCCGCTGCCGCCGCCTTAGTCAAAACGGCTTTGCTGGATGCAACATCTTCAAAAATCGGGAGCCTTTTAACAGAAAGCAGCGATGACCTTGGCGATGCTGGCTGGGATGAAAAATATGGTTCTGGTGTGGTGAATCTTGCAAACCTTTCCCCAACCGATTTGCAGAACCCGCCAGAATCTCAAAAACCAAACAAAATTATTTTAAGCAATGTTCAGCGGGCTACTAACCGGCTCACCATTAACAGCTTGCCAGCTCGTGTGGCTTCGGTTATTTTGAAGGATTCTTCCGGCAAACCTTTATCCATGCAGACACCTGTGAATGGAAGTGTTTCGTTTACCGGGCTATCTTCTTCGACCTCTTATCAAATTGTAGCCTGTAATGACAGCGGGGAAAGCGAGCCGTTGAGCGTATCCACAAAATCTCAAAGCAAGAGCAGCGGCGGCAAGAGCAATACCCCCAAAAACGAAAACAAAGATGATGGCAGCATTGTGACAAAGCCTGCTAACGGTGTTGTTTCAGAAGGTGTTACGAATCTCCCCAAACTGGATACTTCCACCGTACAGCTTGCCAATGGCAACAGTTATTCCTTTTTAGTGAACGATAATCATGATATCGCAAACATCCAGGTGACAGTCAGCGATCCGGCGGTTGCCAGTGTTGCCCTTGACGATGCGAATGACAGTCGGGGGGCAAAATACCGGGTAACGGCAAAAGCGGTCGGGACTGTGCAGATTCACGTAACCTATCAGGGAGCAACTACCGCCATGCAAGTGGAAGTCGTACCCGCCAAAGGCTCTTTGACCTTAGATACGTCCAGCTATGTCATGGCTCCGGGCGATCAATACACGATTGGTACATTCCTCAAGGACGAAAACGGGGACGCACTGACACCGGAACAGGTACAGGAATTGATGGATACCGGAAAATTCCAGGTACAGGATTCACGGACAGGTTCCGTGTTCGACCTTGTCCAGCTTGAAAATGGCAATTTCCAAGTGACAGGTAAGAATGAGGGGATAGGATATGTACTGTATGAGATCAACGGTATGCGTGTTTCTGTTAAGATTACCGTCCAGTCGGATGTCGTAGCACATGGGCAAGCGGTTCGCAATATGATTTATTGGAGTTAGGATTTATAGCATTTTACATAATCTTGTACCAATATTTTTTACGAATCAGATAAAAGAAAATTTCTCCTTTTCTATTGACTTATACACAAATATTGTGTATAATAATAAACAAAAGGAGGACACAGGATGAAAACAAAAGATTTGATTGCATTATTAGAACGCAACGGCTGGACATTCAAACGACATGGCTCGAATCACGATATCTATGTAAAAGGCAAGGATCGGGAAAGCGTTGTCCGCCACAAGGAAACCGATGAAGAATTAGCCAAAGCTATTATCAAACGAAGAAATCTAAAGTAACCCATGATTGTGTCCTTATAAAACGGAACAGGAGGAATCATCATGAAAGCGGTTTATCCCATTATCATGAGCAAGGGAAAAACTCATATTGTAGTCTTTATTCCAGATTTTAACATCAATACGCAAGGAAACGATTATGCAGAAGCTATGGAAATGGCCCGTGATGCCATTGGTCTGATGGGGATTGATATGGAAGATGAAAAAGAGGAAATCCCGGCACCGTCTGAATTGGCTGACATTGTAGCCCAGAATCCAGAACAGGTGGTGACACTGGTAGACGTGGACTTTGCCGAATACCGGCGCAAACATGATTTACGTACCGTTCGGCGTAATGTTTCCGTACCTTCTTGGCTCAATGTCGAAGCCGAACGAGCCGGATTGAATGTATCGGCAGTTTTGCAAGCCGCGCTAAAACGGGAATTGCATCTGTCAGAGCCATAATACCACCATATAGACAAAATGCAATTCTTTGACAGAAAAGGAGAGTACCTCATGAAAAAATCAATCAGAACCACAATCCTGTCCCTAGCCATGTGCGCGCTGCTCGTTGGCAGCACGGTCCCGGTTTTCGCGGCTTCTGTCCCGGTCAATGTGACGGGAAATGTCACGTCGGGTTTTATGGACAATACCCCGTTTCAAGAATGGAAAAGCTCGTCCAGTGAAATCCGGCTCATGGACGGTCAGTCTATGGACTTTTACATTTCCAGTGCGTCTATGAAGGAAAGCGACGCAGAAAAAATGCGGTACTACTCCGAGGATAGCAATGTAGCCACCGTTCAATATGTCGGTTTTGATGCGGTCAAAGGATTCCGGTTCCGCATTACGGCAAACCTCAAGGGTACGGCAAAGAAAACGGTGCGCACTGGCGAAGCCACGGCTAGAATCAATGTGGAGCACCGGGGCGGCAGCGGGGGCAGTTGTGATGTTATTGTTTCCAAGAAAGGCGATTTAGGACTGTCTACCACGGATGTTATGATGATTGGTAAGTCTGGTGGTTCGGTCTATGATTTTTATGTGCTGGGCGTGAACGATGCGTCAAAAATTAAAGCCACTTCCAATAATACCAGTGTTGCTACGGTACAGTTAATAGACGCGAATGACCCGCGCGGTGCCAAGTACCGCATTACCGCCCTGCCTAACAACAGCGGAGCGATTAAGGGGCCAATGGGGACAAAGTTTGCCTATATCGACGTGGAATACAACGGGCAAAAACGGGATATCCGGGTACAGAATTATTCGGTGGCCGGTTCCGTCATGGTGGATACTGCCAGCTATACCATGCCAACCAAAGGCGGCAAGTATCAGATTGGTGTGACCGTGAAGGACGGGGACGGAAACAAGCTGTCTGGCCAAGAGGTCAAGTGGCTGTTGGATACGGATGTGTTACAGGTGAGCGATTCCAGAAGCGGTTCTATCGTGGATTTACAACAGCTTGCGAATGGGAATTTCCAGATCACCGCCAAAAAAGCCGGTACAACGTATATCCTGTTCGAGATTAACGGATGTCACGCTTCTTTGCGTGTAGACGTGAAAGACGGTGCATCTGCTGGCGGTGCCGCAACTCGGAATACTTCTTACTGGTCGTTTGCGGGTAATTTTACAAAGCCAGTGCGCTTTGCTGCACAGTCCCATTACTACTACAAGGCAGACGGATCGTGGAATGAGCAGGCGATTATCAATGAAGCCGTTGCTTTAGGGCAGCAAATGAGGATGAAACGCTATGCAGATTTAATTCCAATGACACCTAGCAACCGGACAGATGCAAACCAGAATACTGGTGGCTGGAATCCCCCAACGAATATGGTAGTTGATCCTCAATTCAGAACAGACAGCTATCGCAATGGCAAAGATTATAAAGAAACTGGTCTTGCTACCCATGCAGATTATTCTGCTTACTATATGCAAAAAGAAATTTTTGATTCGATAAAACTGGTAGCAGACAATTCGCGTGATGGTAGCCGCTTCGGTACAGAATCAAATACCAGTTTTAATGTTTGTATTATGGATATCTCAAAAGAAGTACCCCTTGCCGGGAAATATTCCCTCTTTGTTCCCTATGGCGGCAGTAAATCCTATTAACGAAAAATTGAATTGATGCGATGAATTTTGCCCTCTGTTTTAAAACAGGGGGCTTTTTGTATTCATGGAAAGGTGGAAATTTTACTGTGACAAAGCAAGTTTTGAGAAAGGGGATCAGTGCTTTTCTGACTATTCTTTTTCTTTTTACGATGGTTCCATTTGGCCGGGATTATGGATTTTACCGCCCATGCTGCGTCAAAGGGCAGGCATGATGTTACCGTGCGTTGGCGTTCGACATGGACAAAAAAGATTCAAGTGAAAAATCCAAACGATAACAAGTCGTACAGTGTTTCCGGTCCCGGTACATCTATTTATAT
>CATJNB010000177.1 GCA_949741605.1 uncultured Eubacteriales bacterium | reverse complement strand
TGTGCCTGCGACGCTTTTTCGACTTCTATCTTCCCTTCTTCCTCTGCAACAGGCTGGGCGGGAGGTTCCTGCGGTTCTTCCCCGGAATCTTCTGGAGGGCTGCCGGCATCCCCCCATTCCTCGCCCCGCAGCAGCATGTCCAGCGACACCCCATACAGCTGTGAGAGCATGATTAAATTTTCCATATCCGGACATGCCTCCCCCCGCTCCCACTTCGATACCGCCTGCCGGCTAACGTCCAGCTGTTCGGCGAGCATCTCTTGTGAAAGCCCGGCATTGCGGCGCAGATCTGTCAGGCGGTTGCCCATGTCTACCGTCATGTTCCTCATCCTCGCTTTCTGTTTATTTTTCTCCTTTATCTTACCCCATTCCCTCTATTTTGACCAGTATTTTTCGGTTTCTTTTTGTTTTTTCTGCCCGCAACCATTGGTTGCACCCCGCATGATTCCTGGGTTTATCAAGCAAACGCCACAGGCTTTTGCAGTCTTAGTGCGAAAGCCTGTGGCGCAGGTTCTGTGTGTTGACAATTTTTTCTAAATCTTCTTTATGGCCCCTATTTTTTGACCGTTGCGCGGCGCAGAAACAAATATTCCCCTGCGGCAAACAGTGCGCCAAGGATCAGGAAAGTCGCTACTGCATAGAAGGGATTGCAGTTCTCGAGCAGGCCCATGCAGAATAAAAACGCACGTCCAAGGCTCTGGATGATCTGCCCATTGCCAAGGGAAACATCAAGGGCAGGCAGGAACAGGGCCAGTGCCCCAAGCCCGGCGAATACCACGGTTTTGAGGATGCGGTTGAGGCGGTACATCAAAGCGGAGAAAAACAGCCCGATCAGATAGAACATCAGGTTCATGGCAAAGTTCCAAACCAACCCTTCAAAAAAAGCGGGCGGGTTATAGTGGTAGCCGTACCGCTCGCTATAGATCGCGAAAAAAGTGGTGGAGATATTGGAGGAAACGAGATGGGCAAGCAGGGCAATCAACTGGGTAAAGAGGGTCATACCGACGGCAAAGACCCCTCCGGCAAGGATGGAACCCACAAACGTCGTGCGGCGGGAAATGCCGTTTTGCAGGAAAAACGGGAACTGTATTTTCATGAAAATCGCCGCGGTGATAAACAGGAAAACCGCCGTGGAAAATTCCGTACCATTGATGGAAACTTCCCTGCCTTCAAAGAACCATGCCGAACATGTATTCAAGGCAAACACCAGCAGGATCACCCCATAGTAAACAAGGATCGACCATCTGGACTGGAAAATTTGCAGCAGGATTGTCGATTTCAGTTTTTTCATACTATCCTCTCCTTCTTTCATTCCGACGTCAGCTTGACAAATAATTTTTGCAGCGTCAGGGGGGCGACCTCAAAGGCATCCTCCAGCCCCTGCGGACGTTCCCCGAGCAGATACGCCGTTTTCAGCCCGCCGATGGCATCCATGCCAAGCACCTCTTTGCCTTGGATAAACGCGTCAATTTCACTGGCTTTGCCCGTCACCATATATCCCGACTGCAATAATTCCTCACACGTCTGATCCCGGCACACCATGCCGTGGTTCAGGATCACGACATGCTCGAGCAGGTTCGCGATTTCTTCGATCAGGTGGGTGGAGAGGATGATGGTGCGCGGGCGTTCGACATACGTTTCCATAAGCAGCTTGTAAAAAAGGTCGCGGTGGGTGGCATCCAGCCCCAGCACCGGCTCATCGAGAAACACATACGGCACTGGCACGCATAATGCGGTAATCAGCTTATAGATCGAGGAATACCCCGTAGAGAGCTGGCTGACCTTTTTATTCACGTCAAGCCCAAACGCCTGGATCAGATGCTGGGCATAGGCGTCATCAAAGCCGCCGTAAAAGTCCTTGCTCCACCGGAAGACGTGTTTGATTTTCATATCGCGCGGGTACAGCGTTTTTTCGGACATAAAATAAATTTTCCCTTGTGCGGCGTCGTTTTCGGCTGCACGCTGTCCGTCAATGAGGATCTGGCCGCTGTCGGGGAACAGGCGGTTATTAATCAGGTTCAGGAGCGTGGACTTGCCCGCGCCGTTGCGTCCGAGCAGCCCATAGATTTTCCCTTCCTCAAACCGCACGCTGATATCCTGCAGCACTGGCGTGCCGCCAAAGCTTTTGCTGACCTTGCATACTTCAATGGCATTCATTCTTCATACCCTCTTTCCATCCATTCCCGCAACTCCTGCGGGGATAAATCCAACTTTTTCGCTTCGCTGATTAACGGCAGGATATAGTTCTGATAAAATTCTTTCTGCCGTTTTTCCTGGATGCGTTTGCGCGCGCCCTGCCGCACAAACATACCCAGCCCCCGTTTTTTATAGACCATATCTTCCTCAACCAGACGGTTGATGCCTTTGCGTACGGTTGCGGGGTTAATTTTTAACTGCATGGAGATTTCGGTTGTGGAGGGGATCTGCTGCTCCTCCTCAAACGCCCCCATAAAAATGGCGTCCTCTATTTGCTGTGCGATCTGGACATAAATCGGTACCTCGCTTTCATGGTTTAATTGCATAGCTCCTCCCTCTATGTTCATTAGTTAGTTGCTTGTGTAATTAACTATACCACATGCAGAACCGCTTGTCAACCGGCATTTTTGTTCCTGTATCATGAAATCCCATGCTTTTTTTTTGCACCCGTACTCTTTTATGCCCTGCATACAAAAATTTTTACAAAATATCTGCAATTTTTCTCATCTTTTTTTCATTTTTCGTTTGACTATTATTCTGTACGTGGTAAAATAAAGATAATAGTATTTTTTATTTAGTTATGATTTGCTGTCCCAATCCCCAGCACAGCATTACAGGAGGGTTATGTTATGAACCAGGTCAACCAAACGGAAATCTTATTGGAATCCGGTACCAATGAACTTGAAATTTTAGAGTTTACGATCCAAAAAGAAATCTTTGGCATCAATGTGGCCAAGGTGCGCGAAATTATGAAATGCTGCCCTGTCAAGCCCATGCAAAATGCCCACCCCGTGATTGAGGGGATCTTTAAGCCAAGAGAAGATGTGATTACCGTCATCGACCTTGCCAAATATCTCGAGCTTTCCGAATCCAACGACCCGAAACGGGATATCTTTATTATCGCAAACTTCAATGAACTCAATTTTGCATTCCATGTGCATGAAGTCGTTGGGATCGACCGTATCTCCTGGCGCAAAATCCAAAAGCCCGATCAGATTATCTATGGCGGAAACGATGGGGTTGCCACCGGTATTGCAGAGTTTGACGGCCGGCTGATTACGATTCTCGATTTTGAGAAGATCGTTGCCGAAATCGCCCCCACCACCGGTATCCAGATGGAAGATATCGAAACCCTCGGCCCGCGTGCGAGATGCTATAAGAAGATCGTGATTGCAGAGGATTCCATGCTGTTGTCCAAAATGATTGTGGAATGTCTGCACCGCGCCGGGTATGAGAGTACCGTCAAGCTGGATAATGGGCAGGAAGCTTGGGACTACCTTTGTGAAGCCAAAGAAAGCGGCGATCCTCTGGAGGATCATGTCAGCCTTGTTGTCACAGATATCGAAATGCCCCAAATGGATGGCCACCGTCTGACCAAGCTGATTAAGGAAGATACCGTTTTGCGGCAGCTGCCGGTTGTGCTGTTCTCCTCGCTCATCAATGAGGAAATGCGGATTAAGGGTACGAATCTCGGTGCAGATGCCCAGATTACGAAGCCGGAAATTGCCAGCCTTGTTTCCATCATTGACCGTTTGACCAATACGGAACAGCCTCCTGTGCAACCTGTTGAGGATAATTAAACGCAAACTAAGGCAGGACAACGCCACAGGCGCATAAAGTTTTCGTCAACCTTTTTCAAAAGGTTGTGGGGGTGCAGGGGGCAAAGCCCCATGCAAAGGCACCACAATGACCAAAATACCCACAAAAAGAAAATAATAAAAGAATCGCAGATCAAAAAAATCCGCGCTACGCTCGTGCGGCAGCACGGCGGGACGATCTTCTGACAAAGAAAAAAAGAAGCAATCAGGAAACAAACCCATTTCCTGATTGCTTTTATTTTTCTTTTGAGTGACACACGATCCCGCAAGAAAAAGTACCTTCACTCACCGTTCAGGC
>CATJNB010000176.1 GCA_949741605.1 uncultured Eubacteriales bacterium | reverse complement strand
TAAGGTGGTCATAGGTATGAATCTGAATAGGGGGAAGCTTACCAGTAATGTAGAAGATCGAAGTGTATTATTAGGACAATATATTTCCGATACCCATTCTACCGTGCGCAGTACGGCCAAAAAATTCGGCGTCAGTAAAAGTACGGTACATACGGTAGTAACAAAATAGAACGGTTTATTTGGACAATCCAATAAATAAAAAAGAAATCCTCTGTGCATTTTCACATAGAGGATTTCTTTTTTTATTATTTCATTTTCCCTGTATTTCTTTGAAAAAATATTTTTAAAATCATAACGAAACTTACTTTACGTTTACAAATACAAAAAGAAGCTATATATGTGTAGAAATGTCCTACTGAAACATCATAGCTCCTTTTCTATGTACCGATTTACTTTTTCGCAGTTTTCAGCGCGTGTTCGACCTGTGCAAGCTTTTTCCGCAATTCACTGGCTTTGCCCTCATCTGCGGTAGATTGGATTTTCTGTTGCAATTGTTTTTTCTTCTTTTTCAACTCCTGGATTTTCTTTGCTCCATCAGAGGATTGTTCTGTCGTTGGATTGGATGATTTGGAGTCCACCTTTTTTTCCGCCAATTCTCCTTTTTGCTCCCCTTGGATTGCTTGATCAGCTGATTGCTCTGGCGCCGATGGCTCGTTTTGTTTCTGAACAACCGCTTCTTGTCCGTTCTCTCCTACTTCCTGCGTGTCGCTCACTTGACTGACTGTTTCCTTCTTCGTTCTCATATTGGGCTTGTCAAACTGGATCTTAATTGCTCCATTGCCATCCATAACCGGCCGATAAAGGCCGCAGGATGCCGCTGGCATTTTCGATGGAGTATACTGGTCACGCACCGCTGGTTTGGCGGGTTGCGCGTCCTGAACCTTGCTGATTTCCCCAGCATTTCCGATACTGCTCTGTGTGCCAATGGCTGTTTCCATGCTGTTGGATGGGTTTGCTTGCGTTGTGATTTGCTGCTGCGGCTGCGTGTTTGCAGACATAGGAATATTCATCTGTGTACCTCCTCATATCGTTGTCATGATGTTTCGGCAGTTACCCTTTTTCGGGCTGTTTGTTTGGAGCCGCTTTCATTATATCAGAAAATGTTTCTATTTTCCCTTAAAATCTTTTGAAGAAATCTGAAGAATTCTGAAGGACCGAAAGAAAAGGTTTCTTAAATTTTCTGAATTTTTTGCTTTTCTTCTTGACACAATATATCCGGTTCCGTTATCCTTTTGAGGTAACATCGATATCAGCACAGCAGGAGGATTCTAGTATGAAATCGCCAATCACGTTAAGTACCGTTCGGCCGGACGAAATCCCTGTATTCTGCAAAAAATTGCAGCAGTCTTTTGCTGTTGCAGTGATCGAAGCCTTCGGCCCCCAAAAGGAACCGATTCCATCCGACCATGAAATTTTGGAGTCTTTCGATTTACCGGATGCACAAGCCTACCATATCCTCTGGCAGGGAAACAAAGTAGGCGGCGTGATGGTAAAAATTCACGAGGACACCCAGCACAACCATTTGGTATGGTTTTTTATTTCCCCGGAACATCATAGCAAAGGGCTGGGTTCGGCAGCATGGAAGGCCGTGGAAGAACGGTATCCCAACACGAAGGTGTGGGATACTGTTACCCCCTATTTTGAGAAGAGAAACATCCATTTTTATGTCAACAAATGCGGATTCCACATTGTCGAATTCTACAATATGCGCCATAAGGACCCCAATATGGAACCCCCAGGATCAGCACAGGATGGGGATTGTATCGGAAGCGACGAATTTTTTCGGTTTGTAAAAAGGATGCATCAGGATTAGCGGGTATTCCTTAGCAACGGGAAGGTTAAATTGACCTCAAATTTTCCATTTGCTTCTGTGATAGAGAAGCTGCCTGCGTGGTATTGCATGACCCGTTGACAGGTGTTCAATCCGATGTGCGTACTTTCCTTTTTGTCCCGATGAGGGGAGATCCCGTTGACCAGCGTAAGCCGCACGGTATCCTCTTTTCGGCAGCAAACGATCTCAATCGGCTGACAGGTGTCCGCATATTTGATCAGGTTCGAATAAAGGTTGTCAAAAGCCCGTCTCAGCAGACCGATATTGGCCGACAGACTGCCATCCAGAGGGACCATTTTACACTGCACCGTTAACCCTTGGCTTTCTAAAGAAAATGCGTATTCCCCCCAAAACTGTTGAAATAATGCGTCGGCATCGGTGATTTCCATGTCTGGCTGCTCCCACTCCGAAGAGTACACCAGAAAATATTCAAACAGCTTGTCCGCCAGAGACTTGATGTGCAGTGCCCTTTCCAAGCTGCGGCGGATAAAATGATGTAGCTGTTCTTCATTTTGATACTTTCCGCGATCCATCAGCTCTAAATAGGCCAGCAGGGAAGTCAAAGGAGTCCGTAAGTCATGCGACATGGCAGTGACCAGCTGGGAATTGGCAGACCGCATTTGTGCCTCTTTCTTCTGATGGCACAAAATGGAACAGCGCATCTGCTCAATGCCGCAGGCCAACTCCCCCAATTCATCCTTGCCCCAGATCCGCACCGAATACGTTAGGTCACCCCCAGCCAGAATGTCCAAATCTGCTTTTAGCTGTTTGACATACCTCAGTTTCCGGTGGACAAAGGCAATCAAACACAAAGAAAAGGTGATAAAGAAAAGAATACCGGAAATTCCTGCAACCCAGTCATAAAAGGCATCTCCAGAATAGTAATACAAAAACGCCTGGGCTGATATGCCGTCTGCTAGGTTCAGCGTGTATTCCCGTTCCTTGCTTTCAAAGGCGATATCAAATTTTTCCTCGTCCAACTCCCCATCGGCTGCAATGGGAGATTCATATGCAATCGCTGCATCCACATAAATGGTCAGGTATACCGAATCACCGCGACTGCACCAAGCGTTGAGCCGGTGCAGGTTTTTCGTAGTGATATGCTCCTGCTGGAACATAGCGTTGCAGTTTGGAAAACTGTTGATCTGCCATATGATTAATAAATGACCTCTCGTAGATGGTACGGTCCAGAATAAAATTCCCCACCAAGATCCCACAAAGGAAAACCGCTGTTGCCGCCAAGAACGACAGCAATACGCCGCAGAACATTTGGATGCTCAAACTGCGAGAAATTCGTTTAATCAATGAGATACCCCTTTCCCCAGACCGTACAGATCGTATGACAATTCTGTGGGTCATCCCCGAGCTTGCGCCGGATATTCCGGATGTGTACCATGACCGTATTATTGGAAGGGTAAAAATAGGGTTCTTTCCAGATGATCTCATAGATTTTTTGAGCAGAAAAGATTTTCTTTGGATGGGACGCAAGCAACAGAAGGATCCGGTATTCCGTATCCGTCAGCGGCACCTGCTCCCCATCCTGGCGCACGATACCCTGTTTTGAATCAATCTCAACATTACCGCAGCAACGAATGATCTCGTTGTGATGGTCTTGTTTGGCCCCATATACATAATATCGGCGCAGCATTGCTTTCACTCGCGAAATCAGCTCTGTATAGGAAAAGGGTTTGACCAGGTAATCGTCGCCGCCCACAGAAAATCCCAAAGTTTTATCGGAATCCTGGGATTTGGCCGTAAGGAAAAGGACCGGTACGGCGGACTGTTTCCGGATTTCTGCACAGGTGGCATAGCCTCCCAGTCCCGGCATCATGACATCCAAGATGACCAAACCTACCGAATCATCCAACTGCGCTAAAATTTCTTCCCCATTACAGGCTTCGACAACGCTATAGCCCTCACTCACCAAAAGCAGCTTGAGCACCTCACGGATTTCTGCATCATCGTCTGCAAACAAAATTTTTTTGGTATCCATCATTAGCCGCCTCATTTCGAATATGCTTGTGCGTTCATTATAATGGCTCTCCCGTCAAATAGATAGGGATAATTTGTAAAATTCAGATTTCTTCAGATATACATATATAGTAAAAAATTCATCGCACATATCGAAAATCAATGTGGAATCTAACACTCTATACAAGTCAATGAATGGTAAATTGCAATCATCAGATTTTCATTTCAATAGACAATTAGGTATATCCTCCCAAAAACCCTCATACACTTGACCACAAGGCTTAAACTAACGAAATAAGGTGGTCATAGGTATGAATCTGAATAGGGGGAAGCTTACCAGTAATGTAGAAGATCGAAGTGTATTATTAG
>CATJNB010000175.1 GCA_949741605.1 uncultured Eubacteriales bacterium | reverse complement strand
TTTGGCCGGGAAAGAAGCAAGGTCATTTCCATTGTGGAAGAAACAACAGAACAGGAATTTCAAAATGTCTCAAATTTCTAATAGAAACAGGTGGAACACCGTTGCCCAGTGTTCCACCTGTTTTTTGGTTTACTTGAAATAATTCATCAGCATTTGAGCCACTTCCGCACGGGTGGCGTTGCCTGTGGGGTCAAGTGTTCCATTTCCTTTGCCGCTGATGATGCCTTTCTCTACTGCCCAGCGCAAGGCCGTTAAAGCGTAGTCGCTGGCTTTATCAATATCTGTGAAGCCGTCCAAGCTGGCAGTGCTTGTGGGCTGTCCTGCATATCTCCAGAGAATGGCTACAAACTGTTCACGGGTAATATTGTCGTTCGGGCCGAACTTCCCATTACCGTAACCGCTGACAATGCCTTTCTGTGCCGCCCAAGCGACTGCGTCGGCGTACCAGGCGCCGCTTTGCACATCGGTGAAGCTGTTCCCGCTCGTGGCTGGTTTTCCCTCGTTGTTGTAAAGAATCTGCGCCAGCATTGCACGGGTGAGATTATCACCGGGGGCAAATGTATTGTTTCCTGTCCCGCTCATCAAGGCTTTTTCCGTGACAAAACTCACCGCATCATTGTACCAGGCATTTGCGGGAACATCGCTGTAAACTACGGCATTTGCTGTGGGCTTTTTGTTTGTATTACTACTGCTAATAATGATGCCAGTATTGCCGGAATTTTGTTTGGTTTCCGTCATTGCAAAATCGCTGAAACTGGTCAAAACAAAAGAAGCAAACCATTTGCCGTCTTTCTGGAATGTCTGCGGCTCTATTTCCTCGACTGCCCCGCTCTGCGTATAGTGAAGCACGGCCAAAAAGCTGGGATTGATGGTTGCGGGAATCGGCAGGGTGATTTTAACCGGAATCTCCAAGTTCTCTTGGTCAACTACGCCGTCCAGCTCCATGGAGAATTGAACTGCCACGGTATTATTGTACTGCGCAGGAACTACATTTTCTTTCGCAGGTTCTCCAATGTTCAATGTGATTGTTTCGATATCCTCTAATACGCGGTTCAATGCCGCACCTACAATTTCAACAGAGGACGTGTCAATTTTGCTGAAATCCTCTGCGCTTTCAACCGCAACATTGATGCCCGTAACTTCTTCCAGTTTTTTGAGCAGCTCAGCAGTTCCGTTTTCTTCACCTTGGTCAGCTTTCAAAGCTGTTTCCAAATCCTCAGTGCTTACCAGCAACTGGACATTCTCCCGGACATTCTCTTTTGTAGAGTTTTCACGCACGATATCCAGCGTATTTGAGATGGATTCCTCTACAAAGGTTCCATCATAGTAATATGGTGCGCTTAACTCTGACCATTCGCTGCTTTGTACCTTGGTGAGGTCTTTGCTGACAGCCCTTACGCTGAAATAGTAGTAGCCTTTGCCGTTGAAGTTCATTATCTTGTCTGTGAAGGTAGAATTCGCATAATGAAAATCTACCAAGTCTTGCAATTCAGGTACAGCATCCGCTGTTGCTGCATAGTAGAATCGAATTGCATATTTCCACATATCGGAACTATCTTCACCAGACCAGATTGCATACGGCCATTTCCAGAGCAGGGAAGATGCGGTTGGTGTTTGAAGCTGTGTGTCTGGCTTGCTATATGTCCATCGCTCTGATGTTGCAACAGGGCCATTCCAGTAATTTTTTCCGTCGCCTAAAGACTGAATTGTGTAGTAATAGGTACCGTTGTCAAAATCATGAACTTGAAAAAAATCTGCGCAAATGAGCGAACCAGATACAGTTGCATTCCATGCCTCTGTTCCGTCTTCTCGGTATAGCCGTATTATGCGACGAGCCTGACCAAGTTCTGGATTTGTCCAGAACATCATGCCGGGAACTGCCCCCTCTGGGTACTTTTCATCGACAGGATGTTTTACCCATGTAAGATTTGTCGGACTTCCCAATGTGGGGAGCAGTACATCATCTGAATAAAACTCAGTCAAGTTATCAGCGCCCCAGAATGCAGTGTGGTTAAATGCCGCAGTACTTGGAACATGAGCGGATGTTAAGCCTGTACATACTCCAAAAGCCCATTGTCCAATTTGTGTTACTGATTCTGGAATGGTGACACTTGTTATACCTTGATTCCCGATAAAGGCTCTCTCACCAATCGCTACAACTGGTTTTCCGTCAATCGTGGCAGGGATTTTCAAAGCACCGCTTGCCATGCCTTGATAGCCTGTGATTGTGATTTCGTCATCTGCATTGGCTGTATAGACCAGTGTGATATTTGATTCAGGTATCGTATAGGTATTATCTTCTGCCAGTGCTACACCCGGCAACAGGGAACAGTCCAGACACAAGGTCAACAGCAGTGATAAGATTCGTTTTTTCATTTTGGTTTCCTCCTTAAAACTCTTTTGTCACATAAGTAAGTCAACTACACTTTATGCACCTCGTTTTTCTCCTGCACTTGTTAACAGACGCTTCATCCATTGTGGGAATCTCTTTTGCCCTATTGTGATTTGTCCTTACCACAGCACCAAGCGCATATGCCTTATTAACAAGTTCAGCACCTTCCTGTGCTAAAGACTGAAAATCTTTGTCAAGCGCTTTATACCTCTCTACCGTCAACAGATTATGCATCAGTTTATTTCTTTTACTACACCATCCCTTAATCTCACTTAATGTTGTTATTTCTAAGTCTCCCAACAACGGATGGTTAGCTTTTTTTAACCTTTTTAAGCACTCAATTTTTGAAGTAATACCGCCTCTTGGGTTTGGATCGTTCTCTTTGGTACAGCCGATGACTATTTTTTCAAGGCTTCTATTGATTCGGTTTTCAAAGCAAGTATAACAAAGCCAGCACACTTCTATATATGACTTGCTTTTATAAGATTCTTGTATTCTCTGTATAATGTATTCATGCATTTCTGCCATTTCTTCACGGACGTTTAATGGCTCATTCGGTTCCATAATTTATCTGTCCTTTCTTGTCAATATAAGAACTTCATACAATATTTTAATAAATATATTTACTAAAGTCAATAGTAAATATGTTTACTGTAATACACTGAACTTATCAAAGAAAGGTAGGTTCTGTTATGGGAAGCTATTATGACCGCTTGCGGGCATTGCGTGAAGATAATGACTTGACACAGACACAAGTTGCGGAAATCCTTGGAACCTCGCAAACCATGTATGCACGCTATGAAAGAGGAGCAAATGAAATTCCCATTCGGCATTTAATGAAGCTGTGCTATCTGTATAATGTTTCCGCTGACTATATTTTAGGTATTCAGTTGGACAAGCGACGCAAAATGGGATGTGTCAACAAAAGCAACCACGAAAGGAAGGTTCATATATGCCGAAATCAGAGCGACAGAAACTGAAAACTTTGTATGTGGCAAAATACTTCCTGGACTACTCAGACGAAAACCATCCCATCACCGCCGGGGATATTGCGGACTACCTGTCCACAGAATACGGCATCACGGCAGGGCGGCGCTCCATTTACCGGGACATTGCAACACTGCGGGATGCGTTCGGCCTTGAGATCGTGGGAACGAAAGGCGGGCGCTACCGGCTCCTATCCAGACAATTTCATTTAGATGACTTGCGGCTGCTGGCAGAATGTGTCCACGCCGCTAAATTTATATCTGCGGCCAAGGCCAAAGAACTGGTGGAGACCATCGGGGAACTGTGTAGTAGATACCAGGCGGAACAGCTGCAACAGGAAGTCTTTCTCCCGGATCGGGTGAAAACCACCCAGCGGGGAACGCTGAATATAATCAGCACCATTCGGGCGGCTATGGCGGAGCGGCAGGACGGCAAGCCCCACACGCCGCAGAAAATCAGCTTCAAGTATCTGAAATATGATCTTGACCATATCCCCGCTCAAATCGAAAAGCACAACGGGCAAGTGTACAAGGTCAGCCCCTTTCAAATGCTCATCAACGAGGGCAATTATTATCTCTTGGCATTTGATGATAAGTCCCGGGAACTGCGTACTTACCGCATTGACCGCATGAAGGATGTGCGGCTATTGGACGAAGCAAGAGAGGGAAAAGAAGCATTTGCGGAAATCGACATGAAAACCTATGTGCAGCAGGTGTTCTCCATGTTCAACGGAGAGCGCCGCCGGGTAACGATGTGCTTTTCCAAAGAATTGCTTGACACAGCGGTGAAGCGGTTCGGAACCGGGGCGGATACCTTTTATATCTCCGCTTCGGAAAACCAGTTTACCGTTTCCACAGATGTGAGCATCAGCAATCAGTTTTTCGGCTGGATTTGCGGT
>CATJNB010000174.1 GCA_949741605.1 uncultured Eubacteriales bacterium | reverse complement strand
GGTGATGTTTCCCCCAGCGGCCTGTTTGTCGCGCCCTACGGGGATGCGGATTTTGACGACATTTATGACCTCTACCGGGAACAAATCCGTGTGCTGGACGAAACCGGGGTTGATTTCCTCATCATTGAAACCCAGACGTCACTGGCGGATATGCGTGCGGCTGTGCTTGCGGCGCGTACCACAGACCTGCCGATTTTTGTGACGATCACGGTGGATGCAAGCGGGCGTACCCTGACGGGCGCAAAGCTGCTGCCTACGGTCATTACCCTGCAAGCCATGGGGGTGGATGCCATTGGCCTGAACTGCTGTTTTGGCCCCCGCGATATGGCGCCACTCATTGCCGACATTATCCACCATACTACGGTACCGCTCATTGCCAAGCCAAATGCTGGCATCCCCATGCACAACGCAGAAGGTTCGGCGCAGGGGTATCTGTCGCCCCGGCAGTTTGCCGCCGATATGAAGCTGCTCCTCGATGCCGGCGCGCAGATCGTAGGCGGGTGCTGCGGCACGACCCCCGCGCACATTCTGGAACTGCACAAAGTGCTAAAGGAATATCAATGGGTACCAAAAGAAACCGGCCCCGATCAGGCGGACTGTTATGCCGCCGCAATCGAGACCGAAGCCTTTTTCCTTTCGGACCATATGGTATTCAGTGAGCCTATTGAGTGTTCGCCGGGCCTTGCGGAAGATCTCATTGACCTGAATGATGAACGGGTACATTTGGCGCTCATCGAAATCCACAGCATTGATGATGCCAGGCAGTTAGCCGAAACCGGGCATATGTCCCGGCTGCCCCTTGCGGTACAGGCCGATTCCCTTCCCATCCTCGATGCTGCCCTGCGGTATTTTCAGGGCCGCCTTGTGATTTCGTCTGACTGTGCCATCGAACGTCCCCTCATGGAACCGCTCGCTGCCAAATATGGTGCCATTATCTATTAATCCTCGCCGTCCGCCAATTCTGGTTGGGCGGCATTTTCTATGATCGCACGAATTTCCGCTTCCTCCAGAGTATCTTTTTGTAGGAGCCGTTCGGCAATTGCGGCCACTTTCTCCCAATGCTCGCGCAAAAAGGAAACGGTTTGGTCCCAAAGCTCTTTTGAGAGCGTTTCGCACTGTGCCATGACCTTGCGCTGTCCGGCTGTGCCAAACCCGGAGTAATCCAGCAGCCCATTCCCATGCGAAAAAACCGCCAGCCGCTGCAAGAGTTCGGTTGCCTGCCGGATATCCGAAGATGCCCCGGTGGAAACTGCATGTTCCCTCTCGCCTGCCAGCCGGTATTCCGACGCACGCCCTGCATACAGGACCATCACTTCGGCACGGATTTCCTGTAAGGTTTCAAGATTGCGGTCTGGCTGCGGGGTACTCATGGTGACGCCGCCTGCGCCTGAAGTGGTCGGCAACACGGTCACACGGCGCAGCAAATGGTCGGTCAGCAGCGCGGTAGCGACAGTGTGCCCCGCTTCGTGGTAGCAAATCATGCGGTGCTCCTGCTTGTTGCGCTTGCCGATATTCTTCTTGATGTGCCCTTTGAGTTCCATCTGGATACTGGCATCCTCAATATGCTTGCGGGTAATTTCCTGCGCCTTGTGTACCAATGCCTGCATGGCAGCTTCATTGAGTAACGCTTCCAGCCCCGCCCCCGAAAACCCTACGGTGTCTTTGGCAAGCTCGGCAAAATCAACGTCCGGGGCAAACTTCTTCCCCTTTGCGTGCAGGTTCAGGATTTTTTCGCGTGCTTCACAGTCCGGCGGCGGCAGTACAAACTGTTTGTCAAACCGCCCGGGACGCACCAGAGCTGGGTCGAGATCCTGCGAACGGTTAGTGGCGCCGATGACCAGCACACCGTCCGACGCCTCAAAACCGTCAATTGCCGAGAGCAGCGCATTTAAACACTGGGTATATTCGCGTCCTGCCCCGTCGGTACTGCCGTCACGCTTGGAACCAATCGCATCCAGCTCGTCGATAAACACCACCGACGGCGCATTCGCTTTTGCTTCTTTAAAGAGCTTGCGTACCCGGCTTGCGCCAAGGCCTGCATACATCTCGATAAATTCCGACGCATTGGCAGAATAAAAATTCACGCCGGTTTCGCCCGCTAATGCCCGGGCAAATAAGGTTTTGCCATTGCCCGGGTCGCCTTCCAGCAGGACCCCTTTGGTAATGTGCGCGCCCAGCTTTTCGCACATGGACGGGTCCTTTAAGGTTTCTGCAATGACCTTCATATCCTCTTTGATCTCATCGAGACCCGCCACGTCATCAAACGTGGTTTCAGGACGCTCCGCCGCTTCCACATGGAACCCGCGTCCCGGCACCATGCGGAACACCAGCAGGATCAGCAGGGCAAAAGGCAAGTAGGTGAGTACCACAGACAACACATTCGACCAGAATGCCGACGGTGTGATTTCCTCGAACTCCACCCCTTTGAGCAGCATTTTTTCCTTGAACCCTTCGGCTTTGGGGTTGTCGGTTTTATAAAGCGTATCGCTGCCGGGCTTCTGAAACTGCATTTTCGGCGCGCCAATCGTATAAATGACTTTCTCTACCTGCTTTTCTTCCACCAGTGTGCAGAACTGTGCGTAAGGCACCTCCTCTGGCTGCGGACGGTTGACGAGCATCGGGATCACGATGGAAGCGGCAACTGCCAGCACCGATGCCGGAATCAAAATCCAAAGCAACTTTTTATAATTTTTCTTTTTCGGTTTCTTGGATGGCTCCATGCACCCAACATCCCCTTTCATCCTTTTGGCATAACTCTTATAGCATACCACAAAATCCCAGCCATTGTCCATAACAAAAGGCCTCTGGAAGTTATTTTTCCAAAGGCCCTGCCGGTTTATTTTGAAAGGTTCTCACTTTCTAATTGTTTTTTCAATTTCTTGTTGACAGACCGGCGGTGCAAAGCATGGATTGCGATCAGCCCCACCCCGGCAATTTTGACATATTTCCAGAGTTTCTTTTTGTCGGTTGGGGAATGGATGGTTTTAAATTTCATCATGATGCGTTTCTCCTTTAAACGGTAATCAATTCATATTCCTGTGTGCCAAGCCCAATTTTTTCGGCATGTTCCACAGCGGCGCGCCAATTGGTCGTTGGCCCGATGGCGGTAAAATAGTCCTTATGTTCCTTGCTATGGTCATGGAGCAGGCTCCCTTCCAAGACCGGCTGTGCATTTACGGCGTCCGCACAGGCAACGTCCAAGGCCACTGGGTCAAACGATGCAAACATCCCCACATCCGGTACAATGGCAGTATCGTTTTCGGCATGGCAGTCGCAATACGGCGACACATCAATCACAAGGCTGATATGGAAGTGCGGACGTCCTTGCAGGACTGCGGCTGCATACTCGGCGATTTTGAAATTCATGATGTCGTTGGCTTCATTGAGTTCCGCCATGATCGCATCGGTTGGGCACACCCCGATACACCGTCCGCAGCCCACGCATTTGTTGTGGTCAATGGATGCTTTGCGGTTTGTAATGGTAATCGCGCTGTGGGCACAAATGTGGGTGCATTTTCCGCAGCCAATACACGGCTCCTGCTGCACAAATGGTTTGCCTGCACTGTGCATTTCCATTTTCCCCGCGCGCGACCCGCAGCCCATGCCGATATTTTTCAGCGCCCCGCCAAAGCCCGCCATTTCATGGCCTTTAAAATGGTTCAGGGAAATCACAACATCGGCGTCCATCACAGCCTGTCCAATGCGCGCCTCTTTGACATATTCTCCGTTTGGCACTGGCACCAAAGCTTCATCGGTCCCTTTCAGGCCGTCCCCGATGATGACATGGCATCCGGTGGAGAACGGGGAAAACCCATTTTCATACGCAGCCCCCAAATGGTCGAGTGCATTTTTCCGCCGGCCGACGTACAACGTATTACAGTCCGTCAGGAACGGCTTTCCGCCAAGCTCCCGCACCAGGTCTGCCACTGCCCGGGAATAATTCGGGCGCAGGTACGCAAGGTTGCCCGGCTCGCCGAAATGCAGCTTGATAGCCACAAATTTCCGGCTGAAATCTATGTCTTTGACCCCTGCTGCAAGCATCAGCTTTTGCAGCTTTTGCAATAAATTGTCCCCCATGGACACGGTACGCATATTGGTAAAATAGACGTTCGCTTTTTCCATCC
>CATJNB010000173.1 GCA_949741605.1 uncultured Eubacteriales bacterium | reverse complement strand
TCCCACGCCCACACAAAATACCGGGTAAGGTCAATAGCAAACGTCCCCGTCGTTGGTTTGGGTTCTTGTGGCTCATCGGGATTTTCCGGCTGCTCAGGCTGTTCGGGTTCGGGCAGGAAAACCGGGAAGGGAAATGTTTCTGTACGGCAGATTACCATACCGGGTAACTGCGTCACTTTAGCGTAATAATTCCCGAACGGCAATTCCTTGGTTGTCAGGAGAGATCCGTTTGCCGGCGTGACCTCAAATTCCTGCACAAGCTGATCTTTTACGTACAAAAATTCTGGCTCTGGCGGCGGTTCTTCTTCGGGCGGATCTCCTGCATCTGGTTCGTCGGCATGGCTGCTTTCTTCGTCCACAGATTCTAACGCAATTTCTTTAGAATCTACGGGCGGTTCTGGTTTTGGCGCAGGGGGAACATAGTTCGGGTTCGGAATGTCCATTCCCGCAAATACCTGTACTTTTGTCCCCGTCCAGTCTAAGGTTTTTCCATCCACCGGCAAGACAAAGCCGTTTGAGCAGATTGATTTCCACATGTTGACGCTTGTTGTAAGCATCCACAAACACCATTTCTAACGGTTCTAAGGTCGGTGCCTGTGTCGGCACAACCGCGCCCAAACGCTCCTTTTCCGGTTGATAATTGAGGTTCGGTGTGGTTATGTCCGGGGCTGGCGTGGTTGCCGTAGGGGAGTGCGGATTCAAATTGGTGTCACTGAGGTTCATTTTCTGATTGTGGGTATCCCGGATTTCAAACGGAATTTTACTCTCGTCCAGTTCATACCCCACCGGGCTGTAAAGCTCCTTGAAATAGTATTTTCCCTCATACAAATTCGAGGTTTTGATAATCCCGTTTTCATCGGTTATGATCGTTTCCACCAGCGCGCCAGCATTGAGGATATCGCTTGCTGTAAAGGAAATGGTGCGGGTAGTTTCCGGGTATTCGGTATCCATTGTGTAAATATAATTGCGTTTTGTGTTCCGGTTTGCCCGGATGGTTTTATCCACATCACGCGCCCGGATCGGCTGCTCGTCTGCCACATACACACCGAAAATTGCGCCTTTTATATCCACATCCGTAAATTCCAGACTGGTTGTTCCGTCCTCATTTTCGATGAAATTCGTTGCGCCCTGCCCAGTTTTATACAGCGTTGCATTTCCCAAAACTGGTTTGTTGAAAAACTCCACAACGACAGGTTCTTCTGGTTTATACGTGTCATAGTTAAACTCAAAATGCACCGGGGTTTCCGACAGGTAATACCCGGCATGGGGATGCACTTCGAAAATGTCATAGCCGTTTTCGCTAAATTCGAGGAAGTCCACTAAATTTGCCTTACCAGCTAAATCTTCCCCGTTCACCCCTGTGGCCTGCCCCTGGGCATTGGTCTGCCAAATGTCGATATTGCCAAGGACAGTGCTGTTGCGGTTATCCTCTACCCAGCGGTTACGGGTACAGTCCCAAACCTTGAAATAGAAATCATTTAGCGGCACCAGTTTCCCGCTGACCGCATCCTTTTTCACAATTTGAAGATACCGTTTTGCAGTCTGGTTTTGGATATACAGAGGATAAGTAATGTGGTCTACCTTTTCCAGTCGGACACCATGCGCCTGCTCGTACTCGTCCTTATGCTCCTGATACACGTTCCCGCCAAGTTCGGTCACAATATCCGGGTCATAGTCCAGTGTGACATACTGGTCATACATATTCCCGCACAGGCTCAACGCCATATTTTTTGCTGCGTCTTTGGAAAGGAGTGTCCCGTTTTCCGGGGTAATGGGATCGCCCCATTCATCATAAAAATTGCCGTTCTTATCGACATAGTGCGGGGTGTCAATGTACTCCTGATAGTGTTCTTCGGTAATCCAGCCGTGATAAATGTCAAGGTATGGCTTTTGTGTGCCAAGCGAGTTCATGACCTTTGTTTTTACCATATCCGACTGGCTCAGGTTTGGCGTGGAGGACGGTGGATTATACTCAATGCCTAACCCTTCGTCATTTCCCAAACCGTCACCGCCGACCGTTCCCACAAAATTTTTCGTAATCGGGTTCCAGTAAACTTGACTGTCTACCCACTGTTCAATCGCATGGGGAAGGTCGTACCCTTCCATTGGCTGACGCTCCACAATCACGTATTGCCCGTAGGGGAGCAGTTCGGTAATAGCTTCGCCGTTTACGTCTGTTTTGACCGACGTTACCCAGCCCTGCGCGAGCTGCGGAGTGTTTGCCATTTCCTCTACGGTCATAATATCGCCGTTGGCTTTCTGGCGGAAGTTATAGCGGTATTCTACCTGTTCGGCATCTGGGGTATCACTTTTCGGGGTATCGCTAATCAGATACACGTCAAAGGTGAGGCCAGCACCGGGAATTTTTTGCTGGTTGTCGTTTTCAAACGGGTTTCCATCCGGCAGCTTTTCCAGAAATTTATAAACCTTTAACCGCCCTTTTTTAATCTGGTTGGCGCACTGGATGTTTGCATCGCTTTTCCCACCCGCTGCACCATGATTCAACAGGGTATATTCGTAGGTGATTTCATTGTCGTGATCCCCGTCAAATTCAATCATAAATTCCTGATACCATGCGCCCCTGTCCTCGTTGGAATAAAGAAGATAACCAATCGGCGCGTTGGTTTCCATGATGCAGTATTTTACCCCTTCCGGCAACGCAGAAGAAGTCGCTGTACCCTGTTCATTCGTGATCAGGTTTTCAATTACCATGCCATAAGGAGTTCCATCGTCCTCGTAGTCTTCTACCTCAATAATCGAGAATTTTGCGCCTTGCAGAGTACCGTCCCCCTGCGCCTCACTTCCGGTTTCTTTATCCCGTTTTTCCACCGTTATCCTGCCATGCTGCTGATAATTATACATCTCTACGAGCAAATCATCGTCCACAATCAGCGAATACGGCGGCTTTGCTTCGGGGTCGGTTTCCATGGTGATGCTAAATTCAAAAACTTCCCCTTCGTCGCTGAAAATTGTGGGGTTTAAGTAATTGTTGACCGGCTTTTTTGCACCCTCCAGCGTGTACCCGCCGCCAGTTGCGTGGTCTAATTCCTGCGCGTAGTATTCGCCGCCGGAAAGGTTGCGGAACACAAAGCTGCCATCGCTTTTGCTTTTCGTAGACGCTACTTTTTTCGGGGTGTCATATTGCACCAGTTCATATTCTGGGACTTTCGGCTTTTCCTCCCCGTCCTCTACCTTGACCTTTTCGTAGCCCGCTGTCTGGTACAGGTCGATGGTCGCGCCGCCTAAACCGCCTGCATCTTCATACTCGCCGTACTTCTGTCCATGAATCGAGATAGTAGGCGGTTCTGGCTCCGGCTCCGGTTCTTCTGGCACATCGGGATTGTCCGGCTCGTCTGGGGTTGCGGGAAGTGCGTTAAAGGAAACTTGGAAATACAAAGGTATCGGGTCAGTGCGCGGAGTACCGGAAATGAAATATTGATTATTCGGGCTGGCCGGATCACCATAACAGAAAAATCATCCCCGGTTTCTGCCTCAATGATTTTATTCTGTGTTTTGTTTGCTTGAAATACTACTGCTTCAATCTCTGCTTTCATTGTATTCCATGCAGTTTCATCTAATGGTGTTCCATCGGGATTTGTGGGGTGCGGCATTTCCATATGAACGCCTGCATTGTCGGGCAACATAGACATGACAAGTTTATATTTCTGTGCCGTTGGATTGTTGTTAAACACAGTAATATCCGTGTACTGCCACGTCTTGTCATTGATATCCGCTGTCCATTTTTCGATTTTTGTGTTTTGCGGATTATCGGGCGTTGGCGCAGGGACAACGACGGGAATCATTTGTGCGGCAATTTGAGCTTCATCTATACTGGTTTCTGCATTGGTAGGACGTTGTAAATATTCCTTCATCCGGGTTTCAATCTGCTGATAGGCTACTTTGACTTCATCGGCGGTTAGGTCAATCCCGTCTTTCGCTCCTTTCCCATCGCCGATGGTATTAAATAGAATTTTGGAATTGTTATCTTTATAATCAAAATTCTTTTCAGTGCGGTATCCTAACGTGATTTCCCATACAAAAAGCTGTTTTGCATAGTCATACACATACTTATCGTGTCCGCCCGTTCCAAGGTCACGACTGAGAATTTGCATCAGAGCAATCATATTCTGTTGATCTTTTGGGATTTTTTTCGACCAATAGCTATCATCTTTTTGGTCATATTCTAAAAGTTGAACGCCTTGTTTGGTTGTGGCTGGTGCGCCTAATTGCAAGCAATAGGCAATTTTCCCATCTATATAAATAGATGTACCGGGGCCGGAAACACTATAAGATTTGTTATCATTGGGATTT
>CATJNB010000172.1 GCA_949741605.1 uncultured Eubacteriales bacterium | reverse complement strand
TGCCTTTACGGTATAATAAAGACAAACAGAAAAATCCCGTATTCGAGAGAAAAAGGGAGGAAATGTTTGTTTATGAGATTTCTTTTCCAATTTTAAAATCTGCAAAAAACCAGAAAAAACGCTTTCCCAAAGGGGGATGTTATACTAACGACAAAAATCTTGTTAATCAAATACGAAAGTTTTGAGGAGGCGAAAAGGCAAGAAAATGGAGCAGCACAGACAGATTAAGCGATAATCGCTTAGATTAGGAAGGAGTAAAAATGAGTGAATTTTCAAAAAAATATTTAGAAGCTGGGGCAGCACTGAACATTGCGCATGGGGAATATGTAGGACGATTGGTAGATGTTCAGCCCTTGCCTGATGGATATGTTTGTGGAGTTTACAGATTTTCTGGTGGTGATTGCGCGGAAGGTTCGAGATTGAAAGTTTCTTAGAGGATAATAGAACTCGAATACCGATAACAGAATAAAATAAAAGAAACAGTGTTTCCTATTTTCTTTTCAGAGAATAGAAACGCTGTTTTTTGTCCTTGTTTTTAAATTAGGAAAGGGTATGATTGTATGTTAGATAAAAAGGAGTTAGAAAAAATTTTGGAAAATACAATACATGAGAAATTGTCGGACATGGAGCGCAGATTAGAAAGTCTGGAGCACGAATTTTCAAAATTGCAAGAGGATTCGGAAATTACTCGATTGGGAGTGAATCTGCTGCTCGATTGGGCGGAGGATACGAGTATCCAAAGAGTACCGATTTACAGCCGGAAAGAAAAGGATGATATGTCCTAATCCCCCTTAATGACAAAGGGGGATTTTTTTATTTCTAAAATTTGTGACAATGAAAGGAAGAAACATTATGAAACGGAAAACAAAACAATTTTTTGCGGCAGTATTGGCAGCTTGTATCCTTGGTGCGGCTTCTATGCCGGTCGCAGCGGCGGATTCTACGCAAAGCAGTCCAGCGAACGAGAAATTTTATGAGCAGGTACAAAATGTGATTTCGGATTATTGGCAGGACGACTATGATACGGAAATCCATTTTACGGCTGGAAAGGCCGGCGCACAGGTGAACGGCAAGACGGTCGGAAATCAGATTGGATGTGAGGTCACAGAGGACGGGGATCTTCTGATTTCTGCGGAAACCTTTGCCGAGGTTACTGGGGAAGTCAAAGAAGAAAAAGCAGAAGTACCCGACAGCCAATTCCAAACTATGCGTCTGGCGGTTCAGTCCCCGGAAATTCCCATTTTAGGTTCCGATTACGGTGCTGTCCAGACGGTTGAGGATACCAGCGGGCTTTATATCCTGCAATTTGACAATGCGGAGGATACACAAGCAGCCTATGAAACATTTTCCAGCATGGAGGGCGTAGAAATTATCAGGGAAGAACAGCCGACAGAACCAGAAAAGTCCGATGATACCCTTGTTCCAGCGGATGCCATTGCGGAAGAATTTGGCTATGAGATTGTCAGTCAGGACAAGGATTCCGTTACCTTTACAAAGTCTTTCCAGACCATGCGCCTGATTGTGGATTCTCCCAAACACATCATTAACGGGTCAGAATATGGTGCGGTACAAAGCATTGAGGACGGAACTGGTATCTATGTCCTGCAATTTGAAAGTGTTGCGGATACCAAAGCCGCCTATGAATCGCTGTCTGAAATTTCTGGGGTGATCGTGGAGGAAGATCGGGTATTTTCTTTAGAAGAAGCCGCCACAGCCGAAGCGGAAATGGATACCCAACAGTTTAACTACCGTTCATGGGGAGCCAAACGCATCGGAGCTGACCAGTGGATTGCCAATATGACACCAGAACAGAAAAAACAGGAGGTTGTGGTTGCTGTTTTAGATACCGGCGTGAGCAGTTCCCATACGGATTTCAGAGGAAAATTGCTGGACGGAGTTAGTATGCTGGACAAAGACCCCAGCTTTGACCAACACAGCCATGGCACCCATGTGGCAGGTACAGTCGTTGACCTGACACAAGGCACAAATGTAAAAATCCTGCCTGTTCAAGTGCTTGACCCGGTTACTGGAAAAGGTACAACCTTGTCTGCCGCTTCAGGCGTACAGTGGGCATCACAACATGGCGCAGACGTGATTAACATGAGCCTGACTGCCAGGACAGGCGTTGCATCGACTTCCCATTATCTGGACAGGGCAGTCAATCAGGCCGTAGCGAATCAGGTAGTTGTTGTGGCTGCTGCTGGTAATGCGGCGACAAAAACGGATTTCTATTGTCCCGCCCATATCCCGGAATTACTTTGTGTGAGCGCGATTGATTCTAAAGATCAGCTTGCATCTTTCTCGAATTACGGTGCTGCGGTAGATTTAGCCGCACCGGGAGTAGGGATTCAAAGCGCGGTTCCGAATGGCTACGGCTACAAAAGCGGCACTTCGATGGCATCCCCCCATGTAGCTGCCGCGGCTGCGTTAGTCAAGACTGTCTTGCCGGATGCAACCTCTTTAAAAATTGGCAGCCTTTTGACAGAAAACAGCGATGACCTTGGGGATGCTGGCTGGGATGAAAAGTATGGTTCTGGTGTGGTGAATCTTGCAAACCTTTCCCCGACCGATTTACAAAATCCCCCGGATTCCCAAAAACCAAACAAGATTATTTTAAGCAATGTTGAGAGAACAGCAACCCGGCTGACAATCCATCGTTTATCTGCCCGTGTGACTTCGGTTATTTTGAAAGATTCTTCCGGCAAGCCGTTATCCATCCAGACACCAGTCAATGGAAGTGTTGCGTTTATCGGGTTATCTTCTTCGACTTCGTATCAGGTGGTAGCCTGCAATGACAGTGGAGAAAGCGAGCCTTTGAGTGTATCCACAAAATCTCAAAGCAAAAACAGTGGCAGCAGTTCTGGCAAGAAAGGAAATCGTAACCCCTCAAACGAACAGAAAGACGATGGCAGCATTGTGACAAAACCTGCGGATGGTGTTGTTTCAGAAGGTGTAACGAATCTCCCAAAACTGGATACTTCCAGCGTCCAGATTGCCAGTGGTAGTAGTTATTCCTTTTTAGTACATGATAATCATGATATCGCAAACATTCAAGTGACCGTCAGCGACCCGCAAATTGCCAGTGTTTCCATTGAGGATGCCAACGACAGCCGGGGTGCAAAATATCGGATAACGGCAAAGGCCGCCGGTATCGTGCAAATTGACGTGGCCTATCAGGGCGCGACCAGTTCGATGCAAGTAGAAATCGTACCCGCAAAAGGTTCTTTAACATTGGATACGTCCAGCTACTTGATGGCTCCCGGCGATTCCTATGTGATTGGTTCCTTGCTCAAGGATGAAAATGGGGACGCACTGACACCGGAACAGGTTCAGGAATTGATTGACACAGAAACATTCAAGGTACACGATTCCCGGATGGGTTCTATATTCGACCTTGTGCAGCTTGAAAATGGGAATTTCCAAGTGATTGGTAAGAATGAGGGGACAGGATATGTACTGTATGAGATAAACGGTGTGCGTGCTTCTGTAAAGATTACTGTCCAACCGGATGTGGCAGCACAAGGGCAAGCGGTTCGCAATAC
>CATJNB010000171.1 GCA_949741605.1 uncultured Eubacteriales bacterium | reverse complement strand
GGCAAGAAAGGTCTTGTAACGTTCCAGCTGGTTGGTATGGGTCAGACGTTTTTTTTGATGTTTGCCTTTGGGCCATGGGTTGCAAAAATTAATATACAGGCGTTCTACCACATCCTGCCCATCCATCATCAGCAGAATCCGTTCAATATCATGGGCGGTCAGGGCGACATTTTCCACGCTGCGCTCCCCAGCATCAAACCGCTTTTGAATATTGCGCCGCGCCACCCCCAAAATATCGCTGCTGATGTCAATACCCAAATAATTGACTTGCGGGTGCTGGAAGGCAAGTTCTGCCAGAAACGTCCCCTTTCCGCATCCCAGCTCCAAATGCAGCGGGGCCGGCTTTGGAAACCATTGCTGCCACCTGCCTTTCCACTCACACGGCTGCCCTACAAAAAAGGGGCAAACTTCCAATTCTGGACGTGCCCACGGCTTTCTTCTCATTCTCAAAACAATCATCTCCTTTGTTGCATTAGCTATTATATCAAATTTCTAAATCTTTGTCGAACCGTAAAAAAAATATATTTAGTTTGCATGATTCGCCAAAAAAAGAGAGAAAATTCCTGTGTATGCTTGTAATTTGCGAAAAAAAGGAGTATAATACATTGAATTTAAAAGCACAGCACAACAGCGGACGGAGGAATGCACATGATGAAACATCTAATCGACCCTCTTGATTTGACAGCAGAAGAAGTGAATGAGTTTCTGGATTTAGCGGATAAAATCATGGAGGAGCCCAGCAAATACCGGCATATATGTGACGGCAGAAAGCTGGCCACGCTATTTTATGAGCCAAGTACCCGGACCAGGCTGAGCTTTGAAGCGGCAATGCTCAACCTAGGCGGTAGTGTACTTGGCTTTTCTTCGGGTACGGACAGTTCGGCAGCCAAAGGGGAAAGCGTAGCGGATACCATCCGGGTGGTATCCAACTTTGCCGATATTTGTGCCATCCGGCATCCCAAAGAAGGTGCGCCTCTGGTAGCAGCCCTGCACTCCGAAATCCCTGTGATTAACGCAGGGGACGGCGGGCATCAGCACCCGACCCAGACCCTGACAGACCTCATGACCATCCGGTCGCTGAAAAAGCGGATCAACGGGCTGACTGTAGGCATTTGCGGGGATTTAAAGTTTGGACGTACCACCCATTCGCTGATTAAGTCGCTGGCACGTTACACTGGGGTGAAATTTGTCCTGATTTCTCCACAGGAGCTGCGGGTGCCGGATTATATTTTTGAATCCCTGCAAGCAAAAAGCATCGCATTTAAGCAAGTCGAACGTCTGGATGAGGTCATGCCGGAGCTGGATGTTCTATACATGACACGGGTACAGCGCGAACGTTTTTTCAACGAAGAAGATTACATCCGCCTCAAAGACAGCTACATTTTGGATGCCAAAAAAATGGAACTCGCCAAAGAAGATATGATTGTCCTGCATCCATTGCCGCGGGTCAATGAGATTGCGGTAGAGGTAGACCATGATCCACGGGCGTGTTATTTCAAGCAGGTAAAATATGGGATGTATGTCCGCATGGCACTAATTATGAAACTGTTGGGATTGGAGGAATCCGAATGTTAAATGTAGACAGTCTGACACGCGGGATCGTGATCGACCATATCAAAGCGGGCAGCTGTATGGCGCTTTATAAGTATTTGGAACTGGACAAGCTCGATTGCAGTGTGGCGATTATCAAGAATGCCAAAAGCAACCGCATGGGCAAAAAAGACATCATCAAAATCGACGGTATGCTGGATCTCGATTTAGATGTGCTGGGCTTTCTGGACTGCAATATTACGGTGAATATCATTGACAACGGAAAGATTATTGAGAAAAAAAATCTCGTGCTTCCGGATACCATCCGCAATGTGGTGTCGTGCAAGAACCCCCGGTGTATCACGTCCATTGAACAGGGCATTGACCAAGTATTTAAACTCGCAGATCCCAAAACCCATTTGTACCGCTGCCTGTACTGCGAACAGAAATACAACCCCAAAAAATAACAACAGCCATCCGGGAACAGCTTTTGTACCGGATGGCTGTTACTTTAGTCAAACTGGCGCAAATAGCCAAGTTCTGACAACCGCTCTGAAATGGTTTCACGGGAAATATCGTTGATGTTGTAATCAACGGACACGGTATTGTCCTGTGCATTCACACTCACGGACAGCACCCCCGGAAGGGCATCCAGCTCTTTTTTCAGGGCCTTGACATCATGCCGCCCATCCACCGAATGGAGCGCAAAATAAGCGCTGTCTTCAAACATCTGATTCTCCGGATTCATAACATCACCTCCTAAATAGGATGCCCGATTTCGGCATTCCTATCCAAAAAAAGCAAGACCGCTTTGATTTCGGTCTTGCTTTTCTTTTAGAGGCAGGATGGGTGAAAACAGGCGACTGCGCGTCTGCCGGACGTTTGCAGTTGCGGGGATTTCTCTGCACATTCCGGAGCAGCTTTGGAGCAATAAGGATAAAAGGCACAGCCCCTACCCAAAGGACGCTGCACCTCCCAGTCGGGAAGCTCAAAGGGCTGATCCACCCGCGCAGGCAAAACACAGGATAACAGCATTTGGGTATAGGGATGACCCGGCTCACGGATCACCTCCAAGGTGGGACCAAGTTCCACAATGCGGCCGCGGTACATGACAGCAATGCGGTCACAGACGCTCGCCGCCAATGCCAGATCATGGGTAATGAACAGGTAAGCGAGATGCTTTTCCTGTTTCAGCCGCTGGAGCAGGGCGACAATCTGCGCCTGCACCGATACATCCAACGCACTGGTCGCCTCATCACAAATCACCAGCTTGGGATTTGACAGGATGGCCCGGGCAATCGCCGCTCGCTGACATTCGCCTCCGCTGAGCTGACGGATCGGACGTTTCCAATAGGTCTCTTTCAACCCCACACAGGCAATTGCGTCCTTTGCCCTGTGTTCCAGTTCGTCTTTGGAGCAGCGTTCCAAATAGCGCAGCCCTTGTTTGACACTGGACAGCAGAGTATAACGGGGGTCAAAAGAATCGGAGGGATTCTGAAAAATCATCTGGATATCCCGTCTCAAACGTTTCCAAATGGCAGGTTTTCGCAAATCCTCGCCCTGAAACCAGATTTCCCCCTGATCTTCCCGCAAAAGGCGCGCAATCAACTGGGCTGTGGTACTTTTGCCGCAGCCGCTCTCCCCCACCAGTCCCAGACATTCACCCGGATCCATGGAAAAGCTGACACCGTCAACAGCGGCAAAGGAAATTTTATCTTTGGTAAAATGCTTGCACAGCCCATTCACTTCGAGCAAAGCCACTCCATCACATCCCTTCGGCATAGGGGCATAAGACCCAATGGGTATTGGAAAAGCCGCAGCGGCTGGGGACTTCCTTTCGGCATTCCGCACGTGCCCTGCTACACCGAGGGGCAAAATCACAACCGGGTTCCGGGCACAGGAAATCAGGCGGCGCACCGGGTATGCCAACGGGATCGGCACCGCTCATATCCGGGATCGCACGAATGAGCGCACAGGTATAGGGGTGCCGGGGGCTGCCCAGCACCTCCGAAACCGTCCCCCACTCCACGATGCGTCCAGCGTACATCACACCCACAAAATCACAAAGCTGTGCCACAACCCCCATATTATGCGTGACCACCAGCATGGCTGTCCCAAACTGGTCACGTAGTTCACGCATCCGTTTGACCACCTGTGCCTGTACTGTGACGTCCAGGGCAGAAGTCGGCTCATCCGCGAGGATCAGCTTGGGATGGTTGGCCATAGCGACAGCCAAAGCCACTCGCTGGTTCATCCCGCCGCTGAGTTCAAACGGGTAGCTTTTCATCACGCGTTTGGGGTCGGGGAAATGCAGCGTTTCCAGCAGGGACTCCGCATGGGCATAGCAGTCCTTTTTGGAAACGCCCGACTGATGACAGGACATGGTTTCATAAAACTGATGCCGCACACGTTTCATGGGGTCACTAGCGAGAGCGGCGTTTTGGAATACCATGACAATCTCATGCCCTCGCAGGGAACGCAGTTGTTTCTGAGAAAGCGTGGTGAGGTCCTGCCCCTCAAATAGAATGGACCCGCCATCTAAGTGTGCCGTATCGTCCAGGAGCATCATAACCGCGCGCAAAAAGGTACTTTTGCCACAGCCACTCTCCCCAACCAAACCGGCAATCTGTCCCGGGGCAAGGCAAAGGCTGACATCTTTTACAATTGGCGTACCGCCATAGGAAACCTGCAATTGCTGAATCTCTAACAAAACCAAAACCCCTATTGCCCCATGGATGTTTTAGCGTTGAGCAGATAATATTCCGATGGGTTTGTCGGGCAGTCCTTGACCTTCGCATTCAAAACATTGGTAAACTTGGAATGTCCG
>CATJNB010000170.1 GCA_949741605.1 uncultured Eubacteriales bacterium | reverse complement strand
TTTTTCCTACCGATTCCCCTGCTGCGGCGATGCCCTCAATGCTATTGAACGGCTTTTTCGTTCTGGGCTTGATTTTCCGTGCCAGTTTTTTTGTTGTGACGGTCAGTATTTTTTAATCCTTTCTCCAGACTGCCGTTCTTTGCTTGACATGAAAGCCGTGCTTGCTGAGTATGGTTCCCTGTGGGGCAAAGGTAAGGCAAGCGTTGCTTTTTTGCATGAACATGGGCGTCTGTTGGCCTGTGATGCAATTGCCCAGGTGGGACCCTGTTTGATTTAGGGGTTGCGCCGCAGGCGGGTAAAGTTTTCGTCAACCTTTGGGGAAAGGTTGTGGGGGTGCAGGGGGCAAAGCCCCTTGCAAGGGCATCGCAATGTTCAAACCATGAAAAGATAAATAGAAAAATCGAAGATCAAACAATCCGTGCAGACGCTCGTGCAACCGCACGGCGGGAGGATTTACCCTTCGATAAAAAAGAAGCAATCAGGAAATGTGTTTGTTTCCTGATTGCTTTCTTTTTCATTCGATTGACACTCCTCTGGCGGGCACTACGTTAGATGGGAGAAATCCGGGATATCGCCTTCCTGATGGTTCCCATCCTCGAAATAAATTTCGTACCACACCAGAAAAATAAAAACAGTCCAGATGCGGCGGCTATAATCACGCAGCCCATGAAAATGGTCATCCAGATAGCCGACCAACTCCTTGGTATGGAAGAAATTTTCTGCAATGCGCGAGGTAAAGGCGGTTTTAACGATATGATAATATTTCGGGTCACGCAGCCAGACGCGGGTAGGCACCGGGAACCCTAATTTTTCCTTTTGAGCGGTTTCGGGGGGCATACGTCTCAGGGCGGCTTTCCGCATAGCGTACTTGGTATTTTCCTTGTTCACGCGCAGGCGGGTAGGCAGGCGCGAAGCAACCCGGAACACCTCTTTATCCAGGAACGGCACACGCAGTTCTAACGAGTTTGCCATACTCATGCGGTCGGCTTTGAGGAGGATGTCACCGACCATCCAGAGGTTGATGTCAAGATACTGCATCCGGGTGACGTCGTCCAGATGCTTCACGCGTTCGTAATAGGGACGTGTCAGGGCTTGCGGGCGCGTGGCATATTCGGGATGTTTCAGCAGGCGGCGCTTGTCCTCATAGCTGAACATCTTGGCATTCCCAATGAAGGACTCATTAGTAGGGAATTCACCACGGGTGATAAAGCTCTGGCCGCGGAAACTTTTTTTGGATTTCTGAACGGTTTTTCGCAGCCACGTGCGGACACTTTGGGGGAGTTTGCGATAATTGCGGAACACACGGGGTTCGTTATAAATGGTGTAGCCGCCAAACAGCTCGTCCGCACCTTCCCCGGAAAGGACAACCTTGACAAATTCACTGGCCAGCTTGGAAACAAAATAAAGTGCAATACAGGAAGGGTCCGCAAGGGGCTGGTCCATATGGTACTGGACTTTTTTAATGTTTCCCCAAAATTCGTCGGAGGAAATGATTTTATAGTGGTGGTCAACGCCGATCTTTTCGGAAAGGCGCTGGGCCCAGCTGATTTCATTATATTTTTCGCCAAAATCGAAGCCAACCGTAAAGGTTTTCTGGTCGGCAAAGTAGGTGGACACATAGCTGGAGTCCACCCCGCTGGATAAAAAGCAGCCAACCTCTACGTCACTGATTTTGTGGGCGTTGACGGAATTTTCAAAAACCTCTGCAATCTGATCCACTGCCTGCTGTTCTGTAAGGGACTCGTCCGGCTGGAACTTGGCTTCCCAGTAACGGGTGGTAGTCACTGCACCGTTTTTGTACCAAAGATAGTGGCCCGGCAGCAGGCAGTAGAGCCCTTCAAAGAACGTCTGCGGAGGCACGGCGTATTGGAAGGAAAGGTAATGGTTGAGCGTGTCGTAATTGAAGCGTTTTTCAAACCCGGGGAACTGCAAAATACTCTTGATTTCCGAGCCATACACAAAGCTGCCGTTTACCTGTGCATAGTGCATGGGCTTGATGCCGAAGAAGTCACGGGCGAGGAATAAGGATTGATCCACGGTGTTAAAGATCGCAAACCCGAACATCCCGCGCAGGCGGTTAAGCAAATCCTCCCGCCATTCCTCAAAGCCATGGATCAGCACTTCCGAATCCGACTGTGTGGTAAACTGGTGCCCTTTGGAAAGCAGTTCCTCACGCAGCTCGCGGTAGTTGTAGATTTCGCCGTTGAAGGTCAGCACTAAGGTTTTGTCCTCATTATAAATGGGCTGGTTGCCGGCGTCAAGATCAATGATGCTCAGGCGGCGAAAGCCCATGGCGATGTCATCGCTCACAAAAAAACCGCTGCTGTCCGGGCCTCGGTGGGTAATTTGGTCGGTCATAGTTTGGATGGTTTCTTGTCGTCCGCTGTTGGGTGCAAGAATCTCACCGGTGAATCCGCATAATCCGCACATGCTTTACATATTCCTCCTGTTATTCCAGTTGTTTACTTCCCTCGGCTGCGTACCGCTTCCAGCATCAGCCGGGCTGTTTCGAGGTTGACACTTAGAAAATCCCGGCTTGCTTCCTGAAATTTCAGCCCGTCTACCATGGCTTTGGTCTGGCGGTACAGTTCAAACCGGGTATGTTCATATAGGGGTTCTTCATCCTCAAAGAAAAATACAAATTCAATTTCGTCCTTTTCTTCATCGGCACGGGTGAAGTACGCCAGATTCGTTTCCAGCTGGCGGCGGTCCTCCACGACCTTGAGTACCGCAATTTTCGCCAGCTCGACCGCTGCATCGTTGAGCCCTGCCTCAAAAATCAGAACCTTTTCTTTTAATTCCTCCCCGCGGGTGACCATGCGTTTTTTCGTACCCGCAGGGATGGTAATTTCCTGTTTTTGCAAAGACGGCTCTTTGGGGTTTGGCTCCAGGAATACCACAAACCCCTTGTCAAAGTCGTGATACAGGCAGGGGTAAATCAGCTGCATTTCATAGCCGCATTCCGGGCACGTCCAATAAAACAGGGATTCATCCAAAACCCTGCCGCGAAGCGCCGGGTCACTGGCGGGGATTCCAGGCCACAATTTGGTTTCCACCGCGACCCCGCAGCTTGGGCAGCGGATTTCCTTTTTTAAACAGGTTGCCAAGGCAAACACACCTCCAAAATGAACGCAGATTCAGGCAATGGTACCGCCGCCCACCACCACATCGCCATCGTAAAACACAACAGCTTGTCCGGGCGTAACCGACCTCTGTGGGGTATCAAAGGTCACTTTTACCGTACCGTCAGACAGAGGCTCCAGCAGGGCTGGCGCCGGCGCTGCCCGGTAACGCACCTGTGCCGCGGCCCGCATGGGGGCAGAAAGGCCGGGCACGGAAATCCAGTTGAGATCATGGGCAAACAGCGTATCGCGGTACTGGGAACCATCCGGCCCAAGCACCACCTGATTGCAGCGGGGGTCAATGCGTGTGACATACATCGGCTCGCCAAACGCGATCCCCAGCCCCTTGCGCTGGCCGATGGTATAATGGGTAATGCCTTGATGCCTGCCCAGAACCTTGCCATCGGGCCCTACAAAATCGCCGGGCGGGGATGGTTTGCCAGAATATTCTTCCAGAAAGGCCGCATAGTCGTTATCTGGCACAAAACAGATTTCCTGGCTGTCCGGCTTGTTTGCCACGAGAAGCCCCTGCTTCTCGGCAATGTTTCGCACTTCTTCTTTGGGCAGCCCAGCCACCGGGAACAGGGTATGTGCCAGCTGGTCCTGTGTCATGGCATACAGGACATAGCTTTGATCCTTAGCACATCCCGCACGCTCCAGCAGCCAGCGTCCGTCCTCACGCTGACGGATGTTAGCATAATGGCCGGTGGCAATATAGTCATACCCAAGCTCACGCGCACGCCGAAGCATGGCGTCAAATTTCACATGGCGGTTACACGCGATACAGGGGTTTGGGGTACGTCCCTGCTCATATTCCGATGCAAAATAGTCGATCACTGTTTTCTGGAACACATCGGTAAAATTAAAGACCAGATGTTCCAGCCCTAACTGGTAGCATACCCTTCTGGCATCGTCAATATCATCCAGGGAACAGCAGCCCCCAGCCGGGCTTTGGTGCATGGCGGAATCCGGGCGCAGACGCAGCGTCACCCCTGTGACCGCATAGCCGGCATCCCGCAACAGCAGAGCGGCTACGGAGCTGTCGACCCCGCCGCTCATACCAAGCATTACCGTTTTCTTCCTCATCTGCAAACCCCGTTAAAACAAGGGCGGTTCTTGCCCGCTTTCGTTTTGCGTGCTGTCGGATTCTTTGATTTTGTTGTTGAGATATTCTTTCAAAGCATCGTCGAGTTCCACTTCCAGATCCCCGCTGTCGATGTCCTCGGGATGCTCGGCAGCGTACTGGGCGCGGGCACGTTCCTTTTGCATCTGATGCATAGCCGAGATGTGGTCCCAATCGGTGCCGGGATTCATGCCTTCGTAACAGCCGCAGGTATCGCATGAGCCGTCGCAGCCGGTATAAGGCTCGTTCATTTCCGGGACAACCGGGTCCTCATAGTCAAGAAAATAAGTATCTTCTCCGGTCAGCTCGTCGAGTTTCATCATAGCCCGGTTGATGCGGCGGTTGGCGTAGTCGATTTCCTGGCAATAAAATTCAGTTTCTGAATTTTTGGGGTCGCGCAGGTTATGGAAATAGTATTTCCCCAGTGCAATATACGCCTGATCGGCATTGTCCTCCTCATTGCGGATGACCCCTTTGACACGGTTGATCAGGGAGATTTTCCGGTTCTTATCAACCACATAGTTGATCGCACCGAATACGCCTTCCCGCAGGTTATCAAACAAACTCATATACATTCCTCCAAAACATGGTTCTCTGCCAGAATCCTTTGCAAACCCGCCGGGGGTTGGCGTTTTGGGGCTGCTTTTTTCTGACAGCTTAAAAAAGCATACCGGGCGGGCATTTGGATATATACTTTATTATTATAACGCAAACCCCGTAAAAATAACAAGAGGGTTTGCCATAAGAAAGGCATAATTTACAAGGATTTGTGGAAAAAGCCGGCTTTTGTGCCGCATTTTGACTGAATTTTCCGTGTGATTGCCACAGTGGAAAAAAGAAAGCCTTGGGGGGATGCCTGTGTTTTGGTAAGGATATATAAAAAACAGGTGGATTTTGGGACGATTTTTTTCTGATTATTTCAGAACAATTGTTTGAACAAGCCTTGTCAAACAGGGGAATTTCTGGTAAAATAAAAAAGGAGGAAGCGAACATATATTCACAACAGTTGTTCGCTTCTTCCAATTTCAGAATCAGAAAGAAGGGTTTTCGCACCTATGGATTATCAAACATGGTCTGAGGAATACCGAAAAGAAGCAGACAAGCTACAAAAGCATATCCAAAAGCTCAAACAGGAAGCAGCCGGCTGTGCGCCCGGCGGAGCCAAACAGAGGGAGTTAAATGGGCGGATCTATACCCTTTACAGTATGTACCTGGAATGTAAGCATACAGCCGACTACCTGGCCGATTATGCCAAACAGGACGTGCAGGACCTCTGGGAAGGAAGTGTGTAAGATGCGTAGCAGCAATACAAACAGTAACCTTTGTTTGGATATTTTCACGGAAAATTCGGCCAGCCTGCGGCACTATCAGGAACAGGAAGCCTGCCTGCGCAGCGGGCGTCCCGAACACCAGCGTATGCTGTGTGTGCTGCAGCGCGCCATGACTCAAGAGTTAACTTCTCGCCAGATGGACTGCATTCAGGGGTACTACTTTCAGGAACAAAAAATGTCGCAAGTCGCGGACCAGCTTGGCATCAATACCTCCTCAGTATCGCGCCATCTCAAGAGGGCCAGAGCCCGTTTGGCACGCGTGATGGGGTATGCCTTTGAACGTCTGGAAGACCGCGGCATAGAGTCATAATAAAAAGTAACACCTGCCGGTTTCACAAAATCCGACAGGTGTTTTTGTTTGCATATTTTCATAGAAACAAAGTCCAATCTCCATCAATATAGATAGGAAGAAAGCGTCTGCTCGCGTTCCCGTTCGTGTATACTTTCGACACGGGAGGTCTGCTGCTGATGCCCGCAGACAATAAAATACAGCACAGAATCCGCAACCGAGAGGGTATGAAACGTAGCCTCTGCAAATTGCTCCGTAAAGAAAGCATCGCGGATTTGATAGATGCCATGGTGGACAATAAACGTCAGAACCCGTTCCATTTCTGCTGTGGGCAGAATCCCTTCCATCCGCAGGCGGCCCGCCAGTGCATTGTGCAGATGATCCATCCAACGTGCAGAAAAGGAGGGGCTGCCGTGTTTACCAAGCAGCAGCAAAAAGATATCGCGGTTTTCTCCGAAATACTGCACAAACTGTTCGGAAGAGGGGAGGATATGTAGGATAGAATGGTGGGAAACCGGGGCCTGCCAGATGGCATCCAAGCCGCGCAGCAGATCCAGCCCAATATCCTCGAGCATATCCTGAATATTGTCATAATAGGTATAGAAGGTGCCGCGGGAAACATTCGCATGCACCACAAGGTTAGTGATGGAAATTTTATTAACCGGGGTTTTTCTGGAAAGAGCCAGAAAAGCATTTTTAATATTACGTTTAGTGGTTTCCGCCTTCACGATTCCTACATCTCCTCAATCTCAAAACACAGCTGACCGGTTCGAGAAAAACACAAAAATTTCACGTTTGTTATTTTCTGAGGGAGAACATCAGGGGGGTGGAGTTTCGAGCGCATGGAACGAACAAAACAATAGGTTTCGTGCGCGGGAAGCCTCACCCGAAGGTGTGGTCCCAATGAACCGCATCCATACATAATTTGGAAAATATAACGAAAATAACCCGAAAAATTCCGGAAAATCAAGACAAATTCAATAACCAGTTTTTGAATTCCTCTTAGTGATATAAGAATAGCATAAAATGACCGAAAGGTCAAGGTTTTTACAGAATTTTCTTTCTTTAAACCCATTAACCGAAAAATCTTCTTTGGATGGTGCCATGGGGGCAAACAAACTTCACAAGACGGTCATTTTGATACCGCAGATCCCCCCATTGTTTTTCTTTGATCTTGCCTTGATACCGTTCATCCACCTCAAACGTGAGAAGCTCATTATGGATGGTCTGGAAGGTCAGAGTCATACGGATGGTACGGGTATGCGCGGCGCCGTCGGGGGTCTGAAACTGCTCGCGTTCTTTTTGCGTTTTGATCAGAGCTGCTTTGACCCACACAGGCCCGTTTTTCCGTTTGCGTTTGGCAAGCCACCAGCCAGCGAGGAGCGCCAGGCCGATTGTTGCCGCTGCGATGCCAAAAATCAGATAAGAAATCCAGTGTTGCATAAATTCCCCCAAAAAAACAGTGATCCTTTCTATTATATCTCCATATAACATGAAAATCAAGCGAAAATAGAAAGAAAAAAACCGTACTGCAAGTTTGCGTACGGTTTTTCTTTATACGACCAGCGTGCCGCTGTCATCGTGGATGAGAATAAAAATTTGTTCTTCCATGCCAGTGGAAGCATTGATATACACTAAAACCTGTTCGCCATCCACTCCGGTACATAAAAATTCATAGCACAGGCGTTCTTGCAGGCTGGGGGTTGGGATCACCGCCAGGCCCGATTTTTCGATATTCAGCCGGCTGCTGACCCGGTCTGCGGCTTGCTGCTGGGTGAGCGTTGGGGAGGGCTTTTCCCGGTCATGATGGTTCATGAGGTACCCGGCGCCGTTGTACTCGATAATTTCCCCGTTATCAAGCGCGACCGATACTTTAATCAGATCCGGGTAAAAGGTGACGTCATTTTCTGCATACGCATACTGTACCGTACAAATGTTATCATAGATTACATAGTAACTTTCCGTCACGCTGTCCATGCCGTTTTTCGAGAGGAACTCCTTGGCTTTCTGCTTGGCCCCATCGAGCGACAGCGAAGCCTGGGTGACAGTGCGTTCGTTGAGCAGCGTCGCCACATACCCGCCTGTTTTGGTGATGGAAATGCGGGCTTTGCCGGCCATGAAATTATACGTTGGCAGATGCCCCGCGGTCTCATTTTGCAGGGACAGGGAATCCGCGTTCAGCCCGAAAAATTCTGCTGCGGTTTGCTTGGCGGTTTCCTGCGGGATTTCTGCCTGCCCCTTCAGAAATAACGATTCGCGTTGGGCGATGTGGTCGGAAAACGGCCCGTCATAAATCAGCGTCGGATAATCTTTAAAGTCTGCTGCGGTGGTTTCCAGGGAGTCCTGAAAAACCGGCAGGGCCTCATCCAATTCCAAATTACGCAGCATGGATTTGGTTTGCCCGATGGGGATTTCCTTTTGTGCAAATTCCTGATTGATTTGTGTCAGGTTGCTTTTCAATAGCGCCGCATATTGCCCCAGTTGGAACAGGGTGTTTTCGTCTTCATCGGAAAGCGTCCCGCCGGCGGATATTTTTGTCGAAAGCGCGGAGGAAAAATCTTCAACCTGTGCGACAAATTTCTGTACGGTTGCCATGGAGTCACCTTCCAGCGGCAGGATTCCCAAAGAAGCCTTTGCGCCGCTGGCTTCCTTCATCAGCAATGCCGTAATCCCATGCTGTTGGGTGGGGGTGTTGGCATATACGGCTTTTGTCAGTGCATTGCCCATGCCCGTTACGTGGTCGCTCAGATCGTTAAACGCCCGCCGGTAGCCATATTCCAAATCCATCCGGTATTGTTCTGCCTGCCAGTATCCGCATGCCGTCGTGCCCGCCAGCGCCACAACCACCGCTGCTACCACGCTGGCAATCTGTATCTTTCTCCTGCGTGTCATATGGGTTTTCTCTCCTTTTTTCGTTATACAGTCCTCCCTATTTTGTACCTTTTTCTGCCTGCTATGCGCGGCTTTCTTTGGAAGATTCTAGAATCTTGTATTCCACTGACAATTTTTTTGTGCTATAATAAGACAATATCGCTCAAAAAGGGGAAGCCACAGGCGTTATCCCGCCCCTGTCCCCACAAACCTCTGGCAGCACACGGGCGAAAACGGAGAAGAATGAGGGATTTGATTATGGTAATTCTTGGCATTGATCCCGGCTATGCGATTGTAGGATACGGGGTTTTGCGGCTGCAAAACAGCCGTTACCAGCCGCTGGAACACGGGGCGATTGTGACACAGGCAAAGGAAGCGTTCTCCCGGCGTCTGGAGATCATCTGGGAAGCGCTCACATCGGTACTCAGGCAATGGAAGCCGGATGCAGTATCCATTGAAAAGCTGTATTTCCAGAATAATAAAACCACCGCCATCCAAGTGGCAGAAGCCCGCGGGGTCATCCTGCTGGCGGTACAGCAGGCGGGGGTGCCGGTCTATGAATATACGCCTTTGCAGGTCAAGCAGGCTGTGACTGGTTATGGGCAGGCAAAAAAACCGCAGGTCATGGAAATGACGCGGCGTTTGCTTTGCCTCAAGCAGATGCCAAAGCCAGACGATACCGCCGATGCGCTGGCAATGGCCATTTGCCATGGGCAGGCCTGCGGGACAGCGATGCGGCAGCAATTACTTACAAAGGGGATCAAAAAATGATATACAGTTTAAATGGTACGCTCACCCATGTGGAAACCGGCATGGCCGTGATTGAATGTGGGGGAGTGGGGTTCAAGTGCATGACCACCCTGACGACCCACCAGCAATTGCCGGCAGTCGGGGAACCTGTGAAGTTATACACCCACCTGAATGTGCGCGAGGACGCCATGGATTTGTATGGGTTTTCCTCACCGGATGAAATGAATTGTTTCCGGATGCTTACCGGGGTCAGCGGGGTTGGGCCGAAGGTGGGGCTGGCGATTTTGTCGGAGCTGGCGCCCGAACAGGTCGCCATGTCCATTGCCGCCGGGGACAGCAAAACCTTAACACGGGCCTCTGGCGTGGGCACGAAACTTGCCCAGCGTATTGTGCTGGAGCTGACAGATAAGGTCAAAAAAATGGCTCTGGAAGGGCAGGGGAAAACCGGGTTTACCCCAGCGGCCGCAGGCGTGGTATCGGCGTCGGCACACGTGTCGGAGGCGGTCAATGCGCTTTCCGTTTTGGGGTATTCGCCGTCTGAGGCAGCCGGTGTGGTGGCGCGGTTTGACAGCAGCCTGCCCGTGGAAGAACTGATCCGGCTCTCGCTCAAGGCCATGGCCAAACGCTTTTAAAAACGCCTGACGGAAAGGAGGACAGCGCATGAATTACGAGGACAATGATCTGGATTTTGAAAACCGGATGATCGCGCCCGAATACATGCCCGAGGACGGCGAAGTGGAAAACCCCTTGCGCCCGCGCACCCTTGCCGAATATGTGGGGCAAAGCAAAGCAAAAGAAAATCTGGGGGTATTCATTGAAGCGGCGCGCCAGCGTAAGGAATCGCTCGACCATGTGCTGCTGTATGGGCCGCCAGGGCTTGGGAAAACTACGTTAGCCGGGATTATTGCCAATGAGCTGGGGGTCAATTTGCGGATTACCTCAGGCCCGGCGATTGAGAAACCCGGCGACCTCGCTGCACTGCTCACAAACCTTGACCCCGGGGATGTGCTGTTTATTGACGAAATCCACCGCCTGTCGCGCAGTGTGGAGGAAATCCTCTACCCGGCCATGGAGGACTTTGCTCTGGATATTATCACAGGCAAAGGGCAGATGGCGGCATCCTACCATTTGCCGCTGCCGCCGTTTACCCTTGTGGGCGCCACCACCCGGGCCGGGCAAATGAGCGCGCCGCTGCGGGACCGGTTTGGGGTGGTGCTGCGGCTGGAGCTGTATTCGCCAGAGGAGCTTTCGGAAATTGTCACCCGCAGTTCCGGGATTTTGGAAATTGAGGTACAAAACGAGGGCGCATTGGAAATTGCGTCGCGCTCCCGCGGCACCCCCCGTATTGCCAACCGGATGCTCAAACGGGTCCGGGATTTCGCGCAGGTCATCAGCGATGGGGTGATTACGTATGAAACCGCCAAAGAAGCGCTGGACCGTCTGGAAATCGACGAGCTGGGCCTTGACGCCAATGACCGCCGGATGCTCACGACCATGATCCAGTTTTATAGCGGCGGGCCGGTTGGCTTGGAAACGCTTGCAGCGGCGATTGGGGAAGAAGCGGTCACGATTGAAGATGTGTATGAGCCGTACCTGATGCAAATTGGCTTTTTAAAGCGCACCCCCCGCGGACGGTGCGTGACCCCGGCGGCCTATCTGCATTTGGGGCTGGATTTGCCGCGCCGTCACCGCGACGAAGCACAGGAACGGTTTTATTAAGAAACGAGAATTTGCAACCTTATTGCAGCATATTAGTAAGGCAGAGAAACAGGAAAACAGGTTTTAAGAAAGGAGCCGTCCGGGCAGCCGGGCGCAAGGAAGAGAACGATGGGACGATTATTTGGAACCGACGGGGTACGCGGGGTAGCAAACTCCGAACTGACATGTGAAATGGCCATGAATATTGGGCGTGCGGCGGCGATGGTGCTGACAGACGGCACGCATCCGCACCCGACGTTTCTGATTGGGAAAGATACGCGCCGGTCATCGGATATGCTGGAACATGCGTTGGCAGCCGGGCTATGCTCTGTGGGTGCCAACGTGGTGAAGCTGGGTGTGATCCCAACCCCGGCGGTGGCGTACCTGATCGGCAAATACAAAGCGGATGCAGGCATTATGATTTCGGCGTCGCATAACCCGTGTGAATTTAACGGGATCAAAATTTTCAGCGGCGATGGTTACAAATTGCCCGACGCGCTGGAAGAACAGATCGAAGCGATTGTTCTCGACCATGTGCAGCCGTATCCCTGTCCGGTGCGGGAAGGGGTCGGGAGCGTGAGTGTGCGGGAAAACGCCCATCGGGATTATATGGACCACATAAAAAGTACCGTACCGCATCCGCTTCATGGGTTACGCATTGCCCTCGACTGTGCCAACGGCGCAGCAGCAACGACGGCTGCGGAGTTATTCCGCGAGCTTGGCGCAGAGTGCCACCTGCTTTTTGACCAGCCGGACGGGGTCAATATCAATGAAACGTGCGGCTCCACACACATGGAGGCTCTAAAAGAATATGTGCGCGAGCATGGGCTGGATGCCGGGATTGCGTTTGACGGCGATGCGGACCGTTGCCTTGCCGTGGACGAAAAAGGCGAACTGGTAGACGGCGATTTTGTGATGGCGATTTGCGCGGCAGATTTGAAGTCGCGCGGCAAGCTGGAGAAAAATGCGGTTGTGGGTACGGTGATGAGCAATTTAGGGTTTATCCGGTTCTGCGAGGAAAACGGGATGCGTTTTGTGGCAACGAAGGTCGGTGACCGTTATGTGCTGGAGGAAATGCGGCAGGAAAGCTACAATTTCGGCGGCGAACAAAGCGGCCATGTGATTTTCCTTGATTACGGCACCACTGGCGACGGGCAGCTGACCGCTGCCCAGCTTCTGAGCATTTTAAGCCGCAGGCAGGCACACTTGTCGAGCCTTGCCACCCTGATGGCGCGCTTCCCACAGGTGCTGGTCAATGTCCCGGTGAGCGCCGAGGGCAAGCTGCGGTTTTATACGGACCCGGAAGTCAAAAAGGCAACGCAGCAGGTGCAGGAGGAACTGGGGAAATCCGGACGTATCCTTGTGCGCCCAAGCGGGACAGAGCCGCTTTTGCGCGTGATGGTGGAAGGGCAGGAGCTGTCGCAGATTCAGGCGATGGCAGACCGGGTTGCCGAGGTGATCCGGGAGCGGCTGGCATAAGGAAAGGGGCAGTACAGTTTGAGAGTAGCCAACTGGCAGGATTACGAATTGATTGACACGTCAAATGGGGAACGTCTGGAACGCTGGGGGGATATCATCCTGATCCGTCCCGACCCGCAGATTATCTGGGATACCAAACGGAAACACCCGCTTTGGAAACAGGCGCATGCCCGTTATATCCGTTCCAACACAGGCGGCGGCCAATGGCAGGAATACAAAAAGGTGCCGCCAATGTGGAAAATTTCCTATGGCGACCTTACTTTCCAATTAAAGACCATGGGCTTTAAGCATACCGGGATTTTCCCGGAACAGGCGGTCAACTGGGATTTCATGGCGGATCAGATCCGCCGGGAAGTGGCACAGGGACGGCCGGTCAAAGTACTGAACCTGTTTGGGTACACCGGTGCAGCGACGCTGGCGTGTGCGGCGGCGGGCGCACAGGTGTGCCATGTGGACGCCTCGAAAGGGATGGTTGCGTGGGCAAAGGAGAACAGCGCAGCAAGCGGGCTGTCGGACAAACCGATCCGGTGGCTGGTGGACGACTGTGTCAAATTTGTCCAGCGGGAACAGCGCCGCGGCAATACCTACGATGGCATTTTAATGGACCCGCCATCATATGGGCGCGGGCCGGGCGGGGAGGTCTGGAAACTGGAGGAACAGCTGTATCCCTTCGTACAGGCGTGTTTGCCGGTACTCTCCAGGGAACCGCTCTTTTTCCTGCTCAATTCCTATACCACAGGGTTGTCGCCGTCGGTGATGGAATATGTGCTGGGGGTGCTGTTTGAGAAGCGTTTTTCTGGGCAGATATCCTCCGATGAAATCGGGCTGCCGGTGACGGCCACAGGGAAGGTTTTGCCATGCGGGTCAACGGCCATGTGGAAGAAAGGGTAAGGGAAGATGGAATATCTGCAAACACAGGAACTCACTTATTCTTATCACAAAGAGCCTCCTCTCACGCTCGCTCTCGACGGCGTGACTCTAGGGATCGGCAAGGGGGAATTTGTCGCGCTGCTCGGCCATAACGGGTGCGGGAAATCGACCTTGGCCAAACAGTTCAATGCGCTGATCCTGCCCTCTGGGGGGACGGTATTTGTCGATTCCATGGATACCAAAGACCAGTCGCTCACGTTTGAGATCCGGCGTCAGGTGGGGCTGGTGCAGCAGAACCCCGATAACCAGTTGGTTGCGAGCGTGGTCGAGGAAGACGTGGCGTTTGGGCCGGAAAATATCGGCGTGCCGCCGGGGGAAATCCGGGAGCAGGTCGATGCCGCCCTGAAAGCGGTTGGGATGTACGAATACCGCACACACGCCCCGCACAAGCTGTCGGGCGGGCAGAAACAGCGTGTGGCCATTGCCGGTATCCTTGCCATGCAGCCAGCCTGCATTGTGTTGGACGAGCCTACTGCCATGCTGGACCCGCGCGGCCGCCGGGAGGTGCTGGAAACGGTTTGGAAACTGAACCGGGAAAAAGGGATCACAGTGGTACTGATTACGCATTATATGGAGGAAGCCGCACAGGCTGACCGGGTCGTGGTCATGGACCGCGGCAAGGTCTTATTGGACGGCACACCGCGTCAGGTTTTTTCGCAGGTGGACTTGCTCAAGGAGCATGCGTTGGATGTCCCGCAGGCAACTGAGCTGATGGCATTATTGCGGCGCGAGGGCTGCGAGGTGCCAAACGATGTGCTGACTGCCGAAGAATGTACCAAAGTTCTGGAAGGACTGCTGGGAGGAACACAGACAGGATGAAAATATTAGAAGTCAAAGGGGTCAGTTACCAATACTCCCCCAAAACGCCGTTTTGCAAGACGGCTTTAGAAGATGTGAGCTTCTCCATCGAGCAGGGCGAATGGATCGGCGTGATCGGGCATACTGGCTCCGGAAAATCCACACTCATCCAGCATCTCAACGGCCTGCTGCGCCCGACATCCGGTACAGTGCTTTTGCATGGCAAGGACATTTGGGAAAACCCCAAAAAAATCCGTTCGATCCGCTTTCAGGTGGGCATGGTGTTCCAGTATCCGGAATACCAGCTCTTTGAGGAGACTGTGGAAAAAGACATTGCCTTTGGCCCGCGCAACCAAAAGCTTTCGGACAGTGAGATTCACGACCGGGTGCAGGCGGCGGCAAAGTTTGTAGGGCTCTCGCAGGAGATGCTGAAAAAGTCGCCGTTTGAGCTTTCGGGGGGCGAGAAACGCCGGGCAGCGATTGCAGGGGTGATCGCCATGGACCCGGAAGTGCTGATCCTCGACGAGCCGACCGCCGGGCTGGACCCCATGGGGCGCGACCTGATTTTAAGCCAGCTTATGGAGTACCACCGGGAGCGGAAGAATACGGTTCTCGTGGTATCGCACAGCATGGAGGACATTGCCGCGACCGCAGACCGGGTGTTAGTTTTGGATCAAGGGAACGTGGTGATGTTCGGGGAACCGGCAGAGGTGTTTTCCCGCGGGCCAGAGCTTGCTGACATGGGGCTTCAGGTGCCGCAGATCACACAAATCATGGCAAAGCTGCGGGATAAAGGGTATCCGGTGCCGGCGGGTGTGCTGACCTTGCAGCAGGCGGTACAGGCTTTATTGCCACTGATGAAACGGCAGGAAGGGGGAAAAGCCGATGGTTAGGGATATCACACTGGGGCAGTTTTTACCGGGGGATTCCCTGATGCACCGTCTGGACCCGCGCGCCAAGCTGGGCCTGACGTTATCTGTGATTGTCTTTATTTTTGTGGCAGGCAACTTTCTGGGGCTGGCAGTGATGACCGGGCTGGTCTTTTTGGGGATGGCGGTATCCGGGGTATCCATTGGGCGCTATTTGAAAAGCCTGAAAGTCGTTTTGCTTGTGGTGCTGTTCACGTCGCTGTTAAACCTGTTTTATGGCGGCGGAGAGGTCCTGTGGGAATGGGGCTTTTTACGGATCACATGGGGCGGCGTCAGCAACAGTATTTTTGTAGCAGTCCGCATTATTGTGCTGATTTTTGCCAGCTCTGTTTTGACGTTCACCACCTCCCCCACGCAGCTGACCGACGCGCTCGAACGCCTCATGAAGCCGCTGAGCCTGATCCGGGTGCCGGTGCATGAGATTGCCATGATGATGACGATTGCGCTGCGGTTTATCCCGACGCTGCTGGAGGAGACCGATAAAATCATGAACGCCCAGAAAGCCCGCGGCGCGGATATGGAAAGCGGCGGGATTTTAAAGCGGGTCAAAGCGTTGGTGCCTGTGCTGGTCCCCCTGTTTGTATCATCGTTCCGGCGGGCCTATGAGCTGGCGACTGCCATGGAATGCCGGTGTTACCGGGGCGGCAAAGGGCGTACCAAAATGAAAATCCTGCACATGAAAGCGCGCGATTATATCAGCTGCGGGGTTGCGGCGGCGGCTGGTGCGGGGGTAATTTTACTGCGTATTTTTATCACGCACCCTTATTTATGAGTAGGTGTCAAAATGAGGAATTTATTCTTGATGATCCGCTATGATGGGCGGCGGTACCACGGCTGGCAGATCCAGCACAACGCGCTGGCTGTGCAGGAGGTTTTCCAGAATGCCCTAGAAAAAATTTTTGGGGAATGCCCGGAGATCAAGGGATGCAGCCGCACCGATACCGGGGTACACGCCTATGCCTATGGCGTGAGCGTCAAAACAGGCCATCCGATCCCGTGTGAACGGCTGGTGGCGGCGCTCAACCATTTCCTGCCCGGCGACATTGCAGTGACAAGCTGCCGCGAAGTGGACGAACATTTCCATGCGCGGTATTCCTGCGTGGGCAAGGAATATGTGTATAAAATCTGGAACCATCCCATCCGCGACCCTTTTTTGGAAGGGTACGTGCTGCACTATTGGTACCCGCTGGATGCGGACAAGCTGCACCGTGCTGCACAGGGCTATCTGGGACGCCATGATTTTACTTCTTTTTGCACCGTTGACCATCGGGAACGCGGGGACCTGACCCGGTGTGTGACAAAATCGCAGGTGCATCGGCAGGGCGACCTTGTGACCTTTACCGTTGCTGCCGATGGTTTTCTTTATAACATGGTGCGTATCATGGTGGGCACGCTGCTGCGTGTGGCACAGGGGAAATTCACCATCGAGAAGATCCCGGAAATTTTGGCGGGCAAAGACCGCAAACTCGCCGGCCCCACAGCGCCGCCTTGCGGGCTGTATTTGAACCGGGTAGATTATGGTTTTGGGAATGAGGGAACATTGGTATGAGCAAAGGCAAACGGTACCGTAAAGAAACACCACACACAGACGGTACACAGCATCCCAAAGGCAGACGTTTTGCATCGGATGAGGATATCCGGGAACGCTTTGGGGTGACACAGGACGACGATGAGCAGGAACCTGACGCTTACGTTGGCAAGTACCACGAGAAAAGCGTGGTCCGTTACCAGAAGCGGAAAGCCCGGCGTCAGAAGCAGAATAAACGGGACATTAAAATTTCCCCATGGCTGTATTATGCCATTGGGGTAACGCTGGTTGCGGCGCTGGGCGCTTTAATTTTTGTGGGGTTCCGAAGCTGTTCGACCGAGCAGGTTGGGGAATCGTACACAGCCATCACCCGCGGCAAAGGCATCGGCGACGGCTTCCCGGCCATGGTGGTGGGGAATACGGTCAACAAGGAGAATTTCCAATCCGTGGATAAGGAAGTGGTGGCCCTGAGCGATACCGCACTGGTACGGCTCAATTCCACAGCCAAGGAAAAGCTCAACCATCAGCACAGCTATAACCGCGCCATGCTCGCGGTGGCTGGGGACAATATGATGGTTTATAGCTTGGGGAGCCGCGGGTACTGTATCAAAACGGTTGACCGGGAGATTGTGCGTTCCGAAGCAGAAAACAATATCATTACAGCAGACCTTACGGAAAACGGCCAGTATGCCCTGGTGACAGACGCTAAAGGGTATCCGTCGCAGCTGATCGTGTACCTGTCGAACCACAACGAACAGTATAAATACAGTTTTTCCAATTATTATGTGACCGGGATCGCCCTGAACGAAGATGCCAGCAGGGCAGCGGTGACGGCGATTTCGGCAGAAAACGGTGGGATTGTTTCGGCGGTTTACCTGTTTGATTTCACGAAGGAAACGCCGAGCGCGGTACTGACCTACCCGGATGTGTTGCTGACCGACATCGAATACAGTGCAAACGGTACGGTGGTGGCGGTGGGCGATACCATGACCAGCATCATTAACGGGCAGAGCGGTGCGCGTGTGGATTACCCGTATCAGAACCGGCAGTTGTCGGATCACAGTATCGATGGGGATTATACAGTCCTGGCCTTGGAACCCTATGACAGTACCAGTGCAAACCAGCTTGTACTGCTCGATAAAGACGGGAATGTGTTCGCGAGCCTCGACACCACTACAAAAGCCGATGCAGTTTCGCTCAAGGGAGATACCATAGCAGTTCTCAGCGGCGGGAATGTCATGGGGTATTCGGTCAATGCCATGCGGAATCAGAACCCATCTCAGGCTGAACGCGGGCCGTTTTCGACAAAGCCAGCCGGTGTAGACGCCAAAGCTGTGGCGCTCAGTGACGAAAGTTCGGTTTATGTGCTGGGGGTCAGTGAAATCCGCTATGTCCGCTTATAAATGGCGGGAAATTTACCGTTTTGCCCTTGTACTTCCCGAGAGAGTATGGTATATTTAAGGATACGTATATGGGAATATTTTCTTTCCCATGCAGGAAAATGATGGCAGGAGGGAATCGGTGGCAATTTTAATTGATGTACTGTTTGCAGCCATGCTCCTTGGGTTTGTGGCAGTGGGGCTGCGTTTTGGGCTGATCCGTTCCCTGCTGGGGTTTCTGGGATCGCTGGTGTCGCTGATTGGGGCGGTCGTTCTGGGGAATCTGTTGGCAGGATGGATGTATACCGGAGTATTCCGGGGGCCGATGGTTGACCAGATCAGCAAGGTGGTTTCCGAGCAGGGCGGGGTTGTCCAGACCCAGACCGAATCCGCGCTGTCTGCCCTGCCGGGCTTTATTGGAAACGCGCTGCAAAATTTCGGGGTCAGTGCGCGGCAGGTCGGGCAGGCAGTTGCAGCGTCGGCCGACCCGCTGGCGCAAAGCGTAGCGGATTATGTGTCGCCGGTGGTGATCCATCTGACCGCGCTGGTGCTGACCTTCCTGATCTTTTTGCTGCTGCGTACCGGGATCTTTTTCCTCATCCGCCTGTTGGACCGTTTTTTCCGCTTGCCCGTCCTGCGTACGGTCAACCGGATTGGCGGCGGGGTATTCGGCCTGCTCAAAGGGGTTCTGGTGGGGCTGCTTCTGGCCACCCTGATGTTGGTCATTACCCCGCTATTCCAGCCGGAGGTTGCCGGGCAGATCCATACAACGATTGAGAAGTCCTATATATGCCGGTGGGTCTATGAGCATAACCCGGTCCGGCACTGGTTTACAGCAGACTGGTAACAGAAAAGATGTCAGTCCTCCCTTGCCATAGCTGGTGGGAAAGCGGTATATCGCAAGCGGGGACAGTAAGGTTGGAATCGTATGAAAAAGAGAAATGAAAACTGGAATATTCCGAACCTGCTTTCGGGGATGCGGATTGTGCTGGTTGCGCCCTTTCTGGTGTGCTACCTGACCAACCATACGATATGGGCGTGGGTGATTCTTGGGGTATCCGGCGTGACGGACTTTCTGGATGGAAAGCTGGCGCGCCGCCTCAACCAGATTACGGACCTTGGAAAAATCTTGGACCCGGCTGCGGATAAAGTGACACAGGGAGCCGTAGCGGTTGGCCTTGCGGTGAAACAGCCGCTTTTGCTGCCGCTTCTGGGGATTTTCCTGTTCAAGGAGTTTTTGATGCTGATTGCCGGGATCATTTTGGTGGCAAACCGGAAACGCCCGTGTGCAGCAAAGTGGTATGGCAAAATTGCGACTGCGTCCTTTTATGTGTCGTTTGTGACGGTGGTGGCGCTCAAAGCCATCTGGCATTATGAGAGCTTTTCGTTGACCTGCATCCTGCTGTCCATTACGGCCGGGTTTATGATTTATGCATTTTTGCGGTATTTTGGGGTATTTGTGCAGCTGTTGCGCTCCAAAGACCCAAAAGATTACCTGCAAATCAAACTGCGCCAGCCACGCCGGACAGCCAAACCAGAGCATGCCTTTCCCAAACCGTTGCTGCCCCGCATCCTGCAAAAAAACAGGAGGCAGCAACGGCTGAAGAAAGAACCATAAACAAGGGGCCTTGTTTGAAAAATAGCAATCCGCAGGGGGCTGCCATTTTTCAAGCAAAGCCTTGTGACGCTGCCCGAATTTGACCGCAGGGCGACGTCTCGAATCTTGCTTCCTTTTTGGAGAAGGGAGTGCCGCAGCGGTGGCGGAAGGGGGAATACCGATTATGATGATGTGTTCCAAATGTAAGAAACGTCCGGCGGTAGTGTTTGTATCGCAGTCGGCGGACGCCCAGAAAACAGAAGGGTACTGTCTGGTATGCGCCAAAGAGCTTGGCATTAAACCAGTCAATGACCTGATGGAAAAAATGGGCATTACCGAAGAAATGATGGAAAGTATGGAGCATGAGATCAATGATCTCATGAGTATGAATATGCTCGACGTAGTGGATCAGGACGATAATCAGGACGACGATGCCTTCACTCCGGGCGGTGCAGCGACCTTCCCGTTTTGGAAGAATCTGTTTCCGGGTTCCGACTCCGAACACAAGGAGGCTGCCGATGCCCCAAAGACGTCTGGGAAAGCCGAGAAGGGCCACAAGGAGGGCAACCGCAAAAAACGCAAGCACCTGGACCTGTACTGTGACAACCTGACCGCCAAAGCCAAGCGCGGGGAAATTGACCGCATTATCGGGCGGGATAAAGAATTGTCGCGCGTGGTACAGATCCTGAGCCGCCGCACGAAAAATAACCCCTGCCTGATTGGGGAACCGGGCGTTGGCAAGACGGCCATTGCTGAGGGCCTTGCGATCCGTATTGCAGAAGGCAACGTACCGGCGCGCCTGAAAAAGAAAGAGCTGCACCTGCTCGATTTGACCGCTTTAGTAGCTGGCACACAGTTCCGGGGACAGTTTGAAGCACGGATCAAAGGGCTGGTCGATGAGGTCAAGGCAGACGGGAATATTATCCTGTTTATCGACGAGGTGCATAATCTGGTTGGCTCAGGCGATGCGGAAGGCTCCATGAACGCGGCGAACATCCTCAAACCAGCCTTATCGCGCGGGGAGATTCAGGTGATCGGCGCGACTACCTTTGTGGAGTACCGCAAACACATTGAAAAGGATGCCGCGTTAGAACGCCGGTTCCAGCCCGTGACCATTACCGAACCGTCCGTAGAGGACGCGGTGCATGTGCTCGAGGGCATCCGCAATTACTATGAGGACTACCACCGGGTACAGCTTCCAGACACGATTATCCGCCGGTGCGTGGTGCTTTCCGAACGCTATATTACCGACCGTTTCCTGCCTGACAAGGCGATTGATTTGATGGATGAATCGTGTGCGTGCGCGGCCCTTCGCAATCTTCCGATGGTAGAATACGATCAGAACGTGGAACAGGTGGAACGCCTGCGCCACGACGAGGAAGAATTGACAGCAAGCACCACGATAGATTATGAAAAGCTGGCCGAGGTGCGGTGTGAAATTGCGCGTTTGGACAAGAAAATTGAAGAACTTGCCCCGGCCGCACTGGGCGCTGAGGTGACGGTCGAGGATTTAGCGCACGTGATCGAGCTTTGGACCGGGATTCCGGCGAGCCGGATTCAGGAAAGCGAACTGAAAAAATTAGCAAGTTTAGAGGACGTACTGGGTGCAAAAGTGGTTGGGCAGAAAGAGGCAGTCCGTGCGGTATCGGCAGCGATCCGGCGCAGCAAGGTGCAAGTCAGCCCGCGCAGACGTCCGGCTTCCTTTATTTTCGTAGGCCCGACGGGTGTTGGGAAAACGGAACTGGTCAAGGTCCTTTCCAAAGAACTCTTTGATACCCCGGAAACCCTGATCCGTTTGGATATGTCCGAGTTTATGGAGAAACATTCGGTCTCGCGCATCATAGGGTCGCCGCCGGGGTATGTGGGGTATGACGAAGCCGGGCAGGTCACAGAAAAGGTGCGCCGCCGCCCATACTCGGTGCTGCTCTTTGACGAGATTGAAAAAGCCCATCCGGATGTTATGAATATTCTCCTGCAAATTCTGGATGAAGGCCGCATCACAGATGCCCATGGCAGGAATGTCAATTTTGAAAACACCGTCATTATTATGACTTCCAATGCGGGCAGTGAGAAGAAGGAATCGTCCTTGGGATTTGCCAAGAGCGAGGCCGATGCTACCCGGGAAAAAGTGATGAAAGCGTTATCGGAATTTTTGCGTCCGGAATTTTTAAGCCGTGTGGATGAGGTAATTATTTTCCGTGCGCTGGAAGAGAGCGATTTTGTGGATATTGCAAAGCTGATGATGGGGGAATATGTGGAAACCATGGAGGAACGCAATATCCGGTTTGCCTTTGACGATGCAGCGTGTCAGTGGCTTGCCAAACATGCCATGGGCGGGAAAAGCGGGGCGCGTGATTTACGCAACCTGATCCGCCGCAAGGTCGAGGACCGGATTGCTTCCACGATTGTTGAGAACTGTGACAAGACCGTCACAGCGATTGCCGTGACCACCCGCGACGACGATATTGTCCTTGACCTGCTGTTTTAAAAAATTTTACTCATGTAAAGCAAATCCCCCAGAAGGTTGCAGCTTCTGGGGGATTTTTTATGCCCTTAGGCAAAAAAATGTAGAACTTGAAAAAAAGGACAATTTTTTTAAAAAAATATTTGAAAAACGCTTGACATTTCGTCAAAGCATTGCTATAATAATAAACGTCGCTGATATGCAGATGTAGTTCAGTGGTAGAACTCCAGCCTTCCAAGCTGGCCATGTGGGTTCGATTCCCATCATCTGCTCCATCTGGGAAGGGATAGACGTCATTTTGCGCTGATAGCTCAGTTGGATAGAGCAACTGCCTTCTAAGCAGTAGGCCAGGGGTTCGAATCCCTTTCAGCGCGCCATATGGTGGATGTAGCTTAGTTGGTTAAAGCGCCAGTTTGTGGCACTGGAGATCGTCGGTTCGAATCCGATCTTCCACCCCATCTTGACTTCCCCACGCAGAATTTTTCTGCGTTTGATATTGGGCTGTCGCCAAGCGGTAAGGCAACGGACTTTGACTCCGTCATCCGTAGGTTCGAATCCTGCCAGCCCAGCCAAATATCACCCCCAAAAGGGGGACATACGATCCATTAGCTCAGCTGGCAGAGCACCTGACTTTTAATCAGGGTGTCCGGAGTTCGAATCTCCGATGGATCACCAAAAAGAACCGACAACCATAC
>CATJNB010000169.1 GCA_949741605.1 uncultured Eubacteriales bacterium | reverse complement strand
TCTTTTTTCTCTAATGTATTTTTGATTTCCACTAAACTGCTACCATCTAAATAACTTTGATAAATCATTCGGATGGTTTCTGCTTCTTCCGGGACAATTTCTGGTTCACCATTATGAACATAAAATAAGAACTTTGATTTTTTTGTCATTGAAATAAATCAGATCGCTATGCTATAATGAAAGAAAATGGACGCAAGGAGGCCAAGCAGAATGCGCATCGCCATAGTGGATGACATACCGGCCGAACGGGAGGAACTATCTGGGCAGGTATCCGCTGTTATGTATCGCCAGAATTATTCTGGTGTTGTGCTGGAGTTTGCGGACGGTGCATCCTTTTTAGCTGCCGCTCACACAGAACCGTTCGACCTTGTTTTTTTGGATATTTACATGCAAGGGCTCGACGGTGTGGAAACCGCCCGGAGGCTTCGAGAATTGGATGAGGATTGTACCATTGTGTTTGTCACAATCTCCCCGGATCATGCTTTGGACGGATATGGGGTGTGGGCGATGCAATATTTGGTAAAGCCGTATGGAAGAGAACAGATAGAAGCAGTTTTTTCACAACTGGAACAGTACAAGCCCAGCTTGGAAAAATCCATACGGATTCCAGTGGGGCGGCAGGAACTGTCTATTTGCCTCAGGGATATCCAGTGGGCGGAGAATTGCCAGCATCAGGTCCACATCCATATGGCTCACGGGAAAATACTGACTGTCCGCATGACCTTTGCGAACTTTGTCGCTCTGCTGGACGGAGACAACCGATTTCTGGTCTGCCACCGGGGGGTGCTGGTAAACCTTGCCTATGTGGCGGACTTTGATGAGCACGTGTTTTGCATGAAAGATGGTGTCATGATCCCGGTGAGCCGGTCGCTTGTGAAGATTGCCCGGTCATCGTTCAGCAGCTACCTGTTTGAAAGGAGGCGGTAAGCATGGAGATGCTGAGGCCTATGCTGGAGTTGATCGTGATACTCCCGTCTGCTGTCGCGTGTTACCTGCCCATGAAAGAGCATCTGAAAATCCCGTGGTGGAAGCTGGTTTTGTGGGGGGGGCCGGCATTGCTCGTATGGGCGGCGGCTGGCGGGGCAGTCTGCTGGTCGTGCGGCTGGCGCAGCAGCCTATGGTTAATCCCCTCGCTGCTGGTTTTGGCGCCGCTGGTTTGCAGAACCGCCAAACTGTCTGTATGGAAATCCGGGAGTATTATTTTGGCCGTGTGCGGGGTGATGTCCTGCATCAAGAACCTGGCTATTTTCTCGGATGCCCTGCTTGCCCCGGATAACCGTTCGCCGTGGCTTACGCTTCCGGCTGCGGGGATTTATGTGCTCATGTGCTGGGTATGGGTGGGGCTCCTATGGTATCCGTCTACCCATGCTGCCCGCTGGCTCCTGCAAGAAATGGAAATGCCGGGGACTTGGTATGTATTTTGGATTCTACCAGTCATATTCGTGGGGCTCAACCTTTTCCTATATCCCATGGACTACGCAACCCTTTATACCAACCGGATGATGATGATTTATCCGGTGGTCGTGCTGGCTCTGTTGGGCTTGATGCTGTTTTGCTACGGCCTGTTTTATGTGCTCGCGCGCGGGCTGGGAAAAAATATGCGTTTACAGCAGGAAAATGACTTTTTACAGTTGCAGGCGGCTCAATACCGCGCTTTGCGCCAAACCATATCGGAAGTACGGCAGGCGCGCCACGATTTACATCATCATATCCATGCCCTGTCTGCTTTGGCGGAACGCGGGGATTTGGATGGCCTGCGAAAGTATTTGGCTCCGTGGCAGAGCAAGAAGCCGCTGCGGGAATTGAGTTTTTGCCGCAATCCTAGTGTGGACGCGGTAGTCAGCTACTATGCCATGCGCTTTCAGGAAAGGGAGGTTTCGTTTTCTTGCCGCCTGAAACTGCCGGAACAGCTGCCGGTGGCAGAAATGGATGTGTGCGTTGTGCTGTCCAATCTTCTGGAAAACGCTTTGGAAGCCAATGAAAAACTTCCCTGTGAACAGCGCAACGTATCGCTCCACAGCGAGATGCACGAAGGCAACATTGTTTTGCTCTGGGTGGAAAATCCTTATGAAGGTACCATCACCGAAACCGATGGGAAATTCCAGTCTGGCAAGCGGCAGGGGGCAGGGGTTGGAATCCAGTCGGTACGCCAGATTGCTGGGAAAAACAGCGGCACGTGCCAGTTTGCTTATGATCAAGGACGTTTCCGGGCCAATGTTATGCTGCGCGGAGACAACACACAATCCAAGAGAAAAAAATAACAGATACCGGGAAACCGCAGGCCTCAAGTCCTGTCTCCCGGTATCTGTTTGTTATTTTAAAATTTTTAGGAGGGGCTGATTCTGGGTCTGGCTCTTATTTGGTGAAATAAGAAGCCGTGCGGGAAGCGGTGCCGTACTGCTGCACGCCGTTTTTCACCTCAACGCGTACCGAAACATGGATTCCGCCAATTTCATAGATGATGTAGGTAACTCCTTCATACTTTCCGACAATTTGGAAATTCCCGTTTGGCAAGGGCTTGAGGTCCACCACCGAACCCGTGCGAGAATCGCGTACTTTTAATTTTTCTTGTGCGAGAAGGTCGTTGATTTGCTGGGTACTAAGCAGGTTGCCATCTGCCCCTCGCACCAATGTCCCAATGGTATATTCGTTTCCAGGCGCTAGGGTATAAGTGCTGGTATCCAGCGTCAGGGAACCCTTATTGGGGGCTGTGTTTATGGTCATCGTGCTGGTTTGCCCCTGATACGTTACACGGATTTCTGTGGAACCCGGAGCCTTCATCACCACACGGTATTTCGCGCCGCGCGAGTCATTGGCGTTCGCCAGCACAACCTCGGCAATTTGTGGGTTTGCGACCTCAATTTTGATATTCCCGGTATCGTGGTTTCCCTTTACCAAAAATTCATAACTCCCGCCAGATGGAATCGCTACGGTTGAGGTATCCAGCGCAGGGCCTTGGGAAGTGGACGGAGGCGTTGTGGGTGTGGTTGGCGGCGTGGATGGAGTTTGTGTTGTGCCTCCTGTGCTGGGACGACTACCGCTGCTGCTTTTGCGCGTCCAGTTTGCGGTGATGATGACGTTTTCCGATGGCATTTCAAAGGTGGTGGTGGCGCTGGATTGGTTTTCCAATACCACAGATCCCTTGTTTACCGTCCAGCCGCTGAAGCGGTATCCGCTGCGGCTGCCTGCGTCAATCGTTACGGTTGCGGCCGCATCGTACTGGCCGGAACCTGTGCGGCTGGCGTGGCTGCCCTGTACTGTCACTCCCGGCTTGCCCGAGTCATCTCCAATCACGTAATCGGCAGATTCCTGAATGGAATATAGGCCGGCGTCTTTTCCCGACAAAACGGCAGTAGCTGTATGCAGGCCGAAGCTGCTTTCAGTGCCGCCCTGAACGGCGACTGTTACCTGATTGTGATCAGGTAACAAACCACTTTTGATTTGCGCGGTGACGTTGGAAGGTTTGCCGTCATATGCGCGGGTTTCGGTACCGCTCCATGCAAGCTCCAGCGTGCGCGGGACAATCTCCCAACATCCCGGTTCGTAGGTAATCTCGTAATTGGGAAGCTGGAAAGCTGCACCATTGCCATCCTTAAATTGCAGTTCAATCGGCTTGGATGTCCCAACTGGCATCTTAGTGTCCGAGATAACCTGTAGAAGCGTGTTTCCATTCGCTGCATTTAGGGTCTGTTTCGTGCCGGTTGCGTCAGTGACGATCATTGAGACTGCTGCCCAAGCTTGTTTCATATCGTCGTCATTGGCGATTCTGCCCACAAGGCTGACAACATCCTCCCAAGTGCCGACCTCACCGCCGTACTCAATCTCATAGGTGCCCACCACAGCACGGATGGGGCGTTTTGTGACGGTCACAGGGAAGTCTTGTTTTTCTATTTCGTTATACTTCTCCTGATCGTTTGGGATAAACTTCAAGGTATACGTATGTGCCGTTCCCCCGTTGACCTCTGGTGTGGTATCGGCGACTGACTCATCAAAAGCAAATATCCCGTCAAAGGAATGGGCGTTGAGGTTGGAGTCATCAAACTGCAGCACCGCCTCCTCTAGGTGATAGCCATACACAAGGGTTGCCGACGTCGGCCAAGTAATTTGTGGGTCTTCTTTTTGGGCTGCTGTGTCTGCTAGTGCTAGTGCATTTGCTGCTGGGGTATCCTCCGGTGTATCGTTGGATGTATCTGCCGGTGTGTCGTTGGATGTATCCGCCGGTGTGTCGTTGGATGTATCCGCCGGTGTATCGTTGGATGTATCCGCCGGTGTGTCGTTATCGGTGACTCCATTCAGATTCACCTCGGACAGAACCGCGTTCTTCTTTGAGGCACTAAAAGAATTGTTGGTATAGACGCGCCGGCACAGGGTAGCGTCCACATAGTCGAGCATCACGATTCCCATGGGGGTGGTGTAGTTGCGGC
>CATJNB010000168.1 GCA_949741605.1 uncultured Eubacteriales bacterium | reverse complement strand
TACTATATCACAATTCCCTTTATGTGATCAGTCCCTAAATTATGAAGAAGTTGCTGTTATTCTGGATGAATTTAGAGTGCACTAATATAGGACTAAATGCCTGTTCGAAAAAGATTTCTGAAATTACTAAGGATTGATAAAGTCATACATTTAGTCAAGCCCATATTTGGGTGCAAAAAATAACGATAGCCACTCTGAAAAATGGGTTATCGTTATTTTTTACACTATGGAATATCGAAAATGCGGCAAATCCAACTAAGAAAACGATAGCCGCCGATGTATGGGTGCATCTGCCTTTTTGAAAAGTGTTTATTTTAGGGCATTTGTGGTGAATGTAAAAACGATGGCACTGGGGATATATTTGTATCAATCTGGACACGCAATATGGTGGTACACTGCACCGAGAATTCTCAAGATTTTTTAGAATATCATCATTTTTCTGCCAAGAGGATTGTCTTGTTTGCGATGTTAGGAGGAAACGGTTTTGACTCTGTGTAGCAACAAATCTCACATGGGTATTTCCAGTTAGGCAACCATAGAGGAATGACGCTTCTTCCTATCAGAAATTCAAAGCATCCCTTTCTATATGGGTAGAAAATTTATCTCCCGTTCATAACGATCCTGTCAAATTTATTTCCGATTTTGTGGGAATCAATTTGGCATTTTATTTTTATTGAGTACCTTATTGTATAGTTTTTCTCATTAATGAAGGCTCCCTTTTGGATATTTCAAAATTACCTAAAAATTTTTTTACTTTTGAGAAAATTAGGTCAATTATTCCTAGGAATCCACGGGCAATCATGATACAATATCGCACATAACAACACAGATTATAAAAGTTGAGAGGAGTTTTTGGAATGGGAAAATTATGGAAAGGGTTAGCGGTTACTTCGCTGTCTGCGCTGACTTTGATGGGGGTATTGGCTGGTTGTGGGGAAGCGACAGACCCTGGTTCTGCAAGTACCACTATCTCATCCGTTTCCGGGATGCAGACTGCTGCCAAAAAAGATTCTGTCGTGGTTGCCTTGGGTTCTGGAGGGGAACCTACTGGGCTGGACCCCTGTACCAGCAGCTGGGGGCATGGGACAGCGCCATTAATCCAAAGTACCTTGGTGGAATATACGACAGACAAGCAGATCCGCAAAGATCTTGCCAGCGACTACAACATGAGCAGCGATGGGCTGGTATGGACGTTCCACATCCGTGACGATGCCAAATTTACGGATGGCAAACAGCTGACAGCCAAGGATGTAGCGTTTACCTTTGAAACGGCCAAGCAGGCACAGTCGTCCTTAGATTTGACTTTCATGGAAAAAGCAGTTGCTGTGGATGAAAATACCGTTGAAATTACTCTCAACCGTCCCAAGGCTACGTTTATCCATACGGTTGCCTCGGTTGGGATTGTCCCGGAACACGCTTATAGCGAGGGGTATGCCACCAACCCGATTGGTTCTGGTCCCTATCAATTTGTCGAGTGGAAGCAGGGTGAACAGCTCCTTTTAACTGCGAATGAGGATTATTACGGTACCAAACCATCCATTAAAAATGTTACGCTGATGTTCATGGAGGAGGATGCAGCCTTAGCCGCCGCCAAGGCCGGACAAGTCGATATTGCTGTGACTTCCGCGACCCTTGCGGATACCAAAATTGACGGAATGAAACTGGTTAGCATTTCTACGATGGACAACCGGGGTCTTACCATGCCCATGCAGCCGGCAGGCAGTGGGACTTCCGTCAGCGGTTATCCGGTTGGCAATGATGTAACCAGTGATATCGCAATCCGCCACGCACTGGCTTACGGCATTGACCGTGAGGAGATTGCCAAGGGCGCACTCAACGGCTATGCAGACCCCTGTTATTCGGAAAATGACGGTGCCCCATGGTGTAATACCGAGGAAGTGAAGGTCGAATACGATCTGGAAAAAGCAAAAAAGATTCTCGATGATGCAGGATGGGTCGATACCAACGGCAATGGGATTCGTGATAAAAACGGGATAGAAGCTTCGTTTACTGCGCTGTATCCATCGGGAGATTCCATGCGCCAATCGGTCGGGATGTCTACGGCAGAACAGGCCAAAAAATTGGGCATTGAGATCAAAATTAAGGGCGAAAGTTGGGACGATATCACGAAAGACCAATTCACCAATGCGGTTATCATGGGGTGGGGGGATTCCAACCCGTATGTTAGCTATTCACTGTTCCATTCTGCCGGAAAACTCAAGGATGATTATTACAATCCCGAAGGCTACCACAACCCCATTGTGGACGCCCATCTGGAGAAAGCAGTCACAGCATTGAATACGGAAGAATCTTACAAAGAGTTTCAGCTCTCCCAGTGGGACGGTACAACGGGTACGGCTATGCACGCAGACTGCCCTTGGATCTGGCTGGTGAATGCCCGTCATTTGTATTTTGTACGTGACGGTTTGGAGATCGGCGACCAGCAGCTGCACCCCCATGGCGCCAACTGGCCGCTGGTAGAAAATCTGAAAGAATGGTCTTGGAAATAAAAGAATCATGTCCAAGCAGGAGGTGAATTGTTATGAAAGACAACCCCGCTTTTCAGAACGAAACGGGATCTGTGCGCCTTTCTGACCATGCGGCGTTCCGCGTTGGGAAGCGGACTGCCGGGTACTTATTCCGGGTAGTAACGCTTTTGTTTGCGGTGAGTATCGTAGCGTTTATTTTGGTGAAATGTTCGCCGGTTGATCCCATCGCACAATACACGATGGGTGTGGCGGATATGAGTGATGAACAGCGTGAGGCCATTGCAGACCGCTGGGGGCTCAATGACCATCCGGTTGAACAGTATTTTAAATGGCTAGGGTCTGCCCTTACTGGTGATCTGGGCATATCGACCATTTACCGCCGTCCGGTTTTACAGCTGATTGGCGAAAAGTTCCTCAATACGTTAGCGTTGATGATGAGTGCATGGGTTCTTTCCGGGGTGGTTGGGTTCACACTGGGAATCCTGATGGGGGTTTTCCGGCGTACATGGCTGGATAAATTGTTAAAAGGGCTGTGTTTGGTTCTGGCTTCGGTGCCGACCTTCTGGATTGGGCTGGTTGCCTTGCTGGTCTTTTCGGTATCGCTGGGATGGTTCCCGATTGGGCTGAGTTCCCCCATTGGGGTGGCAAGCGCAGATGTGACCTTTTGGCAGTGGCTGCACCATCTGATCCTGCCTGCCCTGACTTTGAGCTTTATGCAGTTTGCAAACATCGCCCTACATACCCGCCAGAAAATGGTGGATGTTATGGAAAGCGAGTATGTGCTCTTTGCCACCGCGCGCGGAGAATCCCGGTCCAGTATTGTGCGCCGGCATGGGCTGCGGAATATTGCTTTGCCGGCGGTCACGTTGCAGTTTGCCGCATTTGCGGAACTATTTGGCGGAGCGGTACTCACCGAAACCGTATTCTCCTATCCGGGATTAGGCTCAGCTGCCTCCCAGGCAGGGATGTCCGGGGATGTGCCGCTGCTGTTGGGCGTGACGTTATTCAGTGCAATCTTTGTATTTACTGGTAATTTGATTGCCAATGTAATCTATGGTGTTGTTGACCCAAGAATCCGGGAGGGGAATTACAGTGGATGAAACAATGATAACAGCGGTACCGATTTGGAAACGGGTTTTCCAAAACCGAAGGAGAAATACCATTGTGATTTCGTCTGTGATCGGCGCGTTGATTTTGGCAGTATTCGTAGTGGGAATTTTCATCACAGATGATATGGTGTCAGCGGATTTTGCACAGAAAAATTTGCCTCCATCCGGTGCCCACCTGTTCGGTACGGACTGGCTTGGCCGGGATATGTTTTGCCGGACTATCAAAGGGCTTTCGATCAGCATTACGGTTGGGCTGGTTGCTTCCGCGGCCAGTGCAGTGATCGCAACCATCATTGGGATCATTGCGGCGACTGGTTCGCGCCTGCTTGACTCCTTTATCAACTGGCTGATCGACCTGGTAATGGGCGTCCCGCATTTAGTGCTGCTGATCCTGATTTCGTTTGTATGCGGTAAGGGGCTGACCGGTTTGCTCGTAGGCATCACATGTACGCATTGGTGCAGCTTGGCAAGGCTGATCCGCAGCGAGGTGCTGCAAATCCGTACCCAGCAATATATCGGGGTATCACGCAGGCTTGGAAAAAGCAGCACATGGATTCTGATTCACCATATTTTACCCCATATGGTGCCCCAGTTTATCATTGGGATTGTCCTGTTGTTCCCACATGCGATCCTGCATGAATCTTCGTTGTCGTTTTTGGGATTCGGACTTCCTCCAGAACAGCCGGCCGTTGGGATCATTTTAGCAGAAAGTATGAAATACTTATCGTCCGGGATGTGGTGGCTGGCAGTGTTCCCGGGTGCGCTTTTGGTTTTCCTTGTGATCCTCTTTGAGAAATTGGGCGATAACCTACGAACCATTGCAGACCC
>CATJNB010000167.1 GCA_949741605.1 uncultured Eubacteriales bacterium | reverse complement strand
CTGATCGCTGCTGTACGAGATACCATAAAGGACAGCCGACCAAAGCGAATTGTTTTCATCTTTCAGCAATTCGGCAAGGTAGTCCTTCTGCTCCTGATTCAATCCGGACTGGATTGGAAGGTGGTGCAGCGTCCTATTATGACCAATGCCTATGACCCGATTCCGGGCTACAAGGCGAATATTCGCGATACGGATAACCGTATCCTTGGGGTTGTCACTGACCGCTATAAAGTTGTGCAAAATGCAGAAGCCTTTGCTTTTACCGATGCCTTATTAGGGGAAGGGATCAAATATGAAACCGCCGGGTCTTTACAAGACGGGAAAAAGATTTGGATTCTTGCCAAACTGCCCGACAAGTACATCATTGAGGGCGAACAAATTGACCCTTATCTTGTGTTCAGCAGTTCCCATGACGGTAGCGGTTCAATCAAAGTTGCCATGACACCGATAAGAGTTGTTTGCCAGAACACACTAAATGTAGCTTTGTCATCGGCCAAACGGATGTGGTCTACGATTCATGTCGGAGACTTGGCCGCCAAAATGGATGAAGCCCATAACACCTTACTGTTAGCAGAAAAATATATGGGAACATTAGGTTCAGAAGTCAGTAAATTAAGCAAGATTAAATTATCAGATGCAAAAGTCATGGAATATATTGATATGCTTCTACCAATGGACGAACAACCAACCGATACCCACCGCAAGAATATCAATCGGATTCGAGAAGATTTGAAGATTCGCTATTTCGACGCGCCTGATCTGGAACACGTCGGCAAAAATGCTTATCGGTTTTTATGTGCAGTTTCCGACTTTGCCACCCATGCCAAACCGTTAAGGGAAACCGCCAACTATCGAGAGAATATGTTTGCCAAAACTATGGAAGGCAATCCTTTAATCGATAAAGCCTATGAAATGGTCTTGGCAGCATAATGAAAGGAGGAATTTTATGTCAGCCATTGTCTTAACATCAACCGAAAACATGCCTTATGAAGAGTGGTTAGAATACCGGAAATTGGGAATTGGCGGTTCGGATGCTTCGGTCGTTTGTGGAATCAACCGTTATAAGTCTCCGGTCGAACTTTGGATGGAAAAAACAAATCAGCTTCCCTATCAAGAAGCGGGAGAAGCTGCTTATTGGGGTACACAATTGGAAACTCTTGTCCGGGATGAATTTAGTAAACGTACAGGAATCGAGGTGAAGCATACCAACCAAATGTTACAAAGTGAGAAATATCCGTTTATGTTAGCAAACTTAGATGGTACTTGCGAACATCCAGACTATGGCACTTGTGTATTTG
>CATJNB010000166.1 GCA_949741605.1 uncultured Eubacteriales bacterium | reverse complement strand
CCGCCCAAGGTCACATCCTGTTTATCATACCATGCGAGGGCATCGTGGAAGTCCTGCGGCTGAAAATCAGGCCAAAGGCTGTCAACGACATAAAAATCAGCATATACGGACTGCACCGGCAAAAAGCCCGATAAACGCCGCATCCCGCCCCAGCGGATCACAAGGTCAATGCGGGAGACATCCTTTGACTGCAAATTGTCCATGATTTTCTTACGGTTGCCCGAGGTTTGGCCAAGCTCAGACAAATCCCACTCCCAGCCGTAGTTGACCAGTAAATTCACCTTCATCCCGCCGCCCTTGAGGTCGGTACGGGTGGTATAGGGCAGCAGGGTTTGGGGGAAGGAAGCAGACTTTGTATTGCCCAAAACCAGAAGGGAAATGCCCTCCCCTGCCATCAGGTCGACCGCATCCACACAGGCCTGCGAAAAGGCTTCAAATTGTTTTTGGGGACGTTTACAATTATCGGTGGTAAAGCCATAGAAAGTGATTTCCTGGACACCGGCGTTTTTGGCGAGTCTCAGGACTTCGAGGCCGGGGTTCAGGCCAAACTGATACCCTTCATCTTTTTGTTTTCCAGACTGTTGCGCCCACCTCCGGTTGCCATCTGGAATAATGCCAATATGAGCCGGGATCCTAATGATAACCACATCCTTTCCATAATTCACGGGACACTTTTGAATGAATAAGATAAGTATATCATAAAAGATGGACGAGGGCAACCGAAATAGGGAAACAAAAGAGAATATATTTTGAAAAAATTGGTATAAATCCACAAATTCCCGGCGATACTTGCAAGTATCCTGCAAAAAATAGATTGTGAGGTGAGAGGAACATGCATTTATTCAACAGATTGCCTTTAGACCTCGCTATGGTGCTCACGGATGACCCGCAAGCATCGTGCTATTTTTCTAGTTTACCGCAGGCACAGCAAAAGGAAATTATGAGCCGCGCTCATGAAATGCAGTCGCATAAGGAAATACAGGAATATATCCGTAAGCTTTGCCGGCGGCCCTGAGAGGGAGGGACCAAGGGATGCAACGAGAGAAACAGGGAAGCGCTCGTGACGATTCCCAGGAGGATTGGGTTCAGGAACTCATGGAATTCCGAGAGCAAGTGGTATCGGTGACAGACTGTACTGGTTTGATCCCATCCATGCCCAAAACGGATGCTCAAGCAGAATCATACACCAAGCTGTACCCCATCCCAAACCAAAAACCACAATCGCACTTTGAAAACCACAAACCATAACGACCGGGGGGCGCAATCGAGCGCCCCTTTTCTATGCCCCGGCTGGTTTGATACAGAAGGATCGTAAAATGGTAGAAAAAAGATTGCAATTGAGGAAATTTCATGATACCATGAAAAGGAAAGCAACATCAAAGATTTTAGAATCGAGGTTTTCACGATGATTTGTCCAAAATGCAAAACGCAGTTTCAGGGCAATTTCTGCCCGAACTGCGGATATTCTGCCGCTCATACCCAAAATAACCCGCAGTCCCAAAACTGGCAGGCAGCCCCGCCCCCGCCGCCACCATACGTTTACGGCACTCCCGATGCGCCCTATGGAGTCAGCGATAAAGACTGGCTCGTGGCTTTGCTGCTGTGTATTTTCCTTGGCGGCATCGGGATCCACCGGTTTTATGTTGGAAAAATCGGTACAGGGATCCTGTATATTTTTACATTCGGCCTTTTTGGGATTGGCGTGCTTGTGGATTTGATTATGATTGCATGCGGTTCGTTCACGGATAGTTACAAGCGCCCCTTGCGGCACAACTGAAAAAAGCACTCGGCAACCATCTTGCCGGGTGCTTTTCCTTGTTACGTTAAACGGGATTTGTGTCTAAGGCTTCGATGCGGTCAGCGGCGGCATCCAGTTCCGGGCACTCGACCAGTTCAATCAGCCCTTTGTCACAATTAGCCGCAACCTCTGGATCCAGGGGAATCCGCCCCAGCACTTGCAGGCTGTATTTTTGGGCAACTTCCTCGATATGGCTGTCCCCAAACACATTAATTTCCTTGCCGCAGTCCGGGCACTTGACATAACTCATATTTTCCACAAGGCCCAAAATCGGTACATTCATCATCTGGGCCATATTGACCGCCTTGGAAACGATCATAGAAACGAGTTCCTGTGGGGAGGTAACGACCACAATACCATCGAGCCGCAGGGACTGGAAGACCGTCAGCGGAACATCCCCCGTACCGGGAGGCATATCGACAAACATATAGTCCACGTCTTTCCAAATCACCTCGGTCCAGAACTGCTTGACTGTACCCGCAATGACAGGACCCCTCCAGACCACTGGAGCCTCCTCGTTTTCGAGCAACAGGTTCACCGACATCACGTCAATGCCTTTCGCGGTGGTCACGGGGAACAGGCCCAATTCATTGCCCATAGCCCGCTGGCGCAGGCCGAACACTTTAGGAATCGAAGGGCCGGTAACATCTGCGTCCAAAACCGCGCTTTTATGCCCGCGGCGGTTCATTTTAACCGCCAGCAAAGCTGTGACGAGCGATTTGCCTACGCCGCCCTTGCCACTGACGACAGCAATCACTTTTTTGATGCTGCTCAATTCATGCGGCTGTTCCTTCATGTCCATCGGGGACTGGGTTCTGGCACCACAGTTCTCTTTGCACGAATCACATTCATAATTACAATTTTCACTCATGTTATCAACCCTCTTTTTCCAAAACGTAATTTGCACCTGCTTGCTTTTGTAGGAACCAGCAATTTTCATGGTAATATTAGCCTTTGCCGATAATTCCTATTATTATTGTATAGTGTTCACCATGATTTGTCAATTTAAAACTCCATTTTCAGGCTACGTAAAAATAAATTTGCCAAAGCCAGCTCTGGTTCCTCCCCTTCGTTGAGGATCTGCCCCACTGCATGGCAAATGGGCAGCTCGACCCCACACGCCCGGCTCATATCGAGCAGCGCACGGGTGGTAGCGACGCCTTCAGCAAGTTCCCCATAGGGCCTGCCCTGTACAAAACATTCCCCAAACATACGGTTGTGGCTGAACTCAGAAAAAACCGTCGCCTGATAATCCCCCAGATGGCTCAGCCCATAAGCCGTCATCTCACGCCCTCCCAAGGCCGCAATCAAACGGGCAATTTCCCTTGTCCCCCGCGACATCAGCGCACCTTTCAGAGCAGTCAGATGCTTGCCATCGAGCATCCCCGCCGCGATCCCAATGACATTTTTG
>CATJNB010000165.1 GCA_949741605.1 uncultured Eubacteriales bacterium | reverse complement strand
TCGTCATCCGGCGCAAGGCTCTGCAAGGCCGGGTACAGCACCCGGTCGCTTAACAGCCAGCATGCTTCATCTTCCGAAATTCCACAGGCATACTGTGCGGAAAATATCACCCGTTCCAGCCGAAATGCCTGCCCGTCCTCGTCATATTCCACAGTGACCTGCCCTCTGGCATTGGGGGAAAAACCAGCCAGCACACCAGAGGCCCTCATGTTCGAAAACGTACTGGAAAGGCGATGGGCAAGCACCGCTGCAATCGGCAGAAACTCCGGGGTTTCGTCACAGGCATATCCTATGGCAATTCCCGGATTTCCGGTATCCCAGCTCAGGGCTTGCCGCTTTAGCAGGTTCTGGACTGTAAAATTCTTTGGATGGTATCCCACCTGCGAAAGCACCGACAAAACAATCCCGTGGATATCCGGTTCATATTCGCTGGTGAGTTCCCCCTCCACAAGAAACGTTCCCCGTGCGAGCATCCCCTCACAGGCTGCGCGGGTAAAAGGGTCGTGGCTCAGGCAAACATCCAAAATACGGTCGGCAATCAAATCACACAGCTTGTTTGGATGCCCCTGTGTCATGGATTCTGCGGTATCAAATTGTGTCATAATAAAGTTCCTTTCTTTACCGTTCCTGTTCCTTATGTCGTTTGTGGGCAGCTTTCTTCTGTCCCTCTCTGTCTTGCATCACCTGTGCGTATTCTTCCGGGGAACACTTCTTTACCAAAAGCCCAGAATCACAGTAGAAAAATAATTCCGGGTTTTGAAACATGGCTTTGTATTGCTCCATCTGCTTGTTGGACAAACTGCAAAACTCATCGTCTTTGAGCCCGCACACAACAAATGTCCCGACTACGATGTCACCATTTCCTAACTGGCGATTTGCAGGCAAACCTGTTAGCTTTCCGTCCTCATTACAAACCAGTGCAACGCTATTGTTCCACGTATGCGTCGCTTGGATGTGGCCGCCCACAATATCCTGCATAGCTTTGAGGGTATCCTCCATCTCAAAAGGGCGCGCTTCTTTTCCCGGTTCTACCAGTAATACTTGCATATGATCTCTCCTTATCGAATCGGGATGGAGAACGGCTTTAAGCTGTCCTCCACCTGTTGGTAGCTGTCAAAATGGGCCTCGCAGCCAAGTAAATACCCGACTGCATCCGCCCATTCTTTGAGGGTATGGTGTTCTTTGTCTGCGTAAAAGTACAGATACCCCAACGCTTTCCATTTCAGGTCACGCTGCATCCGCAGATTGGAAAGTATCGGCGTATGATATTCTTTGGCAATTTCCTGCAATAATCCCATATCTGCGCACTCCTTAGCCCCGTTTTTTCTTCCGGTTTTTGAAATGCAGGAACACAAGTCCCCCCACAATCACAACGCACAATACGATCAAAATAATAATTTTTGCTTCCATAGCATCACGCATCCTTTCTAGTTATCCATGGTTGATTCCCAAACGCCCGTTTTGGGCAAGGGGCGGTCTGGTTCCCGGACAATGATGGTAATCCAGGTATCCTTGTCGTAAATCGGGACTCCGTCGCATTTCCCGCTGATGGTGACGGAATTTAAAATCCGGTGTCCGTCCCGCAGATCTGGCAGTACCGAAACCTCCAGAATTGGGTTTTCCTTGTTGGCAAATCCAACCTGTACGGTTCCAAATTCAAACCGGATGGCTGTTATGTACTCATTGGCAGCCAGACCCAGCTTTGCCGGGGTACACGCGATGCTGTTATTGACTTGCGTGGAAAGCCCGTCAGCCAGTACCCGGTAATCGGAGGTCAGGTTTGTCTGGTAGGTAACCTTATATTCGAGGATTTCATTGTACGTGCCTGTGTGGATCGTCCCCAGCCGTACTGCATCGGTCGGCAGGACGTCCTCAAAATAAAACTCGTCTAACGCACAATTGGACTTGTTGCGGATATTCGACAGTGTGTACTGCATGTTTTGGCCCGGCTGTGCTTGCACGTTCCCACGTTTCTCAATCCCAATGTCCGGCTTGTCACTTTCGTCCTTGATGGTGGCCTTGATTACCTGATTATGTTCGGTAATCTCAAATCCAAATACCTTATTGTTGGGCAGGAAAAACTTCGGTGCAGTCACTTCTTTTCCGGTATATTTCCCCATTGGCAGAAGCTTGGTAATGGCGTGTCCTTCCTCGTCTGTGGTCATGGTATCCACCACATTTCCTTTGGCATCGTAAATCTCAAACACCGCGCCTGCCAGCGGATCATTTTCTTTTACCTTTGCCAAAACCGAAGGGTCAGCCGCCACCTTGAACAGCTCCAACTGCCCATAGATTTTCTGGTTCTTCATCGTTACGGTACTCGTTTTTCCCCATTGCAGGGTAACTGGATACAGTTTCGTATCCAGCACATAACCGGGATTGGTTTCGGTTTCCTGCAAATAAATGGTGGTATCACCGTTGATCCCGGTCAGCATAATATTGCCGCCCTCATTGGTGGTGAAAATACCCAACTCTTTTTTCGTGCTGTCAAAGAGCTTGAATTTTACCCCTGCCATGGCCTTCCCGGTTTCCGCATCCACTTTGAGGAGATTTAGAACCGGATACGGCTGGTTTTTCAGCTTGACTACCGTGGTTTTGCCAGCCTTAACTTCCACATTCACAGGGGCGGAATCGAGACGGTATCCTTTCACGGTTTCGGTTTCCCGGATGACCAGCCATTGCTCGATAAGGCCGGGAATGACAATGCGCCCGGCGGCATCCGTGACAAATTTGCCAACCCGTTCCCCGCTGAGCTTCTCTACTTCGAACGTCACGCCAGCTAACGGCTGCCCGGTCACACTGTCCACTTTCTGAATCTCCAACAGGCTGGTCGGGGTATTCTCAATCTCAACCGCCGCAGTCGCGCCCTTTTTCAACACAACCGTATGCGGGGTCTCATCGAGAATAAAGCCGTCCGGCCCTTTGATTTCCGATACGATTACGGTTTGCGGTTCCAAGCCGTCTAAGATGGCATAGCCGTTGTATCCGGTCGTAACCTCGCCCAGCAGAGCGCCATTCGAAGCCGTCACCTTGAACACCGCCCCGGATAACGGGGAACCGTCTACCGAATTGATTTTCTTAATCAGCAGGGTACTGGCTTTCTGGTTGATAAATTCCACTTCCGCTGGTTTGTCGACTTTTAATTGTACCGTCTTTGGGGCGTTGTCCAAAAGATACCCTTCCGCAGTCCGGATTTCCTCTACAATGAAAAAGCCGGGCTGCTGTCCTGCCACGACCGCAAGCCCGCTGATTCCAGTGGTATATTCCCCGACATACTGCCCGTCTGCACGTTTGACCCGGAAGGTCACGCCAGACAGCGGTTTGCCGTCCGGATCGACCTTTTTAATCAGGATCGGGTTTAACGGCTGGTTTTCAAATTGAACCGACGCTACTTTGTCGGCCTCCAGCAGCACCTCTTTTTCCTGCTGATCCAGTAAATAACCATCTAAGGTAGAAACCTCCCGGACAACGAGCAGCGTCCCGGCAGTCAGGTCACATTCCACGCCGGATAAGAAAATCCCGCCGTTTGCATCGGTGATGTATTCGCCAAGCGGTTTTCCGTTTTTGACCGATACCGAGAATTTGACCCCTGCCATGGGATCGCCTGTGATGCTGTCAATCTTGCGGATCATAAGGCTTGGTTTCTGGCTGTTTTTCACAATGATTTCAGCCGTTTTCCCCGCTTCTAACCGGACATGATGCTGGGTGTCATCGAGCAAATACCCATCCGGGCTTTTGATTTCCTGTACCACAGCATCCCCGACATCCAGACCTGTTAGCTCTGCCATCCCGTCTACGCCCGTGGTCACATCTTTGGTCGCTCCGCTGGGCAAGGTAATGCGGAACACCGCGCCCGCCAAAGCGGAACCGTCCTCAGCTTTGATTTTCTGGATGCGCAGGGCTGGTTCCTGCTGGTTGACAAGCACAATCGAAGCCGTCTTGCCAACCTGCAGCTCCACATCCTGTATGCTGTCATCCAACAGGTACCCTTCCGGGCTTTTGATCTCCTGTACCTGATACCATTCGGTTTCCAGATTTTCCAACAGGGCAGTACCGTCCTCGCCTGTGGTCACGTCCGTATATTCGCTGCCGCCCCGTTTGGCAATGCGGATCACCGCGCCTTTCAGCGGAACGCCAGTGGTTTTGTCCACCTTTTTGATTTGCAGCTTTGGTTTGGCATGGTCCCGGAACACCAGTTCCTGATTGTTTTCCCAAGTCAGCCGTACTGTCTTTTTGCTGTTTTTACCGTCAAGCAGGTACCCTTCCGGGGGCTGGACTTCTTCGACGATATAAGTATCTTCCGGCAGGGAATCTACCACCACGAGGCCGTTTTCATCGCTGAGATATTCCCCGATCAATTTGCCATCCGAACGGGTGACGGTAAACAAGGCCCCCACCAAAGGCGCGCCTGTTTCCGAATCCACCTTGCGGATCACCAGACCGGATTTGACTTTATCCGGGATCGTCACCGTCGCAATCTGGTTTTCGACCAGCTGGGCCGTGAACACCTGTTCATTGATCTGGTAACCCGACGGGGCCTGCTGTTCCACAATTCT
>CATJNB010000164.1 GCA_949741605.1 uncultured Eubacteriales bacterium | reverse complement strand
TACTATGAATTGAACCTTTCTGTCATGGAGGAACTCATGGCGTGGTTCCAAGGGTTTTTTAAAGGAGGAAATCAATGAAACAGTCAGTAAAGTTTGTCCATAAAATCTATTGGGTTTTCCCAGCAGTCGGTCTTTTCATGGCGGCTGTTTCCTACCCGTTTTTGCCCGAAAAGATTGTCACCCACTGGGATTTCTCCGGCACCCCTGACCAGACCATACACAAAATCTTTTTATTTGTGATCCCGCTTGTGCTGGCGTTCTGCGTGTTTGTCTTTACGTGGCTTCCCGCCCATTCCAAACAGAAAAATGCCCAGCAATCCGGGCGGGAAACGACTGTTTTGCATGTTGTTTTTTTTCTGATCCTGCTGTTGGCCGAAACCATCACCATTGCCTATGCGTTAGGCTTTGGGAGAAATGTAAAATTGATGTTCTGTCTGGCGATTGGTACGGTATTTGTGATCCTTGGAAACTTTGTCCCAAAATTCCAGCAGAACCGTTGGGTAGGTTTTAGAAATTCGCAAACCATGAAAAATAAAACCGTTTGGTACCGAACCCAGCGTTTGGCAGGGAAGGTGATGATGGCATCTGGAGCCTGTATGCTGGCGGCTGGCCTGACTCCTATGGTATGGAGCGTGGTTCTGCTTGCGGTGTCTGTTGGGGCTATCGTGGTGATCCCGCTGATTTATTCCTTGGTGATTGCGAAACGTCACGGCTCGGATGCGAACTGATCGAAAAATCCCTGCAATTTTTCTGCGAATGTTCCAATATGAATCCCGTCCACAAACGAATGGTGTGCCTGTACCGACAGGGGAATCCACCATCTGCCGTCCTGTTCATAATATTTCCCCCAGTCGAATAAGGGGGTTGCGTTGTCTTTACGCCCGGAATTGGTATGCGAAATGTGTGTGTATGTTACCCAAGGCATCGCCGAACACTGGAATACATCATTGCCTAATGGCCCTGTAAAATATGCCTTCTGTTCCTGCGCTGTTTTCAGCGCCAGCTCACAATAGTGTTGCATATCCCAAAGAAACGGTACGTTTACCACTTTAAACAGCCCGGTTTCTTCGTTTAAATAGGTGAAAGCTGTATCAATCTGGTCGAACAGTACCACCTGACCATCCACAAACCGGTATCGGAAGGCTTCGATTTCATTGGCGCATTTGCACACGGCATATACCATGGCCATGGTAAAGGAAAGCCCCTTGTGTTTGACTGCGCGTTTGAATGGGGTAATCTCTGCCAAAAAGGTGACACAAAAGGCTGGTTCCACACTGTCCCGGAATACGTTGCAATGGGTTGCCCGCTCCCAAGTATTCAGGTCGATGATTTGATATTGGTTTCCCATACTTTGAAAACCTCCTGATGGATTTTGCTGCTATTATAGCACTTGTTTTAGGGGATGACAAGATATCGGTAAAATGCTTGCACCCGGTCACAAAAATATGCTATAATAAGGTTGACCAAACAGTACCTTTTGTGCGCTGGTATTTTGGAAATCGTGACTGATTCAGAGAGGATTGACACCCATGAAATGTCCCTATTGCACCTATGAGGAAAGTAAGGTGATTGACTCCCGTCCCACGGACGAGGGCGAGAGAATCCGTCGGCGCAGGGAGTGCCTCAAGTGCGGGAAACGGTTCACAACCTATGAGATTATTGAGACAGTCCCTGTGATTGTCATTAAAAAAGATAAGTCCCGCCAGCCCTTTGACCGGAATAAATTACTCGGCGGCCTGATCCGTGCCTGTGGGAAACGTCCAGTCAGCCTTGAAGTGCTGGAAAACATGGTCGATGAAATTGAAGGGATTCTGCAAAACTCCATGGACCGTGAGGTTTCCTCCAGTGTGATCGGCAGCCTTGCCCTCGAAAAATTAAAAGAAACCGACGAAGTGGCTTATGTGCGTTTTGCTTCGGTTTACCGCGATTTCCAGGACATAGATTCCTTTATGAAGGAGCTTGAGCAGCTCATCGAAGATAAAGCCTGACGGTGTTTTGTGAAGGAGGTTTCGCTTATGAGCGACGATTATAAACGTTATCGTGAATCCGTAGAATTGTATCCCGTCACCCGCGTCAATCCTGTGGTGCCGATTTCCAAAAATAAGCGCAAAACTCCCGAAAAGGTCCTCCAAAAAAATAAGGACGGCCTGTTTTCCTCCCTTATGGATGAGGAAACGCAGCCGTCCAAAAAGCAAACCGGCGATGGTTTCTCGGAGTTCCACAAAGGGCGCATTGCCAAAGAGGAAAACCAACGCCGTGCCTTCCAACAGAAAGTTCAGGACCTTACCGACCAGATCGGGGATAAACGGAAAGACAAACAAGACCCGGATACCCCATAACCGTTTATAAAATATTTTCCACCAGCGGGAATTCAGAGGTATGCAGCTGTTTCATGTAGGATAAGAGCTGCACACACTGAAGCGTTGCCTGCGCCGGTTCCCCCTCGGAGAGCATGGCTGGCAGCTTTGCAAATTCCCGCCCAATGTTTTCCAGCTCTTTGTGGCTCAGGAACATACATAACATACGGTGATATTCCTCCCATTGCTGTGCCGTTTCGCGGCTGTGTGCATAGGCGTTTGGAATGTCGCCGTTTTTAATTTCCTGTGCAACCTGTTCGATGCGCGCAGTCATGGACCCCGTGGTGTGGATCGCGCTCCACAACCCAAAGGCGCATACCCCCGCTGCCAGTAATGCTATGATCCATACTGCATGAAGCCGTTTCATGGTTCCTCCTTCTCAATGATCCGGTATCCGCCTTTGGTGTTCGCTGTCATAATGAACACCGTGCCAGTGGTTTTGCCTTCCCCTTCCAGCACCCCTTGCAGCCATTCCCGTGTGTGACCGCACAGGGAGAGTGCCATGTCGGAAATTTCCCCGTCGCTGATGACCACCGTTTCCATGCCGGTATCTGGGACTGCCAGCCCTAGCATGTTTGCCGTTGGTACGTCCTGATCCGGTTTTTTGATGACGCTCATGGTTCCGTTTGTTTCGACAATCGCATATGCGACTTCTTCCAGCTGTACCACGCTCTTTTCCCGCAGCTGTACAAATAAATCCTCGACCGTCATGCGGAGCCGGCGCAGTTGCTTTTGGTCTACTTTCCCGTCATTGACGACAATCACCGGGCGTCCGCATACGATGCGCCGGAACCTCCCGCTTTTCATCATCAGCCCGGAAATCAGCAGCTCACACATCACTAAAATGGCAATCGGCAGAAAACCACTGACTAATGGCTGTCCGCTGTCCTGCATGGGGATCGCGGCGATGTCCGAAATCAACAGCGTCACCACCAGCTCGGAGGTTTGCAGTTCGCTGATTTGCCGTTTGCCCATCAGACGGATTGCCCCGATAATCGCTGTATACAGGATCACCGCCCGGATCACGGATATTAACATGATGGCCGCTCCTTTCCCGAAATCGTTACAGCGTAACCGTCACAATAAACCCATCCACATTATTTCCGGAAATTTCATAGGATTTGTCTTTGGGAACGGGCACACCTGTAAAGCCGTCCTGTGCGGGGACATAATAAATCTCATAGGTGACGTCATCGCCGTCTGTGACCTGCAAATGCCCCTTTTCAAAGGGATACTGCTTGATATATTCGATGTATTCTTCCAGACAAAGGTTTTGCTCGGTCATGAAAATCGCATGGGGCTTGCCGACATACCGGAAATGCCAAGGTTCATAATCAATACCAGTCAGTTCGGTTTTGTCCTGTGGGTAGCGCACCACAAAGCCATATTCCTGACAGTTCGCATTGATCCACCGGCATTCCCCCGTACCGTCATAATCGAGGCTCAGGCCCTGTTCCGTATAAATGCTCAGGTCGATCACATAGCCAGTGTGATGTTCGCTGCCGCCCGGACGGGCAATCCACTTTTCCGCCTGTGTCAGACCATTTTCCAAGGCGTTGTTGTTGAAAATGCGGGTTTGATGCTCCTTGGAACGGTATCCGCTGGCGGCCATGACATCGGAATATCCCGTGAACTGATAGAACGTCTCCATCATTTCGTTAAAGGGGTCTATGATGCTTGCTTGTATTTTGACTGTGGTATCGGAAACCTTATAGCCGGTGCCTTTTTTGTCGTACACGGAAATCAGGGAGCTGTCCTCCAGGAATTCGCACAAATGCTCGTTATTCACAAGGATCAGGGGGCCGCGCGCAATTTGATCCCTTGGATATTGCACCGTACGGTATTCCAGAGAGGTTTGTACGGCGGGCACAGGCGCGAAAACCGGGGTGGTTTCCGGCTCTTGGGTCTGGCTGGCTTTCCACGGATAAATCAGGCATACGGCCAAACCAGCAACCACAATACATGCAATCACGGAAAAAAAGATCCAGGTGATGATCCTGCTATGGGGCGGCGCATAACGCTGTTTTCGGCTGCCCCGGTAACGATAATGCTGCATAACACACCTCATTGTTTGCCGCCCTTGGGTTGGACGGTCCTAGGATTGCTTCCCGCAGGATACGGGAAAGGCTGTCCTTAGTATGACCATTCCAGTAAAAACCATACATGAGGTGACAGGCAGCAAAAAAGCCCGCTATCAACCAGATCTGGTTGTGCGGGCTTTTTTTCAGTTGGAAACGGGCTTACGCAGCACAGCCCCTTTTTTGACCGGCTGACTGCATGGGATTTTTACCAGCATAGTAGCATG
>CATJNB010000163.1 GCA_949741605.1 uncultured Eubacteriales bacterium | reverse complement strand
TAAGTATTTTCGAAAAGGGCAAATGATCGTCATACAAGGGATGATCCAGACCAGAAATTATGAAGATTCCAAAGGGAATAAGCGTAAGGCGGTAGAAATTGTTGCCGACCATGTGCATTTTGGAGAATCGAAAAGAGAGGCGGAAAAGCCGCAGGACGTTGCTCCACTGCCCCCTGATGCTCCTGAATATATTTTCTGTGATGATGATTTACCGTTTTAAAAAAGACCGGATCATTTCCAGCATGATAAAAGTTCCCCCAAAGGAAAACTTGTTTGAAAATTGAATTTGAGAAAAAAGAGGTGATTTTTTTGGCGCGCCCGCTTCGGGATGGGGTTGATTATTTCCCATTGGATGTCGGAACGCTTCGCGATCGAAAAATCAGGCTTATTAAGGGCGAGTTTGGAGCAATCGGCGTGTTAGCCTTTCTGTATATACTCAGCTCTATTTACGAGGAAAATGGATACTTCAAAAGATGGTCCGAGGACGACTGCATACTTGTCTCTGATGAGGTAGGATGCGGTTGCACCCCCGGTACGATTGCAGAAGTGGTGAAGGGGTGCATACGGCGTTCCTTATTTGATCAAGGGGTGTTTACTGCGTTTGGCGTTCTCACTTCGGCGGGTATCCAGCGGAGATTTATCCGTGCCGCCTCCCAACGGGATGATATATTCATCATAAAAGAATACTGGCTGCTGAATACCGACGACAAAAAAGATGTTCCAGCGAGTGTTCTTAATAAGATTTGTTTTAAAAGCGTTACGACGTATGGAAACCCGGTTAAAACTTGTTTTAACCCCGATAAAACATCTGGAAACCCTAAAAGTAAAGGAAAGGAAAGTAAAGGAAAGGAAAATATATCCCCCATACCCCCAAACGGGGGAGTTTGTGAGACAGACGGACAGAGCCTATCGGTTGAAAGGGCCGAAGACCAGCCAGACAAAGGCAGTTTCTCCATGACTCCGAAGCCTCACAGACAACAGCGGGGTATCCTGACAGCTGAACAGAAAGAACGCTTTGACAGGTTTTGGAAGGCATATCCGAACAAGAAGGATGTTGGGAAAGCCGAACGTGCTTTTGCAAAGCTTGATCCGGACGATGAACAAATCAACGAAATATTGTCTGGCCTCGAACGGGCGAAAAAGAACGATTCCCGCTTTTCGGAGAAAAAATATACACCGATTCCCAGCACCTGGCTGAATGCAAAAGGATGGTTGAGCGAATACATGGAGGAGGGAGGACAAGCACATGGAAACAATGTCCCGGATTCTGGCGAAAGCACCGGAACACATCCGCAGACAGTGCCCAAATACGGTACATTCCTATGAGGAGTATCTGCAAAAGCAGTGTCGGACCCTGAATGAATTACCGGGTAACCTAGATGGGGTTGAGTGTCCGGATTGCAGGAACAAAGGCGTGATATATCTGGTGCAGGACTCCTACCTTGTGCATCGGGTTTGCAGCTGCATGAGGATACGCGATGATTATCAAAGGCTTCGTAAGAGCGGATTGAAAAACCTCATCGAAGAATATACCTTTGAGCGGTTCTCGGGCCGCCAGCCATTTCAGGAAAAACTCAAGGAAGGCGCACTTCGTTTTCTCGAGGATCATGACCGCAAGTGGTTTTTCGCGGGCGGACAGCCGGGTGCAGGCAAAAGCCATATTTGTACCGCGATTGCGGCGGAGTTTTTGAAACGGCGGGTTGGTGTGCGATATATGCTGTGGTGTGACGATTCCACTCGGCTGAAAGCTTTAGTCAATGAACCAGAGTATATGTCAGAGGTTTGCTCTTTGAAAACAGCGGAGGTTTTGTATATTGATGATTTTTTCAAAACTGCTTCGGATAGTCTCGGAAACAAAAAGCTCCCTACCCCTGCGGATATTCGCTTAGCCTTTGAGATTTTGAATTACCGGTACAATAATAACGGTGTGACGATTTTATCATCTGAACGCACAATCGACGAAATCATAGACTGCGATGAAGCAGTTGGCAGCCGGATCTACCAGCGGACAAAGGACTATTGTTTTGTGATCGGAAAAGACAACGCGAAAAATTATCGGTTAACGGAGGATACAAATCAGCGATGACATAAGAGGTGAGAATTATCAACCGGGAAGATTATACATATATCTGCCACCAGACAAACCCGCAGGAAATCAGAAACATGACCCCAAAACAGCTTATACGGTGTCTCACGAACATCCGGGAATATGCGGTAGATTCCATGATGCGCGGTTGTGAAGATTGCGTAGACTTTGAATCAAACAGGAAAAATACGCATTGTAGCCATTGCAACCGGAGCATGGGAGACTTTTTCAGACGCAGAGGTGATTTGCCATGACACACTTATCTTTGTTTTCCGGGATCGGAGGTCTTGACCTTGCAGCAGAACACGCAGGGTTTACCACAGTCGGACAATGTGAATTTGCTGATTACCCATACAAGGTGCTTTGCAAGCACTGGCCGGATGTCCCAAAGTGGCGGGATATCCGCACATTGACAAAGGAGGACTTTTATGCAAGGACAGGCTTACGAACAGTTGACATTCTTTCCGGCGGGTTCCCCTGCCAGCCGTTCAGTGTTGCCGGGAAGCGCAGAGGCCGCAAGGATGACCGTTACCTCTGGCCGGAAATGCTTCGAGTTATCAAAGAAATCCGGCCCCGTTGGGTGCTTGGAGAAAATGTTGCTGGGTTCGTCAATATGGAACTCGACCATGCGCTTACTGACCTGGAAAGCGAAGGTTACGAAACAACAGCGTTTGTACTTCCAGCTTGCGGCGTCGGTGCCCCACATCAACGATACCGGGTGGCAGTTGTGGGCTACACCCAACACGATGGATTATCTTCCCCAGCGATCACCGGAATCCTTACAAAGGTTAGCGACAGTCAGCAAAAAGGGTGCCAAACGTCTCTCCAATCTGCGCGAACAGGTAAACCCCGAAACCTTACGAATGTGGCCGACACCGACAGCACGGGACTACAAGGACGGAAATGCAAAATCCTGCCGCAATGTTCCCGTGAATGGATTGCTGGGACGGGCAGTGCATCTATATCCCACCCCCAAAACGGGAGCGAGGCTTTGCGGAGGTTCGGGGAATTACCAGCAGTTGAAAGAACTCGAAGCATCGGGGCAGATCACAGAGGAGGAATGCCATAGTATGTTGGTGGACAATGGTGGGCAGTTGAACCCGATGTGGGTCGAGTGGCTCATGGGGTTCCCGGTCGGGTGGACAGACTTAAATGTTTAGGTAATGCTGTAGTGCCCCAACAGTTTTACCCGGTATTCCGGAAGATTGCAGAAATAGAAAGGGGGTGATTTCCCAGCATGAACTTAGAACAAAAAGCAATTGAGTGGATTAGAATGGCATCTGAAACGAGCCAAGCGCAATACGAAAAACCTCTAATCATTACCATGAGCGGAGGGAAAGACAGCGACGTATGCGTAGAATTGG
>CATJNB010000162.1 GCA_949741605.1 uncultured Eubacteriales bacterium | reverse complement strand
GAAATGGTACTGCGCGAACATTTTACACCGAAAGGGGAAGTCAACATGGGGAAAACCAGAACATTAGCGTTTCAAGTCAGCGAGGAACTGTTTGAGAAGGTCAAGGATTACCTTACCCGGTACGAACAGGCATACGGTAGACGGCTGACACAAAAAGAATTTGTAATCAGCCTGATCGAAAACGCACTGGAAGAAGCCGAGGATGAGTTTATCGATCTAGACAGCCCGGAGAGCGAAACGGAGGACGATCTAGAAGCGGATGACAGCCCAAACCCGGACAGTGAGGACGAAGAACTAACCTCCGAGGACGAGGAGAGCGCAGACAGCCCAGAGAACGAAGCGGAGGACGAGCCAGAGCCAGATGACAACTCGAACCCGGACAGCGAGGACGGAGAGCCAGCCTCCGAGGACGAGGACCGAGCAGACAGCCCGGAGAGCGAAGCCGGAGCCGAGCCGGATGATAACAGTCCGGAAGAAACGAGAGCTACATGGCAGCCATATGGCTGGATGGCAAATATCCATTAAAGACAGGCATAAAAACCCTGCAGAGATGAGAGAACCTCAGCCCTGCAGGGCTTTTTGTTTTCCGGAAAGGGGGGATGTCCTTGCTTGTATAAAAGGTGTTTGGAAACATTTTGTGTAGAAAGGGGGGTGGGAATATCCGATGATCATGGAACGAAAATGGGCGATGTCAAATAAATGGACATTTCGTATCAAACCCATTCAAGACCTTTTGATGCAAGAAATCAATGGAGAATTTATCGATCCATTTTCCGGGAAGTTTTCTCCCTGTAAGATTACGAATGACCTCAATCTAGATATTCCGGCAACTTATCATATGGATGCGTTTGATTTTCTCAAGCAATTCCCAAATGATAGTGTGGACGGAGTCTTATATGATCCGCCCTATTCCCCGCGTCAGGTGAAAGAATGCTACGATGGGATTCAAGGCAATATCAAATGGAATGGTAGAGCGACATTTTGGAGTACTGTCAAAAATGAGATTGCCAGAGTAGTCAAACCGGGAGGAAAAGTCATTTGTTTTGGCTGGAACTCTATGGGAATTGGAATAAACCGTGGCTTTGTTATGACACGTGTCTTGCTTGTACCCCATGGCGGAGCAAAAAACGATACGATATGCACAGTAGAGATTAAGGAAAGAGCAATTTGCAGATAGGAGAGAGCCTGAGCCCTGCGGGGCTTTTTGTTTTGCAGAAAGGGGGGGATGCCTTTGTTTGTATAAAAGGTCTTTGGAAAATTTTAACTAGGACCAGAAAGGGATGATCGAAAAAGGAGAAACGATTCGATTTTTAGACCTGTTTTCAGGAATGGGTGGATTCCGGGAAGGGCTTACCTGTGCGGGAGATTTTGTGTGCGTGGGGCATTGCGAAATTGACCGCCATGCAGACCGCAGTTACTGCGCGCTGTTTGATACAGAGGGGGAGTGGTTTTGTGACGACATCCAAAAAGCCGGGCCAGACGAAATGCCAGAATTTGACCTGTTGTGCGCGGGATTTCCCTGCCAGCCTTATTCCATTTCTGGAGCAAGGAGAGGATTTTCCGACCCAAGAGGAAATCTGTTCTTTGAAATTACCCGGCTGGCTGAGGCAAGACAGCCTGCATATCTGCTGCTGGAAAACGTTCCCGGACTGCTTTCACATGACAAAGGCCAAACGTTTGCGGCGATCCTCTATGCATTGGAAGGATTGGGGTATTATGTGGAATGGCAGGTGCTTGACAGCAAGAATTTCCATGTCCCGCAATCCAGACGGCGGCTGTATCTTATCGGATATCTTGACAAGCGATGCCGGGGAAAAATACTACCTTTCACCAAAACAGCAGGAACAGCTCTTGAGCAAATCATACCGGGCAAACAGGGAGAACGGGTATACTCGCCGGAAGGGATCGGATGCACCTTGACCTCGCAGGCCGGGGGATTTGGCGGGAAAACCGGACTGTATGCGGTTGGGCTGCCGATTAAAGAAGCGACGCAGCAAGGATATAAGCTGGCCTATCCGGGGGATAGTGTGAATTTTGCGTATGCCCAGCGTAATACGCGCCGGGGGCGTGTGGGCAGACAGATTGCCCATACGCTGACCACAGACGGAAATCAAGGGGTGGTGGAATGGCCGGGCAGAATCCGTCGGCTGACGCCAAGGGAATGTCTGCGTCTGCAGGGCTGGAAAGATGACCGGATTGACCGGGTGTTGGCGATCCAGTGCGATACACAGATTTACAAACAGGCTGGCAATGGTGTGACCGTTACGGTAGTAGAAGCCATCGGCAGACGGATGGCAGCGATGCACCGGGAGCTTAGAGAGGGGGCTGAGGACACATTGACCTGAAGGAACAATATTATGGCTGCGAGATTGAAATGACCGGGATTACCCGCGAACAAGCGGCGTGCGCTGTGGCAGGATTATTTGGGACGAGTGCTTTGCAAACGAATGCGTCGCGCACGTATGACCCGTGGGAAGTGACTGACCCACACGGAAAAGTCTGGCGTTTTGTGTATGACAGCAGTATCCTTGCATTCTGCCGGAACAGGCATCAATTCATTACGACGGATGACGGATGTTACAAGGTAGAAATGAATTCCCCGAAGCTGGAATACAGCGAGATGGGAAAGTTACAGGAGGTGGTGCGTACCCTGCGCGGGGCAGGCGCTGTCGTGAATGAAAGCTGCGGGATGCATGTTCACGTCGACGCCTCGAACCATACGGCCCAAAGCCTGAAAAATGCGCTGTGCATGATGTATTCCAAAGAGGATATCCTGTTCAAGGCGCTCAAGGTCAATGAGGGGCGTGTGAACCATTGGTGCAAGAAAGTGCAGGAGGATAAACTGAAAAAAATCCGCAGGCTGCCCTCCGGAGCAAGTCTGAACCAAATGGCAGACCTGTGGTATTCCGATTCCAGTGAATCACGCTACAGTCATTATAACGAAACCCGGTATTATGCGTTAAATTTACATTCGGTGTTTTACCGGGGGACATTGGAGTGGCGGTGTTTTGAAAGCACGCTGCATGCGGGAAAGGTACGGGCAAACATCACGCTTGCGTTAGCGATTTCTGCCCAGGCCATCAACCAGAAACGTGCGGTGATGCGCAAAACGGAAATCACGGAAAACCCGGCATTTACGTTCCGCACGTTTCTGCTGCGTTTGGGCCTGATTGGGCCGGAGTACAAAAATGTGCGGGAACATCTCTTAGAGAACCTTCCCGGCGACCGGGCATGGCGGTATGATAAATCGAATTATGCGTGTCTGAACAGCAGATATTCAGGCCGGAATGAAAGAGGATAGGAGTGGTTGCAATCGAAGAAACAACGTTATATTTTGCATACGGTTCCAATATGAATTTAGACCAAATGGCATATCGGTGTCCGGATGCATCGGTAATCGGCAATGTGCATCTGGACGGATACCGTCTTGCTTTTCGCGGCAATGGTTCCGGGTATGGCGTGGCTACCATCCTGCCACAGGAAGGCAGCCAGGTAGAGGGCGTGATGTGGCGGGTAACCGGACAGGACGAACAAAGCCTGAATTACTACGAAGGGTATCCGAGGCTGTACGGCAAGGAAACGATCCGCGTTCAGGACAGGCAGGGGGTCAGCTATGAGGTGATGGTTTATACGATGCAGGCACCGTACAAAGACAGCCCAGCGACACCGTCACCAAGCTATTTGCAGGGGATTTTGGAAGGCTGCAGGCAAAACGGGCTTGCCCTGCGTCCTGTGCTGGAGGCGGCGCAGAGAACGCAGATGGAACAGTCCCTTCCCAAACAATATCAGCAGGAATCCATCTTCAAGCCGCCGCACCGCAAATCCAACCCGGAACGATAAACAGGCTCACCAAATCGGTTGAGCCTGTATTTTTAGGAAAAGGAGCGATGTAATGAAACCATATTTACGGCACAGTGCAGTGATCCTGTGCCTTTTGATGCTGGCAGGTGCGGGGATGCACACCACGGCATTTGCACAGGATAACACCCCGGAAATCTCCATTGTGGATATTACGCAGGAACCCACGCAGCCACCGGATACAAACAGCAGCTCCGGCAGTCCCCCGCAACTGCCGCAGGATTCGGATTTTCTGGCAAATGACGTGAAGCGGCAGGAAGAAGATGGGTACAAAATCCTGCGGAAAACATTTGTGGTGGATGCCGATGTGACCCCGTCAGAGCTGGTCGAGCAGAACCTCATGTGGCATGGGTGTGCGTATCAGTATCTGGATATTTTGAAAGAAGAAATGCCGGGAACCACCGAAACCAAAACTGTGCGCAAGACGGTGCATGTGACTTCCAAAACCAAGGACCGCGCCTCCATTGTTGCTGCACAGGAACCTGAGCTGTCCTACAGCGAGGACGGGTATGAAGGGAAACTGGAACTGGACACGGCAAACCTTTTGATTGAGGACGGGGACAAGCAAAGCTATTCGTACACGGTGACGGATACAAAGGAATATACGGGGCTTGCCGCAAACGACCCGTATCTGGTGCCAAAGAGCATACAGAAAAATGGGGTTTCGCTGTCGCTTTCTGATTTGCAATGGACGCCCGTAGGGGTACAGCAGGATGGCAGTGGGCTTCCGGCTTCCTACACGGCAACGGCACAGTATTCCGGCAAGGCGTGGGGCTCGAAAATCACAGGATATTCGGTGACTTTGCCCTATTTTGGAGAAGTGGAAAAAACCATCCCCGGTAAAATCAAATATACCCTGATTTATGAGGAAGTCAAGCCGGAACCAGGCCTTTCCGCACAAGCAGACACAGAGCCGGAACCGGGAAGGTTTCCGGCTTTTGGGTTGGTAGTTGGAGGCTGCCTGTGTGTATTGGCGGCGGTTGTAATTGCGTGGATCATCCATCGTAGAAGGAGATGAAACAATCAAGATGAAAAAGATAATCGCTGGTGTGGCAGCCTTTGCCGCACTCATGAGTTTGGTGCTGGTGTTTATCGGCACCTCCCGGATGGTCGGGGAGCCGGAGCCAACCGTCAAAGCGGATATCCAGCTTGACCCGGCGTCGAATACGGTGGTAGAACCAAAGCCGACACTCCGGGTGGAGCATCCGGACGAACCGGGGAAAACCAGCAAGGGTTCTGTTCCGGATTCCCCGTCCTCGCAAATCGGAAGTGTTCAAAACGGCACATCCGCCCCATTTGTACCGCAGACTTCCCCAGACACCGTGAAAGTAAAAGGCAATTATACCCTGCCGGAAAAAACGCAGTTTGAGGATGGCAGTGTGGGCTGGCTGTACATAAATTCCATTGGGGTTTCGACTCCGGTATACGAAACGGACGATGAGATGGAAGCTATGCGCATTGGGATTGCCCATTATAAAACCACCAGCGCATGGGATGGGAACATTGGCTTGTGTGCGCATAACGGGAATGCCAGTTACAGCTATTTCCGGGATTTGACGAAGGTAAAATCCGGGGATGAAATCCGGTATGAAACCGCGCTGGGTTCGCGCACGTATGTGGTGGAGAGCATCCGGGAAATCAGCCAAACCGACTGGTCGATGCTCTCGCGCACCGAAGATAACCGGATTACCCTGACAACCTGTATTGATGGCAAACCGGAGCATCGTTTGTGCGTACAGGCCAGAGAGAAAGGGGTGCAGTAGCTTGAAGAAAACCATACACACTTGGCAGCGGGTCGCGGCGGTTTTGATTTTGGCCGTAATGATGTTTACCCTGATTCCGCTGCCCGTTGCTGCCATGGATATCCATGAGATTACTACCAATCCAGCTCCAGAAATTGTGGATATTACGGAACTGATTTCGGATGTGGCACAGGCCGAAGAACCAAAACGTGGGGATGATGTTCTGCCGGAAATCAGTGTCTCTCCAGAGCCTCCTGCGATTGCGGAACCGGGCGCCCCGGAAGATGTCCCGGACAGCCAGCCGGAACCGTCTGCCCCGCCTGTGAGCAGCGCAGTTTCCGAACCTGTGCCGGAAAGCCCGCCGCAGACAATCAAAACCCAGAACAAAGCGGTTCTGATGGCTTCGGACGGCAGTGTGCGAAGCAGCAGCGCAACGCAGAAACTCCAGCTGCACGCCTCGTACCAATATTACCATGTGTTCCAGAAGCGGGTGGTCAAATGGAGCTCTGCGACCATTGACGGGAAACTCGCCTATTGCGTAGATCTG
>CATJNB010000161.1 GCA_949741605.1 uncultured Eubacteriales bacterium | reverse complement strand
GGATTGGTTTTGCTGCGGTGGTGCCCCGGCAGACGGCGGCGGTAAAAGAGGGGACCCTACCGTATTGTCTTCCCGGATATGGATATCCAGTTGGTTGAACGGGATCTGGATATTCTCCTTTTCAAACAGGACTTTGATTTTTTCCTGCATACGGAAAAATAATACCCAATAATCCTCTGGTTTGCAATACAGCCGCATGGATACCCGGATCCCATTCGCACCCTGTTCGAGAATAGCTACCAGCGGTTGGGGTTCCTTGAGGGTCAATTCATCGGCCATGCCTTCTTCCAGCATGACTCTTTTCACATGCTCCAGATCTGTACCATAGCGCACCCAATAGTTAAAGTCAACCCGCCGTACCCCTAAGGAGGTATAGTTCGTCATAATGCTTGCGGTCAGCTGGGAGTTCGGGATTACCACTTCTTTATTGTCAAGGGTTTTCAAGGTCGTGAACATCATTTCCACCCGCAGAACCGTCCCTTCTACGGCTCCCAGTTCAATATAGTCGCCGACCTTCAGCGGTTTGGTGATAATCACTTGAATCCCGCTGGCGAGATTGGAAATGCTCTCTTTGAGCCCAAGCCCAAGCCCAAGCCCCGCAGCGCCAAGCGCTGCAAAAATGGAGGTGATCTGAAAGCCAAAGGGGGTCAGGGCGAGGATCACCACAACAAACCGCAGTAAATATTTCGAAATCGAACAAAGGAACGTCACAACACTGCGTTCAATCTCTGTGCGCTTGAGGCCCTTACGCATCAGCTTGATGATGACGCTCGATAACGACCATCCCGCAATAAAAATGATCCCGCACCATAATGCTTTGGGCCAGATCTGCAAAAACCATGCCCACAGGTTTGCCCATACCGTCGTGACTTCCTCGACGGTTTCCTGGATGATATTTTCCGGCGCACTGCTGACAGCGGACTCCGCCACGCTTTGCGAATAGACGGCCAGTTTGGGGATACTGCCCCATAGATGTAACATAAATACATACCTCCTTGATGGCTTGGGGAAAACCGGACCTTTGCACCTTTACTTAAGATAAAAATATTATAACATGAAAAACCGGACTCGACAACAGATTCCAAAAAAACACAAATTTGTAATCAGAATGAAAAATCTTGAAAAAAATCGAGCGAAAGACTTGCCAAGTCAAAGCGGATGTTGCTATACTATATATAAGGTTAAGAGAGCGTTATGTTGATAAAATGAGGTGTCAGGATCATGTCCGAACAAAATGAAAAAAATCCCATCCAATTTTATACGGTATGCTTCCCGGAATATGACAGCTGGACCATATTTCACGGCCGCCTTTATCAGGTGCGCCGCGATTTTTTTCAATCCCGTCTGGCGTCCCAGGAAACCATTGTCGATTTTTCCGAGGGCATGCCCGCCAAATATACCCATTCGATTTCGCGCTGGGGGATGCGGTGGAAGAAAAAATTAGATGGCCAGCTGCGGGAATATTCCTGTTTTGACCCGTGTGGTTCGGCGATCATTTTTCAGGACAGCGAATTGCGGGCCTATGGGAAAATTGTGTTTGGCAAGGATCTCAATTGGCTGCGCAGCTATTATTATGAAAAGGGCGACACATCCGGCAGCCCCGAAAAGGTCCGGTTTGAATTGTCCGGCAATCCCGCCGACAATACCATCACCCTCACGGAATATATGGATGGGCAGGAGCCTGTTACCACCCGGATGCTGGCACGCCCGTTTTTCCCCGGCACAGTGGAACAAAGCCTGCTCAATTCCAAATTCGGCGAACCGAGGATTTGTGCGGCAACCGACCAAGGGGATTTCTGTTATTATCAGGAAGACCTTGCGGACCGTTATGACCAATGGGTCGCTCGGGTGCATGAAGGGAAAGAGCCGCTTGGTCCCGCTTGGAACGCAGACCGGGAATTACCGGCAAACCTTGAGCCGGACTGGTATCAGGAACAGGATCATCAGAGGAAAGAAGAACCCGGGTTTTCCAATTTGCCGCCGCTGGAACAATTAGGCTCGCTGCGTACCCAGTTGTTTGAGCCGGACTTGGAAACAGAGGGGTGCGATGGCGCCCCAGTTTGCGAACCGTTTTCCTTGGAGGAGGAAAGTCAGGATCACTGGGTGGAGGAAATGTTCCCGTGCAAGGAACCCAGTGACCCGGAAAACCATTTCATCCAGCAGAAGGAATTGGATGATTTTGTGGCAGCCGGGCATCCGACACCAGAGTTGGACCCGCAGTGTTATTCCGCAAACCGGGAATTGTTCCATGTGGAGGTGCCAACCGAGGAGCCGTCTGAGCCGGTCGCACAGGATGTACAGGAAATCATGGGCATGATTGACCATATGGAAACCACCCAGAAAGAAACCGCCAAGGCTCCCGAACTCCAAATCCTGCTTCCGATTCAGGAAGAAACCCTGCCGGAAACAAACGGGACGGAGATTCAGGAGGTAGATTCGCGGGGAATGTTCCCGGAAGGCCCGATGCCGGCGCGCTATACTGTAGCTGGGAAAAAACGCAATTCGAATGTTTTGCGGGCATCCGACCTGTTCCGGAAAACCGATGTTCCAAAAGAGGCTGCGTGCGGTCCCGATGAAACCCCTATGTTCCCGGCGATTACAGCGGCAAAGCGGATTGTCATTAGCGCACAGGAAAGCTACTATTATTTTGGGAAAGTGGTAAACGGGCTGCGAAACGGGCATGGGCGTACCCAGACCCCGGACGGCCAGACTGCCTATGAAGGCCATTACCGCGATGACATGCGGGACGGGTATGGGACATACTATTATAAGTCTGGAAAAATTTGTTACACCGGACAATGGCGCGACAACCAGCGTGATGGGATCGGGGTATCCTTTGAACCGGACAAGGATTCCATTCAAGTTGGGCGTTGGCGTGAGGACCAGCCGGAAGGGCCCAGCGCAGTTTTTGACGGACAGGGGAATTTAGAGTTTGCCGGCAAAATCGAAAACGGCGAACGGCAGGGGGCCGGGATTGCATACAGCGCCGAGGATGGGACGGTGTTTGTGGGCAAATGGAAAAATAATATTCCAACCGGTGAGGGCTCTGCATTCGACAGCGATGGCAACCTGATTTACAGCGGAAGCTGGAAAGAAGGCAAACGGCACGGGAATGGGACAGAATTTGCCCCCGACGGCCGCGTGATTTTCAAGGGGGAATGGAAAGACGACGAATATCTCAATGGTGTCTACTACCAGCGTCTGGAACCATCCGGCGGAACAAATGAATAAATGCAATGGCTCGATTTACACCGGGTAGGGTTTGGGGAATGTATCGTGCTGGGCGGGAGGAAAAAAGAAATCCTGATGGTCGATTGCGGATGTCTGGGGGGACGTCTGGAAAACGGCCAGCTTTTTTCGGAATATGTCCGGCAATTGGCGCACCAGTATGGGCGGGCAAAAAAACGGACCTTCCTTTTGACCCATTTCCACAAAGACCATTATAGCGGGCTGCCCTTACTATTAAAAGAAAACCCCGGTTATTTTGGACAAATCTTTTTACCAAACTGCCCTTTAGATGAAAAAGGGATGCCGCTGCTTTTGGAACTGGCGATTTTGATCGAATGTTTTCTTCCCAAACAGGCCGTTGCCGCCCGGATGAATGTGGGGGCATTGCGGGTGTTCGACCAGGTGGGGAAACTGGCCGGACCCGAAACCTTATATACATTAAAAGAAGGCGATCACTTTTCGTTTGACGGTGTGGACTATGAAGTATTGTGGCCGCGCCGGGAACCGTATCCGTTTGGGGATGTGTGTGTCCATCTCTCACAGGAGGCCAACCGGATTTTGCTGCGCCAGCACCATGCACGGATTGCGGCATTTCTGGAACTGAAAGAGGAATTATGTATGGCGTATGTGCGCTGTATGAATGCTTTCTCTCAGGAAACCGACGCCGACGAACAGGAGCGTTGGGATTGTATGGAGGATTTGTGCTTGTTGGTGCGCGACCTTGATGCGATGATCCCGGCCCTGCATCTGCTTCCCGTGGCGGAAAGGATCGCGGATTTATTTTGCAGCCAGACAAGCAGCATGGCCTATCACCAGGAAGTCAACGGTGCCAGCCTGATTTTCCAGAATTGTTCGGATGGAACGCTCTCTTATCAGGATATCCTCATGACCGGGGATGCTGCACCCTTTTCTTTGGACACTGTGGCAGGTTCGCTGCGGGAGAACTATTATATTGTAAAAGCGCCGCATCACGGGACACGCTCTGGATGGTGGCCGGGATTGGAGGAAATGGGGATTTCGCATATCCTCATCAGTAATGGAGCGTCGGGCGGCGGACGGGTCGATCCGCATTACCCATCGCTCAATGCCCTGCATCATTGTACCAGTGCAGAATCGTGCGATTTTGCTCAAAAATATGGTTGCTGTAATGCTGGATTTGTGTGTCCAGAATCTATGCCCCAGTTCAATAAGCCGACTGCGTGCCTCTCTCTTGGATGTGGCATCCAAATATGGCCAGCACGAACACCCTTTTTCTGTAATTGTGACCATGAGCCAGATATTACCGGGTATATTCGGGCGAAATTTCGAAAAAAAATGCGTTTTTACCCTTGACATCCCTAGAGAAATATCATATAATTCTTGTAAACATATACCCTGCGATTATAAAGAGGGGTTTATTCCCCCTATTCCCCCCCTCTCTCCTAACTCCCCTTTCCTACTTATTCTATTCTCCTCTTCTCCCCCCACCCCTCTCCCTTTTCTTTTCCCCTCTTCATTCATTCTCTCTGTTTCTTTTTCCCCTCTTTTCTTCCCCCGCAGGAAATATGTTAAGTTTTTCTTTATAG
>CATJNB010000160.1 GCA_949741605.1 uncultured Eubacteriales bacterium | reverse complement strand
TGGTGTGAATGTGTGGGAATCTTTAACAATTGGCTACACTCGTAGAAAGCCTTGGTAAGCGATTTTCGGACAGGGGTTCGATTCCCCTCATCTCCACCACCCTTAGCACATAAGTTGCTGGAAGAATCCGTGTGATCCGCAATCGGGATCATGCGGATTTTTACTTTTATTTCGGTTCGGTCTACCTCAATTGTTTGTACGAAGGTATCGACAACACTACGCAGAATATTCGGGTCTGAACTTTCTAAGTTTTCTGCTGTCTTGCGTAAGAAATCTGTTATTTCTTCTTTTGATATATTGGACATCGAAGGCCGAGAAGTTAGTTCGGATAATTGAGTTTCCAAGGATTGTGCTTTTTCAGTTAATGCCTTAATTTGAGTTGAAATTTGTTCCATAGGCAGCAGATCGGCATAATACATCTCCCAAGTTTTCTTGATAGTCGTATTCGTTTTAGAAATTTCAGACTTTATTTTCTGAATTGCTTTTTGATGATCTTGTGCGGGCTGCTGGATGAAATTTATCATTTCGTGGGTCAGTTCTTGAATCGTGTCTTCTTGAAATCGATTTTTGAGTTGCGAGATTACAAAGTGTTCGATAGCACTGCAACGGATTCCGGGATTCTTACAGTTTCCCCGATGGGCTTTTCTATTGGAACAGGAGTATTGATAATTTTTCACATGATTTCTAGAGGTGCAGTAACCCGAACCAGTGAAAGCAGCTCCACACTCGGCACATACCATTTTCCCGCTTAACAAGTAGAAGCGACTAGCATTTTGGCGAGGTTTTTTCTTAGCCCTTAAAATTTCATGGACTTTATGCCACAATTCATCACTGATAATTCTAGGCATTGCATTGTCAATACGGATAATTTCATCGTCGGATTTGTACACCCGATTTCCTGATTTTTTCGATGCCCGTTTATTGTATACGTACCGGCCAAGGTATTTCTCATTGATTAAGATATCGTGTATGCTGTTTTTCCCGAACGGTCTTCCCAGTTTCGTGACATAACCACCTCGGTTTAGTTCATCGCAAATCAGCCCGAAGCCATAATATTGGGAGTACATTTGAAAAATTTTCTTTACAGCCTCAGCTTCTTGTTCGTTGATAACATAAGAACCGTCTGGAGTGACATCGTATCCAAGTGGAGGAGTACCGCCATTGTGTTTGGCGATCAGCGCATTTTCTTTCAGGCCTTTACGGACTTCACGGGCTAAATTTTTGGAATAATATTCTGCCATACCTTCCAGAACCGATTCCAAAATAATGCTTTCCGGACTATCATCCAGCTGCTCTAAAACAGAAATAACTTGCACTCCATTTTGTTTTAACTCCCGTTTATAAAATGCACTGTCATAACGGTTGCGGGAAAAACGGTCTAATTTATGTACGATGCAAAGGTTGAAATCTCTTTGACCGGAATCGTGGATCATTTGTAAAAAGTTATGGCGTTGGTCGGTTGTGGCACTCATGGCTTCGTCTATATAAATCTTCTTTAACAGAATTTGATTCTTTTTACAATACTCCTTGATGGCACGAATTTGGGCGTCAATGCTTTCCTGCCGCTGCATGTCGGAACTGTATCGTGCATACGCTACTGCGATTTTTGTTTTCATTTTATTGTACCTCCTAAAATGGGCGCAAAAAAGCAGCCCTCTTGATTTTTGGGGCTGTTCGTGGTACAATCATATTGTCATTAAGACTGTACTGTTAGCAGCCCTTTTGAGCGGTTAACGGTTGCCGTTTCCAGTGTTGCGAGCACTGGGAGCGGTTTTTTTATTTAGTTATCGAAATCGGTAGTCAATCCCACTTTGTTTTAAGATTGCATTTGCCACATGGCGGGACTTGATTTTGGTATCTACTACAACATTTTTTCCGTTGAGTGGACTATGCCAAATATCATGATCGCCTTTTCCATGTCTCACAAAGTGACATCTATGCTGATCGAGGACATCGCGGACTTTCTTTTCATATTCAGCCATTATGAGAGATCCTTTCCCGACGTTCAGCGAGTATGGTGATGGAACGAATGAAGGAGTTCGGGCAGTTCATTTCAAATATTTCCGGAGCCGCAACGCGCACGCGTTCTACCAGCGTGTCAAACGATTCACTTTCCAATACAAGACCGGGAATATCATCGCTTGTCGCATACCAAACATTAGCTTCCTCATCCCATGTGAATTTTACAATACAATCCATCTATTAGCACCTCACAGTCTTTGTTTTACCCATAGTTTATGCAAAGCCACTCGCTGTTAGCGGGTGGCTTTTTTATTTTTCAAAATAACTATTGTCACAAACCCCCAGCACCCGGCCTTGGCACCGAGCGGATTCGTTTAGTGGGATCGGATCGTATTCAGGATTGTGTGAAATTAAATGGCCTTTGCGTAGCTCTTTGACGTACATGCAGCTATCCATTACAAAAATACCAATTTGTCCATCTTCTAAGGTAAACTGAGGGCGGATAAATAAGCGGTCGCCGTGCTGAAAAGTAGGCTCCATGCTGTCACCGTTGACCCGCACCACAAAAGCAGTCCCTTTCGGTGGTGGCTTGATTAAAAGCAAATCTTCACAAGCGTTGTCATCGTTCCAGTCGCCTCCACCAGCCGATACCGTTTGATAGTATTCGGGAACGTGGAAACTAATTACATTGTCTGGTTCTTCCTGTGCGGATTGATAGTTTTCGTATTCCACATTCAATACAGTGTTAACTATTTTTTTACCGCGTTCATCTAGGACGCGATATTTCTTTAGAAGTTTTAATTCTTCTAAAGAAGTATTGTTGTCGGCAGATTGTTTCATTTCATCTTGTAGAAGATAGTTGGCATCTATATTTAAGGCACGCATGATTTTTTTCATTTTTAACATATCTGGCTCGCTGTTTCCTTTTTCATAGCCAGTGATAGTTGACTTTGCAACACCAATTTGTTCCCCTAGCTGTTCTTGGGTGACTCCTTTTTCTAGTCTTGCTTGCTTCAATCGATCTTTAAACGCCATTTTATCACCTCTGATTTTAATATACCGCATATTTCTCCACCTGTCAATAAAAAAGTTTGTATATCTCAAACTTTTTTTATGAAAACATCTTGACAAGTTTGAGAAACTGGAATATAATTGCAGAAAAGGTTGAGAAAATCAACCTTAACTATACGGAAAGGAGCAGATAGATGAATATTAAAAACTGCAATTATCCAGTTGATATTCGGATTTCCCAGATTATCAACCGTAGCGGTTTGAAGCAATGTGCGGTAGCTGAACGAGCAGGATATAAAGTGCAGACGCTAAATGATATGATGAATGGCAGACGGTTAATTAAGCCCCATGATATCGTTAAATTAGCACAAGTTCTAGGAGTAAGCCCCAACGATCTCTTTGAACCTGACTCCCAGCCCCCAACCCACTAACCAAGATCAGAAACCAACGTAGGAAGGAGGTGGGAGGATGAAACGCGAATTTGTAACGGAACATGTACCAGAACAAGTTGATATGAAAAACTTAGCTTGGCTGTTGTTGCAAGGTTTTCTTCAGCAGAAAACCGATTGTAATGAGAGTGTTTCTAAATCAGTGGATGCAAAACGAACAGCATAAAAAGCGAGGGAAACAAAATGAATAACCAATTATCCGTAACTATCAATGATGTGGAACTCCCTATCAAGGAGTACCAAGGTCAGAAAGTTGTGACGCTCAAAGAGATTGACGCAGTACATAACCGTCCAGAGGGGACAGCGCGGAAACGCTTCAATGATAACAAGAAGCATTTTATTGAAGGAGTGGACTATTTTAAAGTTTGTGCGTCCGAAATCCGGACGCACAAAGTAATAGAAATTTCTCCGAAATCACATGAAGATGTAACGTTAATCACCGAATCCGGCTACCTGATGCTGGTAAAATCCTTTACCGACGATTTAGCGTGGGATGTTCAACGCCAACTGGTAAACACCTACTTTGCATCTACACCCAACCAACGCCGGAAAGCCGATAAGCAGACAAAGTCAGCCGAAGAACTCATCGCAGCCAACAAACGTGCTACGGCAATGTTACTAAACGCTAAAAACCGCGTGGCAAACGACCTGCAAAAACTTTACGACAGGGCAGGAATCAAGCCGGAATATCAGGCACAGGCATTAAGCGCGTTCTATGCTGTGGATGGGGTGAACCTTCCTAGAATCGCTTTGCAAGGAACAAAACAAACCTACGACAAAACCACAATCGCCAAAATGGTAGGCGTTTACTCGAAAGCCTCCGGCGGCAAACAACCCCATGCACAGGCAGTCGGCGCGATCATTGACCAGCTGGATATCAGCGACGATGAGAAGGAAAAACTTCCATACTACCGCAATGGTCACAACGGAGAGGATTATGAGTACACCGATAGCGTGGTGGAGAAGGTAAGGAGCTGGATTGATGAGCATGGGTATCCGGTGCCGCTTAGCTTGAATGGTAAGAAGTATAATGTGGTTTATGGTGAGGTGGCGGCGTGTCCAGCGTGAAGGAGGTGAGCAAATGGAAACTAAATCCATAAACTTATGGAGTCAAATTGGAAATAAGTGTTTGTCTATGGCATTGAAAATTTTAAACGATGAATATGAATTGGCTAACGGTGGCATTGATGATGTCGACCAGTTGGTAGGGATTGCAATTGCGATTGACGATCTGAATTTACGCTGGTCAGCACATGATAAGCCAACTATCCAATGACCGCCAAATGCGTGCAATGCGGATTATATTGGAATATCAGCATCAAGGCCAAAATACCACGTGGCGGCTACGTATGTCCGTGGTGCAGGAATCAGAGGAAGGAGCATCA
>CATJNB010000159.1 GCA_949741605.1 uncultured Eubacteriales bacterium | reverse complement strand
TTCCGTGATGTAAAGAAAAATATCCATCAAATCTTGTTCAGCTCGGGAATGAATGATAACTTTATACATTAGTAGAAAAACCAAACCTTGTTTCTAAATCAGCAAAAACATCGGAAGCCAATCTACCTTGCCCTATTTTCATTTCTTCTAAACCTTGGTTTAAAAGTCCATGTAATTCTGCCTTTCCACATAGCTGTTCATATTGTGCATTCGTCATGATTACTAAATCTCCAGTTCCATTCTTAGTAATAAACACAGGTTCTTGATATTGATTACAAAACTCGGAAATTTCATTATATTTATTGCGAAGATCACTACTTGGACGAATCATTGGCATAAAAACACTTCCTTAAAATTTTATCAATATTATATCAGTATTATGATAAAACATCAACTGAATTTAAGATTTTTTAATTCGCATTATTGAACATTGAAATCATAAATCTCAAGGATAGTATTTTAAGCCTCTTACGTTGATTTAATCCTACAATAACTGTTTATTATTGGTTATTTTTGTAATTATATCATATTTTTATTAAAATAGGAATGAATTTTTTATTCACCGGCCGGTTATTGGACGATAGAAATTTCTTTGAGCCATTGTTCAATTTCTGCTTTGGATGTTGCGCTGCCAAAACGTTTGCCATCCCGCCACTGCGTGGAATCCGCACAATGCGCGTGTAGATTACTGGCGCTTGAACCAATCCCGCTGCTGTGGGAAGTGCAAAACGGGATGATGGTTTTTCCGGAAAAATCATAGCTTTCTAAAAACGTGCTGATAATCCTGGGCGCTTGACCATGCCAAATAGGATAACCAAGAAGAATGGTGTCATATTGCTCCATGTTTTCCACACTTCCGGAAATGGCAGGACGTGCCGCAGGATTGTTTTGTTCCTGGTCTGCCCGCCCGTTGCTATAATAGGCTAAATCCTCTTGCGTATACGGTTCTTGCGGGACAATTTTGTATAAATCACCATTGGTAATTTCTGCTGCATAATTCGCGATTGTTTCCGTTGTACCGGTACACGAAAAATATACCACTAATGTTTTTGAACGTGTAGTTTCCTGCGGCTGCAACAAAGTGGATGCCGTCGTTACACCACTCTCTGGGGCACTGGATGATGTTTTCCCATTTGATGGCACATCAGGGGATACCGGAGTGTTGCCGCAAGCAGTCAGAAGAAAAAATATCACGCACGAAACTGTTAGAAAAATGTTCTGTTTCATTTGATATCCTGCCTTTCTCTAATCCGGTTAATACCAGTCATGTTTTTCGTTGCGGTCCAGAGCATTGATTTGCGCCATTTCCGCTTCCGTCAGTGCAAAATCAAAGAGTTGTGTATTCTCTTTAATATGATCCGGATTGCTGGAACCCGGTATCACTACCACCCCTTTTTGCAGGTTCCAGCGCAGGATCACCTGGGCCGACGATTTTCCATGAGCCTTGGCGATCTCCGAAATCACTGGATCCCCAAGCAACTCGGAGGTATGGCCCCGCCCGCCGAGTGGGTACCAACCTTGCACCATAATCCCCAATTTTTGAATGTATGGGATTACATCATTTTCCTGGTAATAGGGATGGATCTCATTTTGTACCAAAGCCGGCTTAACGGAAATTTGAGGCAAAAATTCCTCAAGTTCTTTTTGATACCAGTTGGAAAGCCCCAGAGAACGGATTTTCCCCTCTTTGACCGCCTGTTCCATCGCACGATAGGCTTTTACATCATTGGTTCCCGGATGGTGCAGAAGCATCATATCAATATATTCCAAATCCAATTTGTCGAGCGCTTCCTCAATGGCCGCTTCGGGGTCTGCAAATTGGCTGGGATAGAGCTTTGTAATCACAAAAATCTCTTCCCTCGGAATCCCGGATTCCCGCACCGCTTTACCCACGCTTTCCTCATTGTGGTACATATAAGCAGTATCCACCAGACGTACCCCCTGCCGTAACGCCTCCGACACCGACTCTACACAAACATCATCCAAAAGGCTATAAGTACCGATCCCATAGATCGGCATTTCATAACCGCTGTTGAGCATTACGGTTTTGGTTTCAAAGTTGAAATTTGTCGTACTGGACACGTTGGAATCCTCCTGTATTTTGAATACTGCCGACTCATTCGTTGTACTGCTTGACAGAAATCCACTGCCTGCGTGTGGTCCGGGTGTCCCGCAAGCCGATAAGAGGATCAGTAACGCCGCAGCCAACCAACCACTAAACAGTCGTTTCATGGGGAATCTCTCCTTCTCGCGGGATGACTTTCAGGACTTTTGCCGGTACCCCGCCAACTACTGTCAACGGCGGCACATCCTTGGTCACCACAGCACCGGCCGCAACCGTCGCCCAATCCCCGATGGAGACCCCCTGCAAAATGGTCGCGTTGGAACCAATCCAGACATGGGCGCCAATTTTAATGGGTGCATAGTGCATTTTCCGGTTTTGGGATGGGTGGAGGTCATGGTTAATGGTTGCCAACACTACATTATGACCAATCAAAGAACCATCCCCAATTTCAATCCCGCCCTGATCCTGAAAATGACAGCCCGAATTGATAAAAACATCTTTGCCGATCGTGATATTTTTTCCGAAATCCGTATAAAACGGCGGGAACATCCGAAAGGTATTGTCTATGCTCTTCCCAATCAGCCGGCTCATGATTTCCCGGATTTCCTCTGGCGTATGATATTGCTGATTGAGTTCCATGGTGATACGAATCGCTTCCTGGTACAACCGGTTGGCATCTTCCCGCCACGATTCGTTTTCTTCCATTGCCGTTCCAAAACCTTGAATTACTTCGGATACGTTCAAAATTCCCACCCCTCTATTTTAAATTTTCTCTCAGGAATTGTTCCAGCTTATCAAATGGGATTTTATCCATGTTATCATACAAATCCACATGGTCGGCATCCGGTATGAGCAGCAATTCTTTTGGTTCGGCTGCGGCTTTGTAGGCATCCTCGGAATAGTAACGGGAATGTGCGTTTTCCCCTGCCACCAACAAAATTGGACGAGGCGATATTTCTTTGATATTCGTCATAAGCGGGAAGTTGAAAAAGGAAACCGGCATGGTCGCCTTCCACGAATCCACGAAGTTCACCGCACGGGGATGACGCGCACGTTTGGCATAATATTCAAAAAACCTTTGCAATACAGGGTCACTATCTTCCGGCAGCTCCTCGGGGACTTCCATTGTTGCGGTAATCGGTTCATTGTTTGCGTTAAAGGAAATTTCGTGCGGACCTGGTGCAAAGGTCCCAGTTTCGGCATCCTTCCAACGCTGTTCACTGAAATATTCCTTGATTTTCTGACGCTGTTCCTCGCTGTAATAATCCAAGTGTCCACGGCTCATGTCGCGGGACATATCATACATCGAAAACGTCGCAACGGCCTTAATCCGCGTATCCGTACCAGTGGCCGTAATCGCCATGCCGGAAAGCCCGCAAATCCCGATGGCTCCTATGCGTTCCCGGTCGACAAATTCCAGGAGTCCTACATAGTCTACCGCAGCGCTGTAATCCTCCGTGAAGATTTCCGGCGATGCGGTATTACGTACTTCACCTCCGCTCTCCCCACAAAACGACGGGTCAAACGCCAGGCTGACAAAACCACGTTTCGCCAATTCCTGCGCATACAGGCCAGACGCCTGTTCTTTCACCGCCCCAAACGGTCCCGATATGACAACCGCCGGGTTCTTTTTCGTTTCATAGCCGTTTGGCAAATATAAGTCACCCGCCAGTTGGATTCCATAACGGTTTTTAAAATACACGGTCCGACCTATAATCTTAGAATCCAGTTCCAACGTTTTCCAATCATTGGCTACCATAAATTTCTCTCCTTTTCGTCTCTGGTTACCTGTATTATAATGCTTCTGATACAAAATATCCAATACATATATTGAATCGTTACACATACTTGAAAAGTATGGGATATTCATGTTATAGTGAAAAGAAAAACAGAGAGGAAAGCAGATATGGATATCCGCGTACTACAATATTTTTTAACCGTTGCCAGGGTGGGCAGCATCACGAAAGCGGCAGAGGTTCTGCACATGACACAGCCCCCCTTATCCCGACAGCTCAAAGATTTGGAACAGGAACTGGGCAAACAGCTTTTGATTCGGGGAAACCGGCAGGTCACCCTCACGGAGGAAGGTACGATCCTGCGCAAACGTGCCGAAGAAATGCTAGACCTGATGGAAAAAACCAAATCGGAAATCACTTGCTCCAACCAGTACATCAATGGTGACATCCACATCGGCGGAGGCGAAACCCAAGGTTTCCGGATTCTGGCAACCATAGCAGAACAGGTCCGCCAGAAACATCCCGGCATCCACTACCATTTGTTCAGCGGAAATGCCGAGGATGTATCGGAACGGTTAGACCGTGGGATTTTAGATTTTGCCATCCTGATCGAACCTGCTGATATCAAAAAATATGATTTTATCCGTCTGCCTTACAAAGATCGTTGGGGGTTGCTGTTGCGCAGGGATCATCCGCTTGCTGCAAAAAATAAAATTTCTCCAAACGATCTGTATGGGATTCCTCTGATTGCCTCCCGACAGTCCTTAGCTTACAACGAACTGTCCGGTTGGCTTGGCAAACAATATGAATCGTTAGATATTGTTGCCACTTACAATTTGCTTTTTAATGCATCCCTTATGGTCAAAGAGAAGGTCGGCTGTGCCTTGTGTTTAGGCGGCATTATCCCGGAATATGAAAACAGCCTGCTGGTGTTTCGTCTGCTGGAACCTAAAATCGAAGTCGGGCTTAATCTCGTATGGAAAAAATATCAGGTCTTTACCAAGGCTTCTGAATTGTTTCTCCAACATCTCAACCAGAATATCCAATCCTAATTTTTTCTATTTTTATGGAA
>CATJNB010000158.1 GCA_949741605.1 uncultured Eubacteriales bacterium | reverse complement strand
TTGGAAGAAAAAAGCCTTAAAGCCAATAAAAAGTATTGCGGACGGATTGCCCGTGTGCTTGTATACCGTCTTGAACATCAATGCGTACCGAAAGCTGCTTGCCTTCGATTTTGTAGAGGATATAACAAGTACCGGAATGTTTGGCGGTGAGCAGAGCGTTACCGTTTGGGAGGACTTGCAGGTCAACAATCGAACCCGTACGGGAATCCCGAATGATGAGATTGCCGGAGCGAATGATCTGCTGGACTTGTTCATTGGTTAAGCGGTTGCCGTTGGAATCATGCAAAAAGGTACCAATCGTATAGCGTTCCCCCGGAGCAAACGTATAAGAAGCGGTGTCTAGGGTGATGGAGCCTTTTGGTGCTTTCAAGTGGAATGTCATGAGAGAGGACTGACCCTGATAGGTGATGCGGACTTGTACTGTACCAGAAGCTTTGGCAGTTACTCGATATCTTGCCCCGCGGCTGTCGTTTTCATCCTCAAGCGATACACTGGCAATTTCAGGATTTAAAACCTCCACTTTGATATTTTGAATATCATGATTGTCCTTGACTAAAAAGGCATAACTGCCACCAACCGCAATGTCAGCAGAAGCCGTGTCCAAAACAAGGGGAACCGAGGGCACCGTTGGCGTGGTAGGTTTCGAGGGGGTTTCCGGAGAAGTTGGGGAAGAAGGTCTGGGGCGCCGGTTGGAACTGCTCGAATTTTTCTGCCATTGCGCAGTGAGCGTGACAGCGTTAGCCGGCATGGTAAAGGTGGTGTCGGTTTTGGAGGAATCCGCAAAGGTGCCTCCTCCGTCTGAAGTCCAGCCGAGGAAGCGGTAACCGTTTTTGCTGCCAGCTGAAATAGCGACTTTTGTACCAGCTTCGTAGGTTCCAGAACCGCTGGCGCCCGTGCCTCCATGGACGGTCAGAGAATACGTAGTGGGGGCGATGGCTTCAAAATTGCTTTGAAGTGTTACGGGGCCGCTTGGCATGGTAAACGTCAAACTGGTCTGTTGCAGTTGCTCCTGACTCAAGGTGATACCCTCTGCTGTCCATCCCTGAAAGGTGCAGCCCGGACGTTCCTTGGCGGTAATGGTTACAGGATCACCGGGTTGATAAAGTCCGACGCCTTTTCCGTCGACTTGGACTGCATAGTGGGAATCCTGCCCGATTTGAATGCTGCCCGTCCCTGTAATCTCAGGGAGCGTTTCCGGGTTAGTATCCTCTGGCAGCAACAAGGTTCCGATGACTTCCAGCTGTTCCAGCGAGTTGACCTGAAACAGCTTGTCGAGGGTGTCCTTTGTAACATTCGTTCGTGCATCCAAGGTAATTCCTTCGGATATGGTCAATGTTGCCTCCGGTTCACTGGATAGAAGGATTTTGGGATTGCTGTGTTCTCCTAAAGTTAAATTAAAATTTAAAACAGTATCACCATTTACAACATATTCTCTTGCATCGGGAGTATACTCTACGACAAAGCCATTGACTGTACCGTTGTTTTGAATTTCTCCAATATCCGAATCACTTAAATGGACGTTGAGCAAGCTTGTTTCTTCAATATTAAGGGTACCATGATTGATAATTTTTCCATAGTTTTGGAGTTGTATCCCCGCAGGTATGGTGACTGTTGTGCCTTCTGGAATTGTGATGGTCGAAGGATATCGTTTGAGAGTGTTATTTTCCAGTTTTACATAACGGGTTTGCATGACACTATCAGGAAATGGAAATAAATTCAGAGTTTCGTCCCAAGTAATATTGAAAATATACGCAGATCCTGTTGAGGTAATTTCTCCTGTATCAGAATTATACTGGCATTTGTTCCATTGGACATTATCTCCATTTAGAATCAAATAGTTATTGCTACCTCCGTAATAAATTACCGCGCCATTTTTAGCTGTACAGCTATCTTGGTAAGCAGGAAGATCGGAATTTCCAGAATTTGTATTTTGATTGTGAACATATAAAGTTCCACCGGAAATGCTAAACTGTGAACCGTTGAATTTTTCATATTCAATGGCTGCCAAAATATCTATATTACCAATTGCGACAATGTTGCTGTCGGTAAACGTGACATTGCCAAGGTGTGCCTGAACAGCACACCCATTTTCTACGATTGCAACTACTTCACTGTTTTCAATAATCAGATCACCTGTATGTTGAAAATAAATGGCACCACTATTCGATGACTTTCCAGCTCCCTTGATGGTTACCGTACTATCTGAAATCGTTACGCATTCCCCGAAACTCTGTACACCAATTCCTCGGTTGTTAAAGCCGGTGATCGAAAGATTGCTGACATGATCAATCGTAAGTTTTTTACACGAAATTCCGATATCTCCTCCCAAAATCGACAGGGAAGCAGAGGAATCCTCTTCTCGAATAGTTGTAGGATGAACACTTAGATCCATTACTTGGCTGTTTGTATTGTTACAGGTCAGTTCATTTTTTCCTTTTAACACAATTGTAATGTCGATATTCCTATCTTCTATTGGTGTTGGCAAAACGATACAGGAAGAATTGGTGGTAGTAATGCAAGCACCATCAAGTATGAGTGTGGCTTTTGTTACGGTGCTGTCAGACGACACCACAGGGTCCCAGATTACCGTTCCGCTTCCAGCTTGAAAGCAGGTGGGTTGCCTTTTCATCTCAGAATCATACCGCCATATTAATCCTGTTGTAGAGATATCACCGCCCTCGACATAGTTTGTATTCTTTGCCACGGCAGCCGATATGGTAGGAGAAATACCAGATATGACAGGAGTGCTGGCGGTAAGAAGGAGAGCAGATAGAAGGATCGTGAAGATAGTTTTGGATTTCCATTTCATAGAGTAAACCTCCAATCAGCGGTCAAGGATGGTTCTGTTTTTCCTAAGGAAAAACAGAAAGAAGCTAGCTTCTTTCTAAAAGACCGCCTGAATACATTTTTCATGAAAGCATAAGTGTATAGCATTTGTCAACCGTTTATGCACAAGCGGTAACTTTATGACACAAACCGTTCTTTCTATATTTAGAAAAATCCGTCCCCTGTGTTTCCCAACGAACATGGGGATTTTTTGTGCGAAAACGGGCAGAAACCATTGGGGTAAAAATTTGACCGTTTAAGCCAGATCTCTTGTGAATTTCTATCCCGTGGATTATAGTTTTATCTAAACACTTTTTAGAGAATGGAGGAATTTTTATGAAAAAACGACTTTTAAGCGTTTCGCTGGTCGTTTTGCTGATTGCCACGATGCTCCCCATCTATGTTGCATCATCGGCATCAGCATCAGCGGCAACGGCAACGGCAACGGCCGGCCAAAAAAATACGAGGTATCTGAAAACCGACGATACCATTACTATCATGCCGGCGGAAGTCAACGGCAGGCTCATTGAAAATTCAAAAAACTATTATTTATCCGTTGACGGCTATTTCGGCCGCGAAACTGGTCTTGACCCCAACAATGGCCCTGACCTGCGCATACGCCGAGAGGACGCCAATATCAAATGGCGAATCAGAAACTGTTCGAATGGTATCTTCAACATCCAATGGACCAATTTCCGCGAACACAGCAGTGATAAAAACTGGGATTTGGATGGGAGAAAAACCAACGAGGGGACCATTGTCCACCTATGGGAACCCAAGAGCAAGGAAACCCAGAAGTTTTATCTTGAGGAGGATGGCGACGGTGATCCCGAAACCTTCTATATTGTCAGCAACGCTTCCGGGCGGTACGTCGCTCCCGAACTCAAAGATAAGGAGAAAGCCCCAAACTGGAACGGAAATGAGGATCGGTGGCTCAAGCTGAACAACAAACCCTACCGCTGGCGCATCCAAGTCCTGAACCGCGAGGCCGACGGCATTGAAAGCGCATGGATGCAATATATTCCGGATGATACCCTGCTTTCGGAAGTTTCGATTCCCGGCGCCCATGATGCCGGTACGGCAAATGTGGAAGGCAGCCAGAATGAATTTTTTAATTTCGTGGCAACCCAGAAATATTTTATCGACGAACAATTGCAGGCCGGGGTACGCGCCTTTGACCTGCGCGTGTGCTGGAATGACGATTCCCAGGATGCTGTGCTGGTACACGGGAAAAACTGGGTCGTCTGTCACCACAAGGATCATCAGGATTCCGAGAATAACCTGAAAGGCAATATCAAGTTTCGGGACGCATTAAAATGGATTGACACGTATCTGAAAGATAACCCGTCAGAAACCGCCATTCTGCTTATCAGTATCAACGGCGCCTCGGGCAACGCGGAAACCAAAACAAAAGACAAGGTGCGGGAAGCCCTGAATGATTATAACGGCAGTCTGTTCCGCTGGCCCGGAGGAACTGCGAACGATGAGATCACTATGGGGCAGGTCCGCGGGAAAATGGTTGCCCTAGCGGGCAGTTTTGCTACGGACAAGATGAGCGCGGATCAAAAGAAATATTTTGGCCCCACGATCAAAAACTGGGATATGAAAGGTGGCGATGGCCTGACCGATATCATGTTCACCTCCAAAGGGGACGATCTTACGCTGAGTATCCAGGATAACTTCTCCACCACCGGCAGAAACAAGCTCATAAGCTTTCAAAAGACCGCTAAAGCGTGGAAACAGCGCATCGAATCAGGCTCTAGCCACGGGTTCCTGTTCAACTACGCAAGCGGCACCAAGGATACGCCGTTTAAATGTGCAAACCACGTCAACACAAATCTGCTCAGCAGCAGAGATTATTACCTTGGTTCCGACAACTTTGACCTGGGCCGCAACTACACCACCCCCATGGGAATCGTGATGCTCGACTATGTGGACGCTACCCTGTGCCGGCGCGTCTATACCAACAATACCATTGGTCTCTTTAGTTCCTCAGGCGGCAGATCCGTTCTCTCCGGGGTGGATCTGGATGGAGTCACCGATAACGACACACCGGAAGATACATCCAACGACACACCAGCAAATACACTAGTAAAAGCACCAGCAAATGCACCAGCCCAAAAAGAAGACCCACCAATTACTTGGCCGAAGTCGGCAACCCTTGTGTATGGCTATCACTTAGAGGAGGCGGTGCTGCAGTTTGATGACTCCAACCTCAACGCCCATTCCTTTGACGGGATATTTACTTTTGCTGAAAACGCCGACGACACACCAGAGGTCAACGGGGGAACGGCACATACGTATACCTTGAAGTTTATCCCAAACGATCAGGAGAAGTATAACGAAATAG